>NZ_JBJLSK010000020.1:0-81357 GCF_050871965.1 Kineococcus lubricus
GGCAGTTCGGTCCACGCGATGGGGGCCGCGCCGGCGGCGGCCATCGCCGCGTCGAGGATCTTCACGGACGCGGGGACGATCTCCGGGCCGATGCCGTCGCCGTGCAGGACCCCCAGGGAGTACTGCTTGGCGCCGGCGGTGGAGGTGGTGTTCGAGGCCATCGTGGTTCTTCCCATCTGTTGACGCGGAGTCGTTGACGCTCCGCGTGTGGACTGCTCGGAGAACGAGGTGGACGTGGTGGGCGGGGGCGCCAGCGGTCCCGGCGCCCCCGGCGGGTCACAGGGGGATGGAGATCGCCCCGGTGAGGACGCAGAAACCGGTGAAGACCAGCGACATCAGCAGGACCCACCCGAAGGCGAACCGCTGGAAGTCGCCGAGTTCCTTCTTCAGCAGGCCCAGCAGGACCCACAGCGGCGCGGAGGCCGGCCCGATCATGTGGGCCATCTGGCCGACGACGCCGGCCCGGGCGATCTCCATCGGGTGGATCCCGTAGGAGGAGGCCGACTCGGCCAGCACCGGCAGGATGCCGAAGAAGTAGGCGTCGTTGGACATGAAGAAGCTGAGCGGGATCCCGATGAGCGCCGTGAACAGGGGCACGAGGGCCCCCAGGGAGTCGGGCACCACGGACAGCAGCGACTCGGCCATCGCGGTGATCATGCCGGTCTCGGAAAGGATCCCGGTGAAGATGCCGGCGGCCAGGACGAGGATCACGACGGGGACGGCGTTGGCGCCGTGCGTCTTGATGAGCTCACCCTGCTCGTGCCGCGTCGGAACGTTGACCAGCAGCGCGATGACGAAGGCGACCATGAACAGGATGACCAGCGGCGCGAGGTCCAGGACGAGCAGGGTGAGCAGGACGACGGTCAGGGCCAGGTTGAACCAGTAGCGCCAGCCCAGGCGCGCCGGGGCGGCGGTCGCGCCGGCCGTCCCGCCCGGACCGGTCGTGGTGCCCGTGCCCGCCCCGCCGCCACCGAGCAGCGTGGCGACCCCACCGGAACCGGTGGAACCGGCGCGCAGCTCCGCGGCGAGCTCGACGATCTTGTCGGCGTCGACGCGGCGGCGTTCACGCAGCCCCAGGACGACGGCGACGAGCAGGATGCAGACCGCGGTCAGCGCCAGCGAGGGGATGAGGGGGACGAAGTAGTCGCCGGCGTCGAGGTGCATGACGCTGATGGCGCGGGTGGCGGCACCGCCCCACGGGGTCGACCCGGAGATCAGGCCCAGCGACATCGTCGCCAGGACGGCGATGACCAGGGGGTTCATGCCCAGGCGCCGGTACAGCGGGATGAACGCCGAGCAGACGATCATGTAGGTGGTCGTGCCGTCGCCGTCCAGCGCGACGGCCAGGGCGACCACGGCGGTCCCGACGACGATGCGCAGGGGGTCGCCCTTGGAGACGCGCAGGATGAAGTTCGTCATCGGGTCGAAGAGCTTCAGGTCCATCATCAGACCGAAGTAGAGGACCGCGAACAGCAGCAGCGCCGCGGTGGGCGCGGTCGTCTCGAGGCCGACCTCCATCATGTCGGGCAGGTCCAGACCGCGCCCGGCGATGATGGCGAAGACGATGGGGGCGGCGATGATGGCGACGAACGCCGTGGCCCAGCGCCGCATGACCACGATCATGAACGAGATCAGCGTGGCGAAGCCTAGAACTGCGAGCAACGTCGCTCCTTGGGTGTTCGAGGCGATCCACCCGCCCGGCGTGGTCGGACGACCACGACGGGCGGGTGGGCCGGGAGGATGGGGAACGGGCGGGAGGGACGTCCCGCCGTCGCAGCGGGGGACGTGGGTGGATGGGCGGGCTGGTGCCGGACCCGTGGCGCACATCGGCCACCGGTGCCCGCGCAGACAGCCCGGGTGGTGTCGCAGCCGCAGTCCAGAGGGCTTCTTCGCCGCGGCACTGGAGGCAGGTTATAACGAAGCCCCGGTGCCGTCAACGACGGGGAGCTCCCGTAGCCCGGGCGGGGGAACGCCCTGGGACGTCTTCCCTGCTCAACACGAGTGCACCAGCGCCCTCCGACGCGCTACGGTTATAGCCAGGAACGAGACAGGAGCACCATGAGCGTCACCGCGGATGCCTTCGCCACCAAGAGCGACTTCGCCTACACCAAGGTGCGCGAGCTCATCCTGTCCGGGCAGCTGGAACCGGGCACGGTGATCCACCAGGCGGCCCTCGCCCGCGAGATCGGCATCAGCACCACCCCGCTGCGCGAGGCCCTGCGCCGGCTCAAGCAGCAGGGGCTGGTCGAGCTGGACGCCCACCGCGACGCCCGGGTCAGCCAGCTCGACGCCACCGAGGCCCGCGACCTGCTCGAGATGCGCCGCTCCCTGGACCCGATGGCCGCCGCGCTGGCCGCCGAACGGCGCACCCGCGCCGAGCTGGTCGAGATGCGCGCGGCCCTGGACGGGCTGGAGGCCCTGCCCGGCCACCCCACCTGGGAGCACCTCGCCCACCACCGCCGCTTCCACACGGCGGTCTACCGCGCCTCGCACAACGCCATCCTCATCGAGTCCCTCGACGGCCTGTGGGACACCGCGGACCGCTACCGCCTGCACGGGCTCGAGGTCGAACGGAGCCCGGAGGAACGCGCGATGAAGGCCGCCGAGCACGTCCAGCTGCTCGAGGCCATCACCGCCGGCGACAGCGAGGGCGCCGCCCGGGTGATGCTGGCGCACATCGAGACCAGCCTCGGCGCGAAGTCGGCCTGGCGGCTGGCGAAACCGCACGCGGCCCCCGCCACGGCCGACCACCCGGCACCGGACGCGGCACCGGGCGCGGCGACCGGTTCGGCCTGACGGTCCCGACCCCCACCCCCACCACCCGACGAGGAGCCGATCACCGTGACGAACCCCGCCCAGTCCCCCACCGCACCGTTCGCCACCGCCGACCTGTGGGACGAGCACGGCGAGCGGCTGGGCTCCTGCGACACCCCGCTGCGGCAGTTCGGCGGCCACCGCGCCTTCAGCGGCACCGTCCGGACGGTCCGCTGCTTCGAGGACAACGCCCTGCTGAAGTCGGTCGTCAGCCGGCCCGGCGACGGGCAGGTCCTCGTCGTCGACGGCGGCGGCTCGCTGCACACCGCCCTGATGGGCGACATGATCGCCGACATCGCCGCGGGCAACGGCTGGGCCGGCGTCGTGATCCACGGCGCCGTGCGCGACGTCGCGGTCCTGGCCGGGGTCGCCCTGGGCATCAAGGCCCTGGGGTCGAACCCCCGCAAGAGCGCCAAGACCGGCGCGGGCGAGGAGGACGTCCCGGTGGAGTTCGGCGGCTGCACCTTCGTCCCGGGGCACCGGCTGTGGTCCGACGACGACGGCGTGGTCGTGCTGCCCGCCTGAGCGCGCGCACGCTACACCCAGGCCCCTTCAAGTTCTCCCGCGATCACGCCGATGGGTGAGAGTGCTCACCCACCTGCGCGACCTGAGAGTCGCTTCCAAGTTGTTCGCCGGTTTCGGCGTCGTCTGCCTCCTGCTGATGGCCGTGGTCGCCCTCGGCATCAACCGGCTGGGTTCCTCCCAGGCCAACCTCTCCACGATGTCGACGTCGGGCATCGCCTCGGTCGACACCATCGCCACCGTCAAGTTCGCCTACGCGACGCTGCGTCAGGACATCGCGAACGCCGCGCTGGCCCAGAACCCGGCCGACACCGACAAGCAGCTGCAGCAGATGACGGCCGACGACGCCGTCTACGACGACGCGTGGCAGGCGTACCTCGACAGCTCCCCCTCGGCCCCCGAGGCCGAGCGGGCCGAGGTCGAGGACCTCATGAAGAAGTACCGCACCGCGCGCGAGCAGCTGATCACCTTCGCCAAGGCCGGAGACGTGGCCAGCTTCATCGACTACCGCGCCAGCACCACCACGCCCATCACCAAGGAGGTGTTCGCCCAGATCGACAAGATCAGCGACACCGAGAAGAAGACCGCCGCGGACATGGCCGCGGACGGTTCGTCGGACTACCACGCCGCGGTCACGCTGCTGCTGGTCATCGGTGCGGTCGCGCTGGTGGTGGCCGTGGTGGTGGCCGTGGTGGTGGCCCGGTCGGTGGCCGGTCCGCTAGCCAAGGTCCTGCACGTGGTGCGGGGTCTGGCCGAAGGCCGCCTGGACCAGCGCGTGGGGATCGAGACCCGCGACGAGGTCGGTCAGCTGGCCGCGGCGCTGGACACCACCACCGAGCGGCTGACCGAGACGATGCGCCGCATCGCCGGCAACGCGACCACGCTGGCTGCTTCCAGTGAGGAGCTGACCACGGTGGCCACCCAGCTGTCGTCGGGGGCGGAGGAGGCCGCCACCCAGGCTCAGGTCGTCTCGGCGGCGACGGAGGAGATCAGCGCGAACATCGGGACGGTGGCTGCGGCCGGGGACCAGATGAGCTCGGCGATCCGGGAGATCGCCTCCTCCACCGCTGAGGCGTCTTCGACCGCCGCCAGCGCGGTCTCGGCTGCCGGGGCGGCTGGGGACACCCTGGAGCGGTTGTCGGCTTCGAGCCGGGAGATCGGTGAGGTGGTCAAGCTGATCACCTCCATCGCCGAGCAGACGAACCTGCTGGCGTTGAACGCCACCATCGAGGCGGCGCGGGCCGGGGAGATGGGCAAGGGCTTCGCGGTGGTGGCCGGTGAGGTCAAGGAGTTGGCGCAGCAGACCGCGCGGGCGACCGAGGAGATCATCTCGAAGGTGGACGCGACGCAGGCTGACGCCACCGCCGCCGCCGGGGCGTTGACGGAGATCACCGAGGTGATCGCGCGGATCGACGGGTTGCAGGCCACGATCGCGGCGGCGGTGGAGGAGCAGTCGGCGACCACTTCGGAGATGGTGCGCAACGTGACGGAGGTGTCCACCGGCAGCCAGGAGATCGCCTCGAACATCTCCGGGATCGCGGCGGCGGCTGATCAGACGACGTCGGGGGCCACGCACACGGCGACCACTGCTGGTGAGGTGTCGCGTTCGGCGGCGGAGTTGAACGAGCTGGTCGCGACCTTCACCCTGCCCCGCGCCTGACGGCACACCGGTGACGCTCGGGTGACGAGCACCTCTCCCCCGAGCGTCACCGGCACGAGCCACCAGGGGTCGAACACCTGTTCGATCCCTGGTAAGGTCGTTCCCGGCGGGTCGGTGTGGGGAAGCTCCGGCCCGCCACCCTCACGCCTGGTCGGGAGACCCCTCCCGCTCTGGTAAAGTTGTTCTCGCACGCGCTACTAGCTCAATTGGCAGAGCAGCTGACTCTTAATCAGCGGGTTCATGGTTCGAGTCCATGGTGGCGCACCGACGTGAAGGCCCCCGACCGGTTCCGGTCGGGGGCCTTCGCGTTCCCCGGACCGGCGACAGGAGGCCGCGGTGCCCTCAGCACCACCCCCGGCTGGGGCGGGCACCCCTCGCTGGGCCCACCTCGCCGGCGAGCTGCTCGCCCCGTGGGTCCTGGCCGCGGTGATGCCGCCGCTGGTCTGCGCGCTCACCACCGTCCCGGCCTGGCGCGGCGCCCTGCACGGCCTGGCCGTCACCGTCCTGTGCGCGGTCGTGCCGCACGCGGTCGTGGCCCGCGGCGTGCGCCGGGGCCGGTACGCCTCGATGCACGTCCCCCGCCGCCAGGACCGCCCGCCGCTGCTGGCGATGGTGGTGGGCCTGACCGTCCTGACCGGCGCGCTGCTGCGCGCGCTGGGCGCCCCCACCGCGCCACTGGTCCTGCTCGGCCTCATGACCGGGTGCGCCGCAGTCGGTCTGCTCGTGTCGAAGTCCTGGAAGATCTCGCTGCACGCGCTGACGGTCGCGGCCTCGGCCGTCGTGCTGACCGGGCTGGCCCCGGCCGCCGCGCCCGCGCTGCTGGCCGTGCCGTGGGTGGCGGCCGCGCGGGTCCGGGTGGGCGCCCACACCCCGGCGCAGGTCGTGGCCGGGGCCCTGGTGGGAGCCGTCCTCGCCGTCGGCGCCCTGGCGCTCGCGGGCTGACCCGGCCGGTCCCGCGCCGGACACCGGTCCCGGCCCTGCCGCACCCGACGGCAGCGGGTGGACGTCGGGGTCAGTCCCCCGGCTCGGCGAGGACCATCAGCAGCGCCCGGGTGCTGCCGACCCCGAGCCGGGTGCGCAACCCCCTCAGCCGGGCCGCGACCTGCGCGGTGCTCGTCCCGAGCCGTCGCGCCGCCTCGGTGGCGCCGCACCCGGTCCGCAGCAGCGCGACGAGCCGGCGGTCCTGCGCGTCGAGCGCGGCCCGCCCGGGTCCCACCTCGTCCACGGCGACCTCCTCCCACCTGCGGCACGGGTGCGGCGTCGTCAGTGCACGCGCTGCGACCGGTCGCTGCGGGCCACGGACAGCCGGACCCGGCCGCGGGCGTCCTCGCGCCCGAGCACCTGGCGCAGCTGGGCGCTGACCTCCTCGGCGGCGCGCGCCACGACGGCCAGGTCGGCGGTGGGCTCGACGAGGGCGCGCAGCTCCACGACGAGCTCGCCGCGGTCGTCGAGGGTGCGCCCGCTGGCGGAGCGGACGCCCGGGGTGAGGGCGAACTCCTCGGCGGCCGCGTCGGCGGGCCCCCCCGCGCTCAGCCGCAGCTGTCCGCCGGGGCCGGAGCCGGGCAGGCCGAGGGTCTTCACACCCTGGCGGGGGACGTGGGCGAGCAGCCACCACACGGCCAGGACGGCGGCGACGAGGGCGGCGCCGGCGCAGGCCGCGCCGAACCAGCCCGCGTCCACGGCGTCCCGGGCGGCGCCGAGGTCGAGCCGGTCGGGGGCCTGCGGCCACCAGCGGGACAGCTGCCCACTGCCCCAGGCGGCGGTGAGGGTCCCGGCCGCCACGAGGACGAGCCCGAGCACGACGGCGACCAGCCGGTCGACCGCCAGGACGCTGCGCTTCACCGTGCACCTCCTCGGGCGCCGCGTCCGGTCCCGGACGGGGCGGAGACGCTGACCCGGACCCGCGGTGCAGGGTCCAGGTGCGTCAGGGACGCCGTCACCGCGGCCGTCACGGTGTCGCGGACGGCGGTGGTGGTGGCCGTGACGGACACGTCGACGGTGCGGCGGCCGGCGCGGGTCGAGGCGCTCAGGACGCCGTCCTGCTGCCGGGCCGTGCCGGTCGCCAGCCGGGCGACGTCGCGCGTGGTCGTGGTGGCGGCGGGGGTCCCGGCGATGCCGACGGTGCGGCGGGAGCGGCGCGCCAGGCCGGTCAGGACCAGCCAGACCCCCAGCAGGGCGAGGGCGACCCCGGCGGCGGTGAGACCGGCCGTCGGGGTGAGCCCGCCGGCGGCGTCGAGCACCGGCGCGGCCCACGACCGGCCGCCGGTGAGGCCGGTGGCCAGGTCCTGCGCCACGAGGGCCTCGCGGGCGGCCACGACGGCCAGCGCCAGCAGCGCGAGGGCGAGCAGCGGCCCGACGACCCCGACGCGGCCGGCCCCGGTGGGGCGGGCGGCGGGAGGCAGCGGGTGCCCGCCGGACGGGGCGCTCACGAGACCCTCCCGCCCCGCGGGCGGGACCGCACGTAGTCGGCGACGGTGACGTCGCAGGAGTCGACGACGACCCCGGCGAGCCGGGACAGCTGGTCGACGACCTCGGTGCGGACGCGGGCGGCGAGGTCGGCGGCGGGGGTGGGCCACTGCGCGGCGACCTGGACCCC
This sequence comes from Kineococcus lubricus, assembly GCF_050871965.1. Classification (NCBI taxonomy): domain Bacteria; kingdom Bacillati; phylum Actinomycetota; class Actinomycetes; order Kineosporiales; family Kineosporiaceae; genus Kineococcus; species Kineococcus lubricus. The sequence goes on from NZ_JBJLSK010000020.1 coordinate 7,593, forward strand.
GACGCGGACCCGGTTCCCGGCCCGGGTGCACTCGGCCACCGGGTAGGAGCGGTTCAGGACGGAGTCGACGGCCGTGCCGACGCGGGCGCCGACGCGGGCGCCGACGGAGCGGTCGGCGCCGGTCCGGGCGGCGTCGGCGTCGCGGGTGCGGACGCTGCCGGGGACGGTGGCGGCCGCGGCGGCGGCGACGCGGACGACGACGCGGTCGGCGACGACGAGCCGGCCGCGGTCGCCGGGGTCGGCGGTGGTCTCGCCGGGACGGGGCGGGGCGACGGTGGTGGGCACGGTCAGCCCCGTCCCCGGCCCGGCAGCAGCGCGAGCAGGTCGATGCGCCCTTCGAGGTGCGCGCCGACGAGGTAGCCGATCGCGGCGAACAGCAGGGCGAGCAGGAACCAGCCGAGCCCGGCCACCCCGGCGATGAGCGCGAGCAGGAGACCGGCGAGCAGGCCGGTCGTGGACGAGGACACGAGGTACTCCCGGGGGGAGAGGTGGACGGGGGTCAGTCGGCGAGGTCGTCCACGTGGACGCGGACGGGGACCTCGACGTGGTGGCGGGCCAGTTCGCCGGCCACGGCGGCGTGGACGTCGCGGGCGGTGTCGCGCACGGGCGCCCCGGGGTGCAGGACGACGTGGACCTCGACCGGCTCGGCGTCCGGGCCGGCGGTGAGCGTCCCGGGGAGCCGGACACCGGCGACCCGTCGGCCGGGCAGGTAGGTGCCGATCTCCTGCAGCGCACCGGCGTTCAGCCGCGCGACGCCGGGGACCCGCTGGACGGTGAGGGCGAGGGCGTCGGCCAGTTCGGCGGCGTCCGCTCCTCCGGGGTTCACCGGTTCCCCCGGCTCACTGGACGCGGACGGTGCGGGGTTCGTCGTCGCTGTCCTCCTCAGGCAGGTGGACGTCGGCGACCTCGAGGTTGACCTCGGTGACCTCGAGCCCGGTCATGCGCTCGACGGAGGCGATGACGTTGCGGCGCACGGCGGAGGCGAGGTCGCTGATGGCGACGCCGTACTCGGCGATGAGCTCGATGTCGATGGCGGCCTGGCGTTCGCCGACCTCGACGGACACGCCCTGGGCGTGGTTGACGCGGCCGCCGGGGATGCGTTCGCGCAGGGCACCCACGGCACGGGCGGCGCCGCCGCCCAGGGCGAAGACGCCGGAGACGTCACGGGCGGCGATCCCGGCGATCTTGGACACGACGGTGTCGGCGATGGTGGTGGCGCCGTGGTCGCTGACCAGGCCGGAGGGGCGGGCGCCGGTGGTGCCGTGCGCGGCGCTGGTCTGGGTGACGGTGGCGGGGCGGGTGCTGGTGGTGTCGGTCACGGGTCCTCCTCGGTGGGTCCGGCCGGGCGGCCGGGGCTCGTGCGTACGCAGGGTTGGAGCGCCCGGGCGCCGGATCGTCACGGCCTCAACGACGTGACCCGCGTCACACCGTCGAGCTCCGGTCGCGCCCGCACCCCACCCGTGCTCCGCTTCCACCCACTACGACGACCGGACGATGGAGAAGCACGGCGTGAGCGACACCGACCCCGCGGGGGACCCGCGCGCCGACGACGTGCTCGCGCGGCGGGCGGGTCTGGGCGACCGCGAGGCGTTCGCCGCGATCGTCGACCGGCACGGCCCCGCCCTGGCCCGGTACGCCGGCCGCCTGCTCGACGACCGCGACCAGGTCGACGACTGCCTCCAGGACACCTTCCTCGCCGCCTGGCGCGGCCTGCCGGGGTTCCGCGGCGACGCGAGCCTGCGGACCTGGCTGTTCACGCTGGCCCGGCACGCCGCCTTCGCCCGGCTGCGGCGCTGGCCCGCGTCCGGCTCCCGGCCGTTCGTCCCCGTCGAGGAGGTGGTGGACCAGCTGCGCGACCTGCGCGCCGATCCGGAGCGGACGAGCGTGGAGTCGGCCCTGCGACAGGCGCTCGACGTGGCGTTACGGTTGCTCCCACCCCGGCAGCGGACCGCCTGGCTGCTGCGGGAGGTGGAGGACCTGTCCTACGCCGAGATCGCCACGGTGCTGGGCACCAGCACCGCGGCAGTCCGCGGACTGCTCGAACGGGCCCGCACGACCCTGTCCGACGCGCTGGAGGAGTGGCGGTGAACGAGACGAGCAGCGGGCGCGGCGCCCGCGTCCTGGCCGACGCCACCCTCGCCCTGCGCCGCCACACCCCCACCGGCTGGCAGGCCGTCCGGGCCGACCTGCTCGCGCTGGCCCGTCGCGCCCACCGCCCCTCCGACCCCGTGCGCGGCCGTCACGACCTCGGGGAGTTCCTGGTCACCACCGACGTCGTCGTCACGCAGCTGCGCACCGCCGTCGACCACGTCCGGGACGTGAGCGTCACGTCGCTGCTGTGCGCCACCGACGAGCGGCACACCCTCACCGGCGTCACCGTGGAGGTCGCCGCCCTCTTCGGCACCCACCTGCCCACCGCGGCCGCGACCGTCCGCGGCGTCGTCCTGGCCGCCCTCGACGACCTGCTCGGTCCCCTCAGCCCGCCCGGCGAGGCGGTCCACGTCCACCTGCACGTCGGCGACGTCGTCACCGAGCGCCTCGACCTGGGGTAGCGCGTTCTCAGCGCAGCGCGCGGGCCACGTCCGGGACGTACCGGAACGTCTCGCGGGGCGGGCGCACGTACTCCCCCGCCGCCGGCCGCCGCCCCAGGGTCACCTTCCGCGGCTGCAGCTCCTCGTAGGGCACCTGGTCGAGCAGGTGCGAGATGCAGTTCAGGCGGGCGGCCCGCTTGTCGTCGGCCTCCACGACCCACCACGGCGCGAACGGCGTGTCGCAGCGGGCGAACATCTCGTCCTTGGCCCGGGAGAACTCCACCCACCGCCGGCGCGACTCCAGGTCCAGGTCCGACAGCTTCCACCGCCGCATCGGGTCCTCCAGCCGCGAGCGCAGCCGCCGCTCCTGCTCGGCGTCGCTGACCGAGAACCAGTACTTCAGCAGGTGGATCCCGTCGTCGACGAGCATCCGCTCGAACTCCGGCGCCTGGGTGAGGAACGTCTCCAGCTCGGCCGGGGTGCAGAAACCCATGACGCGCTCCACGCCCGCCCGGTTGTACCAGGACCGGTCGAACAGGACGATCTCGCCCGCCGTCGGCAGGTGCGCCACGTACCGCTGGAAGTACCACTGCCCCCGTTCCCGCTCGCTGGGCGCCGGCAGCGCCGCGATGCGCGCGGTCCGCGGGTTCAGGTACTCGGTGATGCGTTTGATCGCCCCGCCCTTGCCGGCCGCGTCCCGGCCCTCGAAGACGATCGCGACGCGACTGCCGGTGCGCACCACCCAGTCCTGCAGGACGACGAGTTCGCGCTGCAGTTCCAGCAGGCGCGCCTCGTACGCCTTGCGCGGGACGCGGCCCGCGCCGCCGTCCTCCGGGTCGCCGTGCTCCTTCGTCGCCCTCGTCGTCGCCCTCGTCGTCGCCCTCGTCGTCGCCATCGCGTTCCTCCCGTGCCGCCGGTGGTCCGTCGATCCTGGTCCCTGCCGGCCGGGCTGCCAACCCGGGCCGGGTCAGCCCCGCCGCGAGGGCAGGAACTGCTCGACCCGCGCCACCGCCAGGCCGATGCGGGGCAGGTCGGACGTGCGGTGGAAGCAGACGAACCGGGGCACCCAGCGGGGCCGGTACTTGGCGTTGCTGCGGTAGAGCTGTTCCAGCTGCCAGGTCCGGGAGAACACCACCAGAACCCGGTGCCACAGCCGCAGGACGGGGCCGGCACCCAGCCGCGAGCCCCGGTCGAACACCGACCGGAACACCGCGAAGTTCAGCGAGACCCGTTGCAGCGCGTCGCGCCGGGCGTGCTCGACGACCTCGGTGACCACGAGTTCGACGGTCCCGTTGGGGGCCTGCCGGTCGCGGCGCATCAGGTCCAGCGAGACGCCGTGGACACCCCAGGGGACGAACGTCAGCACGGCCAGCAGCGCCCCGTCGCCGCCGCGCGCGGCCGCGACCAGCAGGTCGGGGTCGGCGCTGTCGCCCAGCCGCCCCAGGGCCATCGAGAACCCGCGCTCGCGGCCCTCGCGCCACGCCACCGCCGCGGAGGCGAGCTCCTCCAGCTCGCCGGCGGGGACGTCCACCTGACGCCGGACGCTCACCTCGACCCCGGCCCGGCGGGCGCGGTTCACGGCCTGCCGCACCCCGCGCAGGGCCCGCCCCTGGAGGCTGAAGGCGTCCACGTCGAGCACCGCCTCGTCCCCCACCTCCAGGACCTGCAGGCCGGCGGCGTGGTGGACGGCGGCCCCGGCCTCGGAGGCGCCGACGACGGCCGGGACCCACGCGTGCGCGGCGAGCTGGTCGCGCCAGGCCTCCACGGCCGCCGGCCAGGACGTCACGTTCCCCACCGGGTCCCCGCCGGCGACGCTGACCCCGCCGACGACCCGGTGCACCACGGCCGCGCGGCCGTTGGGCGCGAACACGGCCGTCTTGTCGCGGCGCAGGCTGAAGTACCCCAGCGCGTCACCCTCGCCCTCGGTGGCCAGCAGGTGCCGCAGCCGCTCCTCGTCGGCCCCCAGGGCCGCCGGGTCGGCCGCGGGCCGGAACAGGGAGCAGGTGACGAGCAGCACCAGGACGGTGCCGGCGGAGTTGAGCGCGACGTCCACCCAGCCCGGGACGAGGACGCCGTCGGGGAACACGACGAACGTGTCGACCGACACCAGCGTCCCGGCGGCGGCGTACCAGAGCCGGACCAGCGGCGCCCCGCTCGTCTGCTCGGCCAGCAGCACCAGGCCGGTGCCCGCCAGCAGCCACACCGCGCTCGCCCCGCCCCCGACGAGCAGCGCCCGGCGCACCCCCCGCCGGGAGGGCAGGACGGTGAACTCCCCGCGGGAGAGCAGGAGGACGGCGAGCACGGCGGACTGCACGGCCAGCAGCGCCGGGGCGGGGAAGTCGGGGCCGGTGAGGGACCACGCGAGGTTGAACAGCGCGTTGAGGCCGGTCACGACCACCGCCGTCCACCAGGCCGCGCGCTTGCGCTGCCCCAGCGATCGGGCCAGCAGCAGCAGCACGGTGCCGTACCCCAGGCTCGGCCAGCTCGTCGCGAACACGACGTCGGCCACGACCGCGGGGGCCGAGGAGGCCCGGTCCGACAGCGGGGCGTGGACCGCCATGGCGACCGAGGCGAGCCCGGACAGCAGGAACACCCAGGTGGCGACCGCGCCCGGGACGCGCCCGGCGCCCCGGGGAGCGGGGGCGGCGGGGGAACCCCGCCGCCGCGTCGCGCTGCGCTGCACCGTGTCCACGTCGTCCACGTCCGGCCCTCCGGGTGGTCGCCCCGGCGGCGACCTCCCGCCCAGGATCGCGGGCGGGGGCCGGGTCCGGCGTCCGTCCCCGGTCGGGGATCGCCGCTCCCCCCGGGGCCCCCCGCGGCCGCCCGGGGTCATCCCCCGGGGGGACGTCGCCCGCGGCCGGTACCGTCGACCGGCCCGCCCCACCGCCCGAGAGGTTCCCGTGGACACCCCGCAGCTCATCGCCACCTGCTGGACGACGTCCGGCCCGGCCCGCCCCGGCGACCCTTCGGAGGTGTCGCCGCACTCGGCGTTCGCGCGGATCGACGCCGTCGCCCGCGGCGGCTGGGCCGGTCTGGGGCTGGCCCACGAGGACCTCGACGTGGTCCGGCGCACCACGGGTCTCCGGGCCGTCGCCGACCACGCCCGGGCCGCCGGGCTGGAGCACGTGGAGGTGGAGCTGGTCACCGACTGGTGGTGCGAGGACGGGGCCTGGCGGGACCGGTGGTCGATGCTGCTGGAGGCGGCGGAGGTGTTCGGCTCCCCCGTCGTGAAGGCCGGGACGGCGTTCGGGCCGGCGTGGACCGACCTGGAACCGCTGGTGGAACCGTTGCGGCGGCTGGGTTCGGAGGCCGCAGACCACGGGACCCGGGTGGCGCTGGAACCGCTGCCGTTCGCCGCCGTGTCCTCGCTGCCCGCGGGCGCGGACCTGGTGCGGCGGGTCGACCACCCGGCGGTGGGCCTGGCCGTCGACCACTGGCACGTCGTGCGCGCCGGCACCGGCCTGGACGAGCTCGCCCGGGCCCTGACGCCCGAGCAGGTGTTCCAGGTCGAGCTGGACGACGCCGACGCCGCCCCGGTCGGGACCCTGTTCGAGGACACCCGCGACCGCCGCCGCTACTGCGGCGAGGGGGCGCAGGACGTCCCCGGTTTCCTGCGCGTCCTGCACGACCTGGGCTACCGGGGGCCGTGGGGGGTGGAGATCCTGTCCGAGGAGCACCGGGCGGTGGACCTGGACACCGGGCTGCGCCGGGCCCGGGAGACGGCGCTGGCGTGCTTCGAGGCCGCGTTCGGCGCCTGACGCGGGTGCCGGGTCAGTCCTCCCGCCAGCCCTGCTCCCAGGCGCGCTCGGCGGCCAGGAAGGCCACGAGGACGGGCGGCTGGGCGTGCACGGCGTAGGTGCTGCCGTGCAGCCGCAGCGCCACGGCGAGGTCGTCGACGTGGACCCCGAAGGACCGCAGGTCCCGGGCGAGGTGGCCGGGCAGGAACTCCCCCGGCCCCAGGTCCAGGAGGTCCTCCCGCAGGGCGGGGGTGAGGTGGCGCCACCAGGACGCGACGGCGTGGTTCTGCTGCTGCACACGGTGGTTGTCGAGCGGGCCCGGCGCGGTCTCGACCGCGGCTCACCCGCTCGGCGGTACCGCGCCACCCGGTCAGCCCGCCGGTGACGGGCCGCCACCGGGCACCGCGAGGCCGGGCCGTCGCGGGAGGTGTTCCTGCGCAGAGCGCCTCCCGCGACGGGGTTCCGGGAGCGCGTCCTCAGACGGCGGGGACGATGATGTCCCGCACGAGGGCGTCGAGCTGGGCGGCGGCGTCGAGGAACTGGCGCAGCGTGCGGACGGTGGCCCCGAACCGCTCGAACTCCTCCACCGCCATGCCGTCGACCTCGTAGGCGCGGTTGAAGTCCGGCACCTTGGTGCGCAGGACGCGCATCGTCGTCTCGTCGACGGGCTGGTCGATGGCGTCGGTGCGGAACGGGACGTCGTCGTCGTTGATGTCCTTGATCCACTGGAACGGCGGGGAGACGACGAGGTCGCCGCCGACGAGCTCGGACCACTGGAGGTGGTTGCGGAAGGCCGCGGACAGCACGCGCGAGCGGTAGCCGCGCTCGGTGAAGACCCGGTGCGCGTGCTTGAGGGCGGCGACACCGGCCCACTCCAGGACCCCGGGGTCGACCATGACGTGGTCGCGCTTCACGGTGGCCTTCATCCAGTCGTCCAGGCGCCCGCCCATGAGGGTCACGACGTGGCCGAACTCCTGCTCGGGCAGGCCGTCGGCGGCCCGGCGGTCCAGCGCGCGCTCGATGGCGGCCCCGACGGCCACGACCTGCGGGACGGTGAAGGAGACGGTCGCGTTGATCGAGACGCCGCGGTAGGCGGCCTCCTCGATGGCCTCGATGCCGGTCTTCGTGGCGGGGATCTTCACGATGGTGTTGGGCGCCAGCTGCGAGAAGTGCACGGCCTGCTCGACGAGCGCCTCGGGGTCGCGGTGCAGGCGGGGGTCGGTCTGCACCGACAGCCGGCCGTTGCGGCCGCCGCTGGCCTCGAACGCGGGCTCGAGCAGCTTCGCGGCGTTGCGGGACAGCTCCTCCACGGCGAGCCAGCCGAGCGCGTTCTCCCCCGCGGTGGGGTGCTCGGCGGCCAGGGCGCGCAGCCGCGGCACCCAGGTGCCGGGGTCCTGCTTGATGCAGGTCAGGGCGATGACGGGGTTGCAGGTGGCGCCCACCGCGCCGTACTCGCGGATCGCGGTCCCGAGCTCGGTGGGGTCGGCGGAGTCGTTCCACAGCGCGGTCGGCGTCTGGCGGGCCGCGCGGAGGGTGGCGGGGACGACCTCGGTGGTGGTCTCGGGCGCGTCCTGGTGCAGCAGCGTCATGGGGTCCTCCTGTCGCTTACGGCGGACCGGCCGGGAGCCGGCGGGACAGCGTCGTAGCTGGGCCTGGCGACGTGACGACCGATCGTCATGGTCCAGTCATGTTAGGACATGAGGACAATTTTGCGGAAGGGGTCCCGATCGCCGCCCGAGCGCACCGCCGGGCGCCACCGGGCCGCCGGCGGGCCGCCGGCGGGCCGTCCCCGCCTCACCCCAGCGAGAACCCCTCCAGCAGCGCGAGGTCGACGCGGAAGAACTCCTCGCGCGGTCCCGGCGCCCACGCCTGCAACGCCGAGCGCACGTCCTCCCCCGGGTCGGCCCGGCGGCAGCGCCCCGTCACCGTGACGCTCCACGCCGCACCCCCGGGCGGGTCACCCCCGGCCGGGTCGACGCTCGGGTCGACGCTCGGGTCGACGCTCGGGTCGACGCTCGGGTCGACGGTCGGGTCGAGGGTCGGGTCGACGCTCGAGTCGACGTTGAAGGCCACGACGGCGTTCCCGGCGCAGCGGGCCACCGCGGTCCCGGCCGCGGTCCGGAAGTGCAGCGCACCACCGCGGACCGCGTAGTTCAGGGTCGCCACCGCGGGCAGCGCGTCCTCGGTGAACACCAGGCGCCCGACCCCGGACTCCCCCAGCAACCGGCGGCAGTCGGCGCCGGCCAGGCGCCGCGGGCGGCCGGTCACCCGGGCACCCCAGCCCGGGCCGCCCGGGCGGGCGGGACGTCCAGCCGGGCGGTGCCGAGCCCCCGGCCCCGCAGGCCGACCACGTCCAGCGCCATGACCGGCTCCCCCGGGGCGAGGTCGCGGGCCGCCCGGGGGGCCGCCAGGGCCGGGACGGTGCGGCAGGGGCCGAGGACCGTCACGCTCCACCCGGCCCGCGACGCCGTCTCGAACCGGTCGGTGTGGAAGGCCAGGACGGCCCCGTCGGCGTGGCCGGCCAGGGCGGTCCACCACGGCACGGGGAACCACAGCCGGCCTCCCCGGACGACGTAGCGGCTGGGGACGACGGCCGGCAGCGCGTGCTCGGTGTAGACGACCCGGCCCGCCCCGCAGGTGCCCAGCAGCGCGCGGCAGGCGTCGGGGCCGAGGTCGGTGAGTTCGTCCACGGCACCAGCGTGCGCGCGGCCGGCCGGGGCCGCGAGGGTCCTTGGTCCTCCCGCCGACCGCCGCGGACGGGTCCGCGGCGATTGCCCGGACCCGCGCCGCACCCCTACATTGGACCGGTCCACCGGCCGTCCTCCAGGAGCCTCCAGCATGCGCGTCGCCCTCATCGGTGCGGGATTCATCGGGTCCGTCCACGCCGTCAACCTCGCCGCCCACCCCGACGTGCGGTTCGACGTGTTCGACGTCGACACCACCCGCGCACGCTCGGTCGCCGACCGCCACGGCACCGGCGTCGTCGCCTCCCTCGACGACGCGTTCGACCCCGCGCGGTTCGACGCGGTCCTCATCGCCTCCTCGACCGACACCCACGCGGCCCACCTGCGCCGCGCGGCCGACGCCGGGCTCGCGGTGTTCTGCGAGAAACCCGTCGACCTCGACCTCGACCGCGCCCGCGAGGTCAGCGCGCACGTCGCGGCCCGCGGCGTCCCGGCGATGGTCGACTTCAACCGCCGCTTCGACCGCGACTACGCCCACCTGCGCGAGCTCGTGCGGTCCGGCGACCTCGGCGACGTCGAACTCGTCCAGCTCACCAGCCGCGGGCCCTCCATGCCGCCGCTGGAGTACGTCGCCGTCTCCGGCGGGCAGATGCGCGACCAGGCGGTGCACTTCTTCGACCTCGCCCGCTGGATCACCGGCGCCGAACCCGTCGAGGTCACCGCGCTCGGCGCCGCCCTGGCCGACCCCCGCATCACCGAGCACGGCGACGTCGACACCTCCGTCACCTCCGTGCGGATGTCGACCGGCGCGCTCGTGCAGATCGACTGCGTGCGCCGCACCGCCTACGGCTACGACGAGCGCATCGAGGTCCACGGGTCGGCCGGCATGGCCGAGGCGCGGCGACACCGCGACGGCGCCGTGACCCGCTACGGCGCGGGCCGCGTCGTCGAGGACGGCCTGCACCCCGGGTGGTTCGAGCGGGTCCGCCCGACCTACGCCGCCGCGCTGGACGCCTTCGTCACCGCCGTGCGCGAGGGCGTCGCCCCCTCACCGTCGCTGGCCGACGGCCTCGTCGCCCAGGCCGTCGCCGAGGCCGCGACCGCCGCGCTGACCTCCGGGCGCACCGAGCCGGTCCTCACCGTCACCCCCTGACCCGCGGCCGAGGGGACTACCCGGTCGCCGCGGGCCACGGCCGGGCGGGCAGGTCCTTGGTGAAGGCCAGCGCCCCGATCGTCTCCGGGTCCGCGTCCACGTCGAACTGCGGCGCGTACCCGGCGGTCAGGTACAGGTGCCGGGCCTCGGGCTGGCGCGGGCCCGTCGTCAGGAACACCCGGTCGTAGCCGTTCGCGACCGCCCGCCGCTCCAGCTCCGTCAGCACCCGGCGGGCCAGCCCGCGGCGGCGGTGCGCGGGGTGGGTCCAGATCCGCTTCAGCTCCGCCGTCCGCGGGTCGTACCGGCGGTAGGCGCCGCCGGCGACGGCCGCGCCGTCCCCCAGCAGCAGCAGGAGCACGCCGTGCGGTGCGGCGAACTCGCTCGCCGGGTACCGCTCCAGCTCGGCGCGGACCTCCTCGGGCGTCCCGCCGTACCGGGTCCCGTACTCCCGGGCCAGGTCGGCGAACAGGGGCCGGGCCAGCGGGTCCGACGGGGCGGCGACGCGGACCACCAGTTCCGCCGACCCGGTCGTCACCGGCCGCCCTCCGGCACGTCCCGGCGCGCCACGACCGGGCCGAGCGCGAACGCGAGCACCAGCAGGCCGACGACGGTCCAGGCCAGCGGGACGCTGCCGCCGACCAGTCCCGTCAGGTTCTGCAGGATGAGCACCAGGAAGAACCCGAGCGCGGCGAACCCGACCGCCGGGGCGACGATCCCCCGGACCACCCCGACGCCGAGCTCGCGGCGGCGGGCGAAGAACACCACGACCGCCAGGCTGGTCAGGGCGTACAGGACCACGACCCCGACGGAGGCGAAACCGCCGAGCCACGTGTAGTACTGCCCGATGGCGTCCAGCCCCGCGACCGCCCCCAGGACGATGAGCAGGGCGACGACGGCCGACGTCGCCGCCGACGCCCGGTGCGGGGACCCGTGGCGGGCGTGCGCGACCCCGAGCCCGCGGGGCAGGACACCGCGCCCGGCCAGGCCGAAGACGTAGCGGGCCACGATGTTGTGGAACGACAGGATGCAGGCGAAGACGCTCGTCACGAACAGGACCTGGACGACGTGGGCGCCCACCGTCCCGAGGTACTCCTGCGTGGCGTCGGCCAGCATCGTCCCCCCGGAGTCGGTGGCGACCCGGACGGCGTCCTCGTCGCCGTACGCGCTGACGAGCGCCCAGCTGGACACCGCGTAGAACACGGCGATCAGCCCCAGGGCCAGGTACGTCGCGCGGGCGACGGTGCGCTCGGGGTCGCGGGCCTCGTCCCGGAACACGGCCGTCGCCTCGAACCCCAGGAAACCCAGGATCGCGAAGAGGATGCCCAGACCCGGTGCGCCGGAGAGGATCGCGGTGGGCGAGACGATGCCGGTCGACAGCCCGCCGTCCCCGCCGGAGAACACCACCACGGCGTCGAAGACGAGGACGATGACGACCTCGGCGACCAGCCCCACGGCCAGGACCTTGCCCGACAGCTCGATGTTCCGGTGCCCCAGGAAGGTCACGAGGGCGAACGCGGCGAGCGCGTACACCCACCACGGGACGTGCGGGAGGCCGTAGCTGACGAGCAGGTTGTCGACCCCCGGTCCCATGAGCCCGTACACGCCGGCCTCCAGCGTGAGGTACGACAGCAGGGCGGCGAACCCGGCCCCCAGGCCGGTGCGGCGCCCCAGGCCGCGGCTGACGTAGGCGGAGAACGCCCCCGCCGTCCCGACGTGCGGGGTCATGGCCGTGAACCCCACGGCGAACAGCAGCAGCGCGACGCCGGCGACGACGTACGTCGCGGGGAAACCCGCACCGTTGCCGGTGGAGATCCCGATCGCCACCGGCCCGCCGATCACCCCCAGCGGGGACGCGGCGGCGGCCACCATGAAGACGATGCTCCACACCCCCAGGTCGCCCCGCAGCCGCCTCCCGGCGGCGGGGGCGGCGGGGGCGGGTGCTCCGGTGGTCGGCAGCGTCTCGTCGACGGACACGTCGTTCCTCTCTCGTTCCGGGTGGGTCGTCAGCGCGCGGCGGCGGGCAGTTCGGCGCGCACGGTGCGGGCCGCCTCGACGAGGTGCCGCAGCGACTCGGTGGTCTCGGCGTACCCGCGGGTCTTCAGCCCGCAGTCGGGGTTCACCCACACCTGGCGGGCCGGGACCGAGGCCACCGCCGCGCGCAGCAGCCCGGCGACCTCCTCGGCCGACGGCACGCGCGGGGAGTGGATGTCGTACACGCCCGGGCCGATGCCGCGGCCGAAGCCGGCGCCGGCGATGTCGGCGAGGACCTCCATGCGCGAGCGCGCGGCCTCGATGCTGGTGACGTCGGCGTCGAGGCCGTCGATGGCGTCGATGACCTCGCCGAACTCCGAGTAGCACAGGTGGGTGTGGACCTGGGTGGCGTCGCCGGCGCCCGCGGTGGCGAGGCGGAACGAGGCGACGGACCAGTCCAGGTAGGCCTTCTGGTCGGCGGTCTTCAGCGGCAGCAGCTCGCGCAGCGCGGGCTCGTCGACCTGGACGATCCCGATGCCGGCCGCCTCGAGGTCGCCGACCTCGTCGCGCAGGGCCAGGGCCACCTGGTTCGCGGTGTCGGCCAGCGGCTGGTCGTCGCGGACGAACGACCACGCCAGGATCGTCACCGGACCGGTCAGCATGCCCTTGACGGGCCTGGCGGTGCGGCCGGCGGTGTACGTGCTCCACGGCACGGTGATGGGCGCCGGGCGGGTCACGTCGCCCCACAGGATCGGCGGCCGGACGCCGCGCGAACCGTACGACTGCACCCAGCCGTGCTGGGTGACGGCGAACCCGTCGAGGTGCTCGGCGAAGTACTGGACCATGTCGTTGCGCTCGGGTTCGCCGTGGACGACCACGTCGAGGCCGAGGTCCTCCTGCAACCGCACGACGCGGTCGATCTCGGCGCGCAGGAACTCCTCGTAGGCCGCCTGGGTCAGCTCACCGCGCGCCCACGCCGCCCGAGCCCGGCGGATCTCGGTGGTCTGCGGGAACGAGCCGATGGTCGTCGTCGGCAGCAGGGGCAGGTCCAGGGCCTGCTCCTGCGCGGCGCGGCGGGTGGCGTAGTCGCTGCGCTGGAACGCCTCCGGGGTCAGGGCGGCGAGCCGGTCGCGGACCTCCGGGCGCACGACGCCGGGGGCCGCGAGCCGGTCGGCGCGGGCCGCCGCCGCGGCGGCCAGGGCGGGTCCGGCCGCCTCCGCGTCGCCCAGGGCCCGGCCCAGCAGGACGACCTCGGCGACCTTCTGGTCGGCGAAGGCCAGCCAGCCGCGCAGCCGCTCGTCGAGGGCGGTCTCGCGGGTCACGTCGTGCGGCACGTGCAGCAGGGAGGTCGAGGTCCCGGCGACGACGTGCGCGGCGGCCCCCTCGAGCCGCCGCAGCGTGGCCAGGGCCCCCACGAGGTCGCCCCGCCAGACGTTGTGCCCGTCGACGACGCCGCCGACGACGGTCTTGCCGGCCAGCACCGACCGGTCGGCGGGCACCGACCCCTCCACCAGGTCCAGGGCCAGGCCCTCGACGGCGCCCAGGGACCCCAGGAACCCGCTCGCGTCGCCGTAGGGGGTGGCGACGAGCAGCCGGGGGCGGCCGGTGACGGCGGCGAGCCGGTCGTAGGCGGCGCGCACGAGGCCGGGCAGGTCCTCGACCCCGGCGGTCGCGGAGTCGCTGACCAGGCCCGGCTCGTCGAGCTGCACCCACTCCGCGCCCGCTGCGGCGTAGGCGCTCAGCAGGTCGGCGTAGGCGCCGAGCAGGTCGTCGAGGCGGGAGATCGGCGCGAACCCGGCGGGACTGCCGTCGGCGGCCTTGGCCAGCAGCAGGAACGTCACCGGGCCCACCAGGACCGGGCGGGTGAGGAAACCGTCGGCGAGCGCCTCGGTGAACTCCCGAACGCCGCGGTCGTCGGCGAAGCGGAACGTCGTGCCGGGGCCGATCTCGGGGACGAGGTAGTGGTAGTTCGTGTCGAACCACTTCGTCATCTCCAGCGGGGCCTGTGCGCCGCGGCCGCGGGCGATCGTGGAGTAGCCGGCGAGGTCGACGGTCCCGTCGGCGGCGACGACGTCGGCGAACCGCTCGGGGACGGCGCCGACGGCGACGGCGGCGTCGAGCACCTGGTCGTAGGCCGAGAACGACGACGGGATGGAGCCGTCGTGCGCGGGCAGGCCGAGGGCGTTGAGCCGGCGGACGGTGGCGGCGCGGACGGCGGCGAGCCGCTGCTCGGTGGTGGCGAGGTCGGCGCGGCCGGCCCAGAGGGCTTCGAGGGCCTTCTTCGTCTCGCGGTCGGGTCCGAGGCGGGGGTAGCCCAGGATCGTCGCGGTCCAGGCGGGGGGGTTCTCGGTCATCGGGTCGGTCCTCCTGCCGCGGCGGTCGCGCGGCGGTCGTCGGTTCGGCGGGAGCGGTCGAGGTCGAGGTGGTCGAGCAGGTCGAGGGCGGGGCCGGCGGCGTTGAAGGTGTACAGGTGCAGCCCGGGGGCCCCGGCGGCCAGGAGGTCGCGGGCGAGCGCGGCGGTGGAGGCGGTGGCGGCGCGGCGGCGGGCCGCGGGGTCGTCGGTGTCGAGGGCGGCCAGCAGCCCGGCGGGGGGCGCGACGCCGGTGAGGGCGCCGATGCGCTGCAGCCGGCCGGGGTCGTCGGTGGCGGCGATCCCGGGCAGCAGCGGCAGGGTGATCCCCGCGGCCCGGGCGCGGCGCACGAGCGCGGCGTACTCGGCGGCGCAGAACGTCACCTGGCAGATCGCGAAGTGCGCGCCGGCGTCCTGCTTGGCGCGCAGGACGGCCATCTCGTGGTCGTCGCGGTCCCGGGGGAACGCGGCCACGGCGAGGCTGAGCGGTCCCTCGTCGACCGGGCGGGGGCCGCCGCGGCGCGCGAGGCGGCGCCGGTCGGCGACCTGGAGCAGCTGCACCAGGTCCCCGGCGGTCCCGACGCCGTCGGGGTGCGGCCTCCAGCCGGGAACCCCGGCGGGCGGGTCGCCGCGCAGGGCCAGGACGTTGCGGACCCCGGCGTCGAGGAACTCCCCGGCGAGTTCCACGACCTCCCGCCGCGAGGCCCCCACGCACGTCAGGTGGGCCATGGCGGGGACGGCCGTGGTGCGCAGGACGTGGGCGAGCAGGTCCCGGCTGGGGGCCCGGGTGGCGCCGGCGGCGCCGAACGTCACCGACACGAAGTCCGGTGCGGCCGCCGTCAACTCCGAAACCCTGCGCCACAACGTCTCCCGGCCCGCCTCCGAGCGCGGGGGGAACAGTTCGAAACTGATCGTCGGCCGCCCCGCCGCACCGGCGACGAGGGGGGCGATCGTCATCGGGCGGGTCCCGGTCCCGGGTCGGGGCAGGGGGCGACGACATCGGTGGTGCGCATCACGGACTCCATCGACCTGGCGGTAGCACCCTCGCCCGGGCTCGGGGGGTTGCTGCGGCGTCGTCGAGCCAGGACTCTCGGCCGCTCTGGATGGTGTTCCCCGAATGTAGACCGACGGCGGCGGGATCGACAAGCGGTTCGCGGGGAAGCCACCGGGACGGGGTTCCCGGGGCTCGGTCCCGTTCCCCCCGGCGGGCCGACCTTGATCTGGACCGCCGTTCCGTGGCAACCTCGGAACAGGTCATGAGCGCCAGCGACAAGCCCCGGCTCGCTGGCCGGCAACCCTCCTCCGCGGCGGGGTGCCCCGGGTGACGACCTGGCCGGTCCCGAGGTGGGCCCGGCAAGCGCGGACCTCGCCGGGCCGATCCCGGTCCTCCCGGTGGGGTCCACTCCCCGAGGAGACCTCGCGTGACGACGAGCACCCTGTCCCCCGCCCGCCCCACCGGCCGGGACGTCCCGCCGCTGCTGCCCGTCGTGGGCGCCGGCACCGCGGTCCCGCTGGCCACCGGAGGCACCGCGACGTACGCGAACCTCGACAACGCCGCCAGCGCCCCGGCGCTGACCACCGTGGCGGCGCGCGTGGCGCAGGTGCTCCCGCACTACGCCAGCGTCCACCGCGGGGCCGGGTACCTGTCCCGCGTCTGCACGGCGCTGTTCGAGCGGGCCCGCGAGCAGGTGGCGGGTTTCGTCGGGGCCCGCCCGGACGACGTGGTCGTCTTCACCCGCAGCACCACCGACGCCCTCGACCTGCTGGCCCGGGCCGTCCCGGCCGGTGGGCGGGTGCTGGTGGCCGACGTGGAGCACCACGCGAACCTGCTGTCCTGGGAGCGGTCGGCGCGCACGACGGTGGTGCGCGGCGGCGCCGACGCCGAGGAGACCACCGCCCGGCTGGAGGCCGAGCTGGCGAGCGGGCGGTACGCCGTGCTGGCCGTCGCGGGGGCCTCCAACGTCACCGGGGAGGTGCTGCCGCTGCGCCGCCTGGCGCGGGCCGCGCACGCCGCCGGTGCCCGCATCGCCGTGGACGGCGCCCAGCTGCTGCCGCACCGCCGCGTCGACGTCGCCGGCGACGGGATCGACTGGATCGCCCTGTCGGGGCACAAGCTGTACGCGCCGTTCGGTTCCGGTGCCCTGGTCGGGCGCCGGGACTGGCTGGACGCCGCGGAGCCGTACCTGGCCGGTGGGGGCGCCACGCTCGACGTCGGCCACGACGCGGTGCGCTGGGCGGCGGGACCGGACCGGCACGAGGCCGGCTCGCCCAACGTCGTGGGCGCGGTCGCGCTGGCGCAGGCCTGCGCGACGCTCGCCGCCCTGCCGGCGGGGGCGCTGGAGGCCCACGAGGCCGCGCTGCGCGACCAGCTCGTGCGGGGCCTGACCGCGCTGGAGGGCGTGCGGGTCGTGCGCCCGCACCCGGCCGACGCCGTGGGGGTCGTGACGTTCACCGTCCCGGGGCGCCCGGTGTCCGAGGTCGCCGCGTACCTGTCGGCCGAGCACGGCATCGGGGTCCGGGACGGGCGGTTCTGCGCCCACCGGTTCGCCGACTCCCTCGGCCTGGTCGAGGGCGGGCTGCGGGCCTCGACGGGGGTGGGGACGGGCTCGGCCGACGTCGCCCGGCTCCTGGCCGCCCTCGAGCGCTTCCTGACCACCGGCCCGGAGCTGGAGTACGGGCTGGTCGAGGGCCGCTGGGCTCCCCTGACGGACGCGCGCCCGGCCCCCGGGACGTTCCTCGACCCGATCCCGGGACGGGGCTGACCCCGACGGGGGTCACGACCGACCGAACCCCCTCGCGCGAGCGCGTGAGCCGACGACCAGGAGTGACGTGAGCCAGGAACCCCGCACCGCAGCCCCCCTCGGCGACCCCGCCGCCGTCCCCCTCGGCGCGCCCCTCGTCGACGCCGGGACCGCCGGGCGCGCCGTCGCCGGCGGCGCGCTGCTCGTCGACGTCCGCAGCGACGCCGGCCGGGCCGCGCACGGCGCGCTGCCGCAGGCCGTCGTCGTCGGCAAGGACGAGGTCGGGCCGAGGTTCACCCTCGGCGGCCCCCGGGCCCTGCCGCAGCTGACCGGCCTCGACCAGGGGATCGTCGTGGTCTGCGGTTCGCCCGCCGGGTCGGGCCCCGTGGCCGCCGAACTGCTCGCCGCCGGGTTCACCGACGTCGTGCACGTCGAGGGCGGGTTCCCCGCGTGGGAGGCGGCCGGGTTGCCCACCGCGGAACCCGGGCGGGCCTGAGGTGGCCGGCGCGCGCGAGCGCGGCCGCCGGCGGGTCGGGGCCTCAGGGCACGGGTTCGCTGCCGGGACGGGACCCGTCCCCGGTCCCTTCGGCGTGCCCGTCGGCGTGCGCGGTCAGCAGCGCGTGCAGTTCCGCCTCGAAGTCGGCCCAGCTGAGTTCACCGGGACCTGGTTCCGGTTCGGGGTCGAGGTCGAGGTCGGCCGGTACCCAGGGGAACCCCCACTGACCGTGCCCCGCCAGGGCCAGCCCCTGCACCACCGCAGCCGCCGAAGTGGTTGCAGCGGCGCACAACCGCGCCCACAGCCGCCGTCCACGCACCGCGCACCTCCGCTCTCGGGTGCCCCACTGTGACACACCCGCCCCGTCGTGCACGGGCCTTCGCGGATTCCCGGACCGACGCTCCGGGACCCGGTGGGACCGGTCGCCCCGGCCCGCCACGCCACCCCCACCCCCGACCACGGAGCCAGACATGACCACCCCCTTCCACGTGTTCCTGGAGGTCGACGGCGGCGGGTGGCACCCGGCCGCCTGGCGCCGCTCCCGCACGACCCCGGACCAGGTGTTCTCCCCCGCCCGGCTGCGGGGGTTCGCCGTCACGGCGCAGGCCCAGGGCCTGACGGGCCTGACGTTCGAGGACACCACCGCCACGAACCCCCGCAACCCCGTCGGGCACCTCGACGCCGTGCAGCGGGCGGCGTTCCTGGCCGGGACCACCGACGCGATCGGGTTGCTCCCCGTCGCCGCGACGACGTACTCCGAGCCGTTCCACGTCGCCGCGCAGATCGCCTCCCTGGACCACTCCAGCCACGGCCGCGCGGGGTGGATCGCGACGACGTCGCCCGCGGCGGCGGCGCGGGCGGTGAACCTGCCCGTCGAGGCCGACCCGGCCGCCGAGCTCGCCGACGTCGTCCGCGCCGTGCGGGCGCTGTGGGACTCCTGGGAGGACGACGCGGTGATCCGCGACGTCGCCACGGGTCGCTACGTCGACCGCGACCGGCTGCACCACGTCGACGTCGAGACGGACGGCTGGTCGGTGAAGGGACCGCTGACCGTCCCGCGCTCCCCGCAGGGGCAGTCCGTCGTCGTGGTCCACGAGCGCGACCTGACCCCCACCACGCGAGCCGACGTGGTGCTCAGCGGCGACGAGCGGGCCCGCCGCACCGCCGGGGGCCCGCTCGTCGTGCTGGACGTCGAGTTCGCCCTCGACACCGAGGCCCACCCCGCGGTGGACCGCCTCGCGGCGCTGGACGCCGACGGCAGCGCCCCGGCGTCCGGGCGCGTCCGCTGGTCGGGGTCGGGTGAGGGTTTCGCCCGGTACCTGGCGGGGCTGGCCGGTTCGGTCGACGGCGTCCGCCTGCACGCCGCGGTCCTCGACGAGGACCTGCGCACGCTGCTGCGCACGACCCTGCCGGCGCTGCGCGTCGCCCGGCTGCTGCAGCCGCCGGTCGCGGGGGCGACGCTGCGCACCACGCTGGGCCTGGCCCGGCCCGTCAACCAGTTCGCCACGGCCTGAGGACACCGACGATGACCGACCAGAAGACCGAACTGCGCTACCCCGACGCCGTCGTCCACTTCGGGGTGTTCTTCCAGGGCGTCAACCACACCACCATCTGGTCGGACCCGCGCAGCGGCTCGCAGATGCACCCCTCCACCTTCACCCAGCTGGTCCAGACCGCCGAACGAGGCCTGTTCGACGCGTTCTTCCTCGGTGAGGGTCTGCGGCTGCGCGAGCAGCGCGGCAGGATCCACGACCTGGACGTCGTGGGCCGTCCGGACGCCCTGACCGAACTGGCGACGCTCGCGGGGCTGACCTCGAGGATCGGCCTGGTCGCCACCCAGAACACGACGTACAACGACCCCGCCGACCTGGCCCGCCGGCTGGCGTCGCTGGACGTGCTCTCCGGTGGCCGGGCGGCGTGGAACGTCGTCACCACCGACAACGCGTGGACGGGGGCGAACTTCCGCCGCGGCGGCCACCTGGACCACGCCGACCGGTACGAACGCGCCGAGCGGTTCGTGAACCTCGCCAAGGCGGTCTGGGACAGCTGGGACGGGACGGGTTTCACACCGGTCACCGCCTCCGACCGCCTGTTCGACGTGGAGATCACCCCGACCGTGCCGCGCAGCCCCCAGGAGCACCCCGTGCTGTTCCAGGCCGGCGACTCCCCCGCGGGCCGCGACTTCGCCACCCGGTCCGCGGACGTCATCTTCTCCCGGCACGGCACCCACCACGCCGACGCCCTGGCGTTCGCCGACGACATCCGCCGCCGCACGGTCGCCGCGGGCCGTCCCGAGGGCGACGTGCTGATCCTGCCCGGGACGCAGATCGTGGTGGCCGACAACGAGGCCGAGGTCGAGGAGAAGGCCCGCTGGGTCCTGGAGCAGCAGGTCACCCCCGCGACGGCGCTGTCCCTGGTCGGGCAGGTGTGGGGCGAGGACCTGTCCGGCTACGACCCGGACGGGCCGCTCCCCGCGCACGACCCCGTCATCGAGGACATCGACGGCACCCGCGGTGCGCACCGCGCCGGCGCGGACGCCCGCGCGCTGGCGCAGCGGTGGCGCGCGGAGGCCGAGGAGAACAAGTTCTCGCTGCGGGAACTGGTGCTGCACCACTCCTCCGAGCACGGGTTCGCCGGGACGGCCTCCCAGCTGGCCGACGAGCTCACGTCCTGGGTCCGGTCGGGCGCCAGCAACGGGTTCAACATCACCCCGTACCTCGTGCCGACGGGACTGGACGAGATCGTCGACCAGCTCGTCCCCGCGCTGCAGGACCGCGGGGCGTACCCGGCGGAGTACGTCGGCACGACGCTGCGCGAGCACCTCGGACTGCGGCCGCCGCTGACGCGCCGCTGAGCCCCCCTCCCGGCCGCGCGGGACCCGCGCGGCCGGGAGGACGGGTCAGGGACGGGCCTGGGCGCGCAGCAGCCCGCCGAGGTACCGGGCGATCTCCCCGGGACCAGACCGCGGAGCGACGGCCTCGACAGCCGGGTTGTAGTTCGTGTTGGTGTTGACGTCGTACGTCACCGTGCGGCCGTCGGCGGTCTCCAGGAACTCGATGCCGGCGATCTCGATCCCGGCCCCGCGCAGCAGGTCCTCGTACCGCCGCACGAGCGGGCTGTCGGCCGTGACGTCCTCGCGCAGCGAGAACAGGCCCTGCGGGCCGTCCACGACGCACGCCTCGAGGGGCTGCCCCGACGGGGGGACCTCGCACGCGTCGGCCGGGCACAGCTCGAAGCCGCCCGCCGAGGTGTCGACCCGGACGGCGTACACGAACCGCCCGCCGACGAACTCGGCGCGGGTGATGAACGGCTGCGCCGAGCGCAGGAACTCCTGGAGCAGCGTGATGCCGTCGGCCGGTTCCTCGAACTCCGGCGAGGCGACGTGCGCGTCGAACTCCTCGTGGCTGTCGAACCGGCGCACGCCGAGCCCCTTGCCGCCCTG
Source organism: Kineococcus lubricus (assembly GCF_050871965.1). Taxonomy (NCBI): domain Bacteria; kingdom Bacillati; phylum Actinomycetota; class Actinomycetes; order Kineosporiales; family Kineosporiaceae; genus Kineococcus; species Kineococcus lubricus. The sequence goes on from NZ_JBJLSK010000020.1 coordinate 28,698, forward strand.
GTTGTGCTTGGTGATGAACGGCACCGCGAGTTCCCGGGCCCGCCGCGGCAGGTCGTCGCGGCCGAACACCGCGAGCGTCCGGGGAACGTCGAAACCGTTGCGGCGCAGCAGGGCGTGCTGGGCGACCTTGCTGACCTCCAGCTCCACGACGTGCGAGCCGCCGACGACGCGCCGGCCCCACCCCTCCAGCCAGGCCACCACCGCGCGCGTGTACTCCTTCGTCAGCCGGTGGCCCCGCGTGTGCGCGGAGGCGCTCAGCCGCGACCAGTAGACGCCGGGCGCGGGTTCGGCGTCCAGGTCGAGGGAACCGTCGGTGAGCAGCACCTCCTGGAACGGCACGTCGGCCGCGCGGAAGGCGGCCTCGAACGGCGGGAACCACTCGGGGTTCTCGTGCAGGACGTGGACGCGGGGTTCGGCGCCGGGCGCGAAGCTCCAGGCGCGGGTGTGCTCGACGGTGGTCACGGGTTCCCTCCGGTGCTCGTGCGGGGCGTGGGACCAGGGTGCCACCCGGGCCCGTGAGCGCCGCCGGGGACCGCGGGTGTTTGCCGTTCCGTCCGGTCGTGGGCTATTTTCAGGGTGTCCATCCAGAGCGGCCGAGAGACCTGGCTCGTCGACGCCGCAGCAACCCCCCGACCCGTCGGGCGAGGGTGCTTCCGCCAGGACCGATGGGAGTCGCAGCATGAGCGGTCGCACCGCACCCGGGGACCTCCTGGTCCGGCGTCGTCACGTCGACCTGGGCCGGCTGAGCTCGGCGGTCTGCGCGGGGGTCTGACCCCCGTCCGTCGCGGCGACGCCCGCGGACGTCCACTGCGCCGGTCCCCTCCGGCGCGGCCCCCGGAGCCCCCTCGTGCCTGGTCCCACCCGTCCGACCCCTCCCCCCTCCCGCTCGCTCGGCATCGTCGGTGCCGGTCCCCGCACGCTCGTCCTGCTGCAGCGCCTCGGCGCGCAGTGGACCGCGGCGGGCGACGAGCGCCCGCTCGACGTCCACGTGGTGGACCCCTTCGACTCCGGCGCCGGCCGCGTCTGGCGCGAGGCCCAGGACCCGCTGCTGTGGATGAACTCGCGGGCCGCCGACATCAGCGTGCTGCCCGACGCGTCCGTGACCGGGCTGACCGGCCCGGTCCAGCACGGTCCCGGCCTGGCGGAGTGGGTCGCGCAGCACCGCGCCGACCTCGTGCACGACGCGGCCGCCGCCGGGGACGACCTGCTGCGCGAGGAGGTCCTGCGCCACGAACCCGGGTCGTTCACCTCCCGCCGCCTCGCCAGCCGCTACTTCGCCGACGCCTGGCGACGGACGCTGGCCGGGCTGCCCGCGGGGGTGCGGGTCCACCGCCACCCCCGGACGGTCCTCGACCTCACCGACGACCCCGCCGACGGCGGCCAGCACCTGCACCTGGCCGGGCTCGAGGGCACCCTGCGGGTCGACGCCGTGCTGCTCGCGCAGGGCCACCTCGACGTCCGCCCCGGGCCCCGCGAGCGCCGCGCCGAGGCGTTCGCCCGCACCCACGGGCTGGCCTACGTCCGCCCCGGCTACACCAGCGACCAGGACCTCGACGTGCTGCGGCCGGGGGCCGACGTCGTCGTGGTGGGCATGGGCCTGGCCTTCGTCGACCTGGTGGTGCGGCTGACCGAGGGCCGCGGCGGCCGGTTCACCGAGAACCCCGACGGGAGCCTGGACTACCACCCCAGCGGGCGCGAACCCCGGTTGCACGCCGGTTCGCGGCGCGGGGTGCCGTACCGCTGCAAGATCGGGTACGCCACCCCCGGCGACCTCGGGCTGCCCCGCTACTACTCCGCGCAGACCGTCGCCGCCCAGCACGGCGACGCCGAACTGGACCTGCGCGCCGACCTGTGGCCGCTCATCGCGAAGGAGCTCGCGGGAGCGCACTACCGCGAGCTGTTCCGCTCCCACCCCGCTCGCACGGCGCTGGCGGCCGCGGAGTTCGACGCCCTGTTCTCCCGCGCGGCGTGGGGTTCGGCCGAGCTCGACGAGCTGGTGGAGCGGGCCGTGCCGGACCCGGCCGACCGGTTCGACCCGGCCGACCTGGACCGCCCCCTCGACACCTGGTGGGGCACCTCCGGGGACGAGGTGCACGAGCGGGTCCTGCGCCACCTGGAGGACGACCGCGCCCGGCGCGGCGACCCGCGCCACTCCCCCGACGCCGCCGTCGTCGCGGCGCTGCTGTCCGCGTACGTGGTGACGGCCGGGTTGCACGCGGCGGGCCGGCTCGACGCCCGCTCGTCGGCGGTGGACGTGGACGGCTGGTGGCACGGGTTCTTCAGCTACGTCGCCAGCGGGCCGCCGCCGCAGCGGCTGCGGCAGCTGTCGGCGCTGGCCCGCGCGGGGGTCCTGCGGTTCCTGGGCGCCGGGGTGGAGGTCGTCGCCGACCCGGAGGCGGGTGCGTTCACGGCCACCTCCGCCTCCGGGCCGCACGAGGTGCGCGGGGCCGCGCTCGTGGAGGCCCGGCTGCCCGTCCCGGACCTGGAGTGGACCTCCGACGTGCTGCTGACGCGACTGCGCGAACGCGGGGACGTGCGGGCCCACCGGATCACCGACGGGGAGACGCGCCTGTCGAACGGCCGGCTCGTCGTGGACCCCCGCGGGCGGCTGGTCCGCGCCGACGGCTCACCCCACCCGCGACGCTTCGCGACCGGCGCGTGGGTCTCCGGGGAGGGCGCGGCGCCCGCGTTCGCCCGGCCGGGCACGGACGCGGAGCTGTTCCGGCGGGCCGACCGGCTGGCCGGGGACCTCCTGCGGGCCGGGCCGTCCGCGGTCCCGGCCGCCCGCGCCGACACCCCCACCCTGACCGAGCTGCCGGGAGAACGACGATGAGCGAGACGATCCGCACCGGCCCCGCCGCCGGCACGCCGGTGGTGGTGGCGCAGGAACCCGCGACAGCGGTGAGGGTGCTGCCGGCGCGGCACCCGTGGCGGTGGGTGGCGACCGCGGTCGTGGCGGTCCTGGCGGCGATGGCGGTCAACGCGCTCGTCACCAACCCCGCCTGGGAGTGGCCGACGGTCGGTGAGTTCCTGTTCTCCGCGACGATCCTGGAGTCGATGTGGCTGACGGTGGAGCTCACCGTCGTCGGGACCGCGATCGGCCTGGTCCTGGGCACCGTGCTGGCCCTCCTGCGGATGTCGCACAACCCGCTCCTGAAGGCCGTCAGCTTCACCTACATCAGCGTCTTCCGGTCGGTCCCGCTGATCCTGCAACTGCTGTTCTGGTTCAACCTGGCGATCCTCTACGACCGCATCGGCTTCGGCGTCCCCTTCGGCCCGCAGTTCTGGTCCTTCAGCACCCAGGACCTCATCGCCCCGCTCACCGCGGCGTTCCTGGGTCTGGGCCTGCACCAGGCCGCGTACTTCGCCGAGATCGTCCGCTCGGGTTTCCTGGCGATCGACCCCGGCCAGCGGGAGGCTGCGGCGGCGCTGGGCATCCCGCAGGGCCGGCAGTTCTGGCGGATCCAGCTCCCGCAGGCGCTGCGCATCATCGTCCCGACGACGGGCAACGAGATCATCGGCCTGCTCAAGGGCACCTCGGTCGTCTACATCATGGCGCTGCCCGAGCTCTTCTACCAGGTGCAGGTCGTCTACAACCGGACCGGCCGCGTCATCCCGCTGCTGCTCGTGGCGGCGATCTGGTACTTCGTCCTGACCACCGTCCTGTCGGGCGTGCAGTGGGTCGTGGAGCGCTACTACGGCCGGGGCAGCTCCCGCGCCCAGAGCGACCCGGCGCTGTCGAAGGCGTTCCGCTCCGTGCGCGCCGCCCGCGCCCGCCGTCTGGAGGCTCCTCGATGAGCACCCCCACCCTCAACCGCCCGGTCGTCAAGCTCGAAGGCGTCCACAAGCGCTTCGGCGCCCTGGAGGTCCTGCGCGGCATCGACCTGTCGGTGGCCGCCGGGACCGTGACCGTCGTGCTCGGCGCGTCCGGCTCCGGCAAGTCCACGCTGCTGCGCACCATCAACCACCTCGAGAAGGTCGACGCGGGCGTCGTCGAGGTCAACGGCGAGCTCATCGGCTACGAGCGCGCCGGGAACCACCTGCGCGAGCTGCACGAGCGCGAGGTGCTGCGCCAGCGGTCGAACATCGGGTTCGTGTTCCAGCACTTCAACCTGTTCCCGCACCTGACGGTGCTGGAGAACGTCGTGGAGGCCCCGGTGTCGGCGCAGCGCCGCAGGCGCTCCGACGTCGAGGTCGAGGCCCGGGCCCTGCTGGAGCGGGTGGGCCTGGCCGACAAGGCCGGCGAGTACCCCCGCCGGCTGTCCGGCGGTCAGCAGCAGCGCGTGGCGATCGCCCGGGCGCTCGCCCTCAAACCCTCCCTGGTCCTGTTCGACGAACCGACGTCGGCGCTGGACCCCGAACTCGTCGGTGAGGTGCTGGACGTGATCCGGGACCTCGCCGCCTCCGGCACGACCATGCTGGTCGTCACCCACGAGATCGGTTTCGCCCGCGAGGTCGCCGACCGCGTGCTGTTCATGCACGAGGGCGTCGTCCTGGAGGAAGGCACCCCCACCGAGGTCTTCGACCACCCGCGGCACGAGCGCACCCGCTCGTTCCTCGCGAAGGTCCTCTGAACCACTCCACCCCCTGACGGTCCGGCGCTCCGCCGGACCGCGATGTCGGCCTGCTCCGGGCAGGCCCGAGCACGAGGAGAAACCCGTGATCAGCCGACGTACCTGGCTCCTGTCGCTGGCCGCCACCCCGCTGGTGCTGTCGGCGTGCGCGTCGGGCGACGCCGACCCCGCGACGGCCCCCGCCGCCACCAGCAGCGGCGGCTCGGGGGTCGACACCAGCCCCGAGCAGAGCGGCCGCGTCACCGTCGAGGCGGTGCCCGAGATCGCGGCCAAGGTGCCCCAGGCGATCAGGGACCGCGGCACCCTGGTCATCGGCACCACCGGCAACGGCAACCCGCCGCTGAGCTTCCGCGCCGACGACGACGAGACCGTCATCGGAATCGAACCCGACATCGCCCTCCTCGTCGCCGGCGTCCTCGGGCTGGAACCGGACCTCCAGGCCACCAGCTGGGAGAACCTGTTCCTGTCGATGGACTCCGGGCAGTACGACGTGGGTTTCTCGAACATCACCGTGACCGAGGAGCGCAAGGAGAAGTACGACTTCGCCTCCTACCGCGTCGACACCCTCGCCTGGGAGGTCGCGAAGGACTCCGGCATCACCTCGATCGCGGGGCCGGAGGACGTCGCCGGCCGGACCGTCTCGGTCGGTTCGGGCACCAACCAGGAGAAGGTCCTGCTGGACTGGAACGAGCAGAACGAGGCCGCCGGCCGGGAGGAGGCGACCATCCAGTACTACCAGCAGGCCTCCGACACCTACCTGGCCCTGAAGTCGGGCCGGATCGAGGCGAACTTCGGCCCGAACCCGACCGCGGCGTACCACGCGCTGGTTTCCGGCGACACGAAGATCGTCGGCACCGTCCCCGGCGGCGGCACGATCCAGGCCGACATCGCGGCGACGACGAAGAAGGACAACGGTCTGGTGCAGGCCCTGGCCGACGCGCTGAACCACGTCATCCGGAGCGGCGCCTACGCCGAGACGCTGGAACGGTGGAACCTGGCGAACGAGGCCGTCCCGACGTCGCAGGTCAACCCGCCCGGGCTGCCGAAGACCAGCTGAGCCCACCGCACGGCGGCCCGCCACCCCTCCCGGGGTGGCGGGCCGCCGTGCGCGGGGGGCGCGGGTCAGTCCGCGCGCCGACGCGCGACGAGGTGCCAGTGGGAGGTCCCGCTCACCTCGTCGACCACGTCCTCCCCCACGGGCACGAGGTCGCAGCCGCCGGCCAGCAGCGCCCCCCGCACGAGGTCGCGGTCCAGGCGCAGCAGGCCGGCCCGCGCCGGCGCGCCGGAGGGCGCCAGCAGCGAGATCGCGCCCCCGGCGCGGACGGACGACGTCAGCGCGGCGACGTCGGAGACGACCTGCGCCAGGGTGCCCCGCGCGGGAAGCACGTCGTGGCACAGGACGAGGTCGAACGACCCCGACCCCCCGGCGCGGTGGTGGGTGATCGCGGCGAGGGCGGCGACGTCGTCCAGGTCCGCGTCGACCGTGCGCACCCGGTGCGCGACACCGGCTCCCGCGGCGCGCTCCTGCGCGGCGGCCAGCGCCCGCCCGGAGGAGTCGAGGACGGTCACCTCGTGGCCCAGCCGGGCGAGGTCGACGGCGTCGCGGCCGTCACCCCCGCCCGCGTCGAGCACCCGCAGCGGCGGGGACCCGGACCCGGCCAGGACGCCACCCAGCACGTCGGTGACCAGGGCCCGGCGGGACCGGGCGCCGGTCCTCACGGACCGTCCTCGGGGGTGCGTCCCTGGTCCAGCCGGGCGCGCCGGACCCAGCCGGCGACGCGGCCGTCGACCAGGACCCAGGCGGCGGGGAACTCCCCCAGCGCGGCCCACGCCTCGTCGGCGCTCTGCCCGGCCCCCACGTGCGGCAGCGCCGGGTCGGCGACCTCGCGCAGCGGGGACCCGGCCCGTTCGGGGTCCTCGCGCACGAGGGCGCGCAGGCCGGCCAGCGTCGTGGCGGCGACGACGTCGCCCAGCGCGTGCGGGCGCGCGGCACCGGCGCGGGGCAGGACCACCGCCAGGGGGGTGCGGCCCAGCGCGCCCTCCGCAGCCGCCTGCTCCACGGCTGCAGCGACGGTCAGGTCGGCGCGCAGCGCGATGGGTCCCGGGGCGTCGAGCGCACCCGCGGGCAGCAGCCCGCGGACCGGGCGCTCGACACCTCCTTCCAGGAAACCGTTGCGCCGCGACCAGTCGTCGTCCCGGAGGGACGCGGGGACGGACGGCCTCTCGAGGGTGCTCACGGTGCGGGCCTTCCGGTGGAGGAGCAGGTGCGGGGGCGCCGCGGGGTCACCCGACGCCCTTGCCGTAGCAGCGGCTGTGCCCGACGCGGTCGTACGGGGGGTAGACGGGGACCGGTTCCCAGCCCTCGCGCTCGTACAGGGCCATCGCCTCGGGCTGGCGGTCGCCGGTCTGCAGCAGCAGCCGGTCCACGCCGACGCCCCGGGCGGACTCCTCGACGCGGCGCAGCGCCTGCGCCGCGAGCCCGCGGCGGCGGTGCGCGGGGGCGACGAAGACGCGTTTGACCTCCCACCGCACGGGTTCGCCCGCGACGGCGAGCCGGCGCAGGCTCGCCGTCGCGGCCGGTTCACCGCCGGCCAGGGCGAGCCAGGCCACCTCGACCTCGGCGGCGGAGGGGGGCGGCGGGGAGGGGCGCGGACCCGCGCCCGGGCGGGCGTAGCGCGGGCCGACCTCGGCGTCCATGAGGCCGCGCAGGCCCGCCACGCGCGGGTCGTCCCAGCCCGTGGCCACCCAGGTGACGACGGGCAGCGCCTGGACGGTCACCGCCGGGCCAGCGGGGAGGCGAAGGCGACCGCCACGCGGTGCACGGCCTCCCGCAGCTCCTGCGGCGTGAGGTCGGAGAAACCCCAGCGGAACCGGTCGGTGAACTCGTGCGGGCCGACGGGGCTGAAGTAGCGCCCCAGCGGGAAGTCGACGGCGTTCTGCCGGGCCGCTTCCAGCGCCCTCTCCAGGTCGACGGCGGGGTCGACCACGCGGCCCCACACGAAGATCCCGCCGTCGGCCGGGGGGACCTCCACCACGCCCGGCAGTTCCGCCGACACCGCGGCCAGCAGCGCGTCGTGCCGCTCGCGCAGGACGGACCGGCTGCGCCGCAACGCGTCGGCCAGCGCGCCGGGCGCGGCCAGGAAGCGGTGGACGGCGCGCTGGACGACCAGCGAGGTGTGCTGGTCGGAATCCCGGCGGGCGTCCAGCACGGCCCCGACCAGCCACTGCGGCCCCGCGATCCAGCCGAGCCGGAGCCCGGGCCCGAGGGTCTTGGAGAAGGTGTTGACGTGCAGGACCTGCTCGGAGGCCAGGTCCAGGTCCTCGGCCGGGGACCCGTCGAACCGGAGCTTGCGGTAGGGGTCGTCGGACAGCAGCAGGAACCCGTACCGCTCGGCCAGGTCCACCAGGCGGCGGCGCGCGGCCGGGGGCGCGCTCGTGCCCGTGGGGTTCTGGAAGTCCGGGATCGTGTAGAGCAGCTTGGGCCGCAGCCCGGCCCGCAGCAGGGACTCCAGGTCGTCGAGGTCCAGACCGTCGGGCCCGGTGGCGACCGGCCGGGTGTCGGCGCGGCGCTGCCGCAGCAGGGTCAGGACGAGCGGGTACGTGGGGTTCTCGACGAGCACGACGTCGCCCGGGTCCACGAGCGCGTCGAAGACCAGCGCCAGGGCGTGCAGCGCGCCGTTGGTGACGGCGACGCGCTGGGGGTCGGTGCCCTCGTCGCCGGCGATCCACTCCCGCAGCTCCGGCAACCCCAGCGGCACCGAGTAGCGCAGCGACGGGGCGGCCGGGTCGGCCAGTTCCTCGGCGAAGGCGCGGGACAGCCCGTGCAGCGGCAGGGCCGCGGCACCGGGGACGCCCCCGTGCAGGCCGATGGTCCCCTCGACCGGGCGGGTGGGGCGCGGGCCGAAACCCACGGCCGGCAGCACGTCCCGGGCCCGGCGGGACAGCAGGTGGGGGCCGCTGAGCGGTTCGGGGTCGAGCGCCGCGCCGTCCTGGACGAGGGTCACGCGGTCACCCGCCCCGGCTCGGCGCCGACGGGGACGCGGACGGCGTCGCCCCACTCGGTCCTGCTGCCGTCGTGGTCGCGCACGTCCGGCAGGAAGGCGCGGATCGAGGTGTCGTCGCGGTCGACGACGAGGCCGTCGCGGTCGAGGTCCTGCGCCGGCCGGGCGGTGCTGACGAGGCGGTCGGGGTGGGCGTCGGCGGTGAACTTCGGGTCGCCGGTGTCGGGCGGGACGGGCATGGGGGTGCTCCGGGGTTCGGTGGGCAGGGAGGCCGGGTCGGGCCTCAGCGACGGGCGGTGCTGGAACGACGGCGCAGGTCCACCACGCCCCGTCCGCACGCGTGGGAGCGACCCCCGGAGCGGCACGGGGCGGCACGGGACGTGCGGTGCTGCATCGATCCTCCATCGTTCCCGGCGGAAGCACCCGCACCCATTCGCACGGGGGGTTGCTGCGGCGTCGCGGAGCCAGGTCTCTCAGCCGCTCTTGATGGGTTGCCCGATCACTGTCGCGTGGCCCCGAGCCGGTTGTCAATCCCCGCCCGGGTCCCGGATCACAGGGCCTTGCCGGGGTTCAGCAGGCCCAGCGGGTCGAAGACGGCCTTGACGCCGGCCTGCAGGGCCCGCACCCGCGGGCTGATCTCGTCGGCCAGCCAGCGCCGCTTGGCGGTGCCGATGCCGTGCTCCCCGCTGATGGTCCCGCCCAGGCGCAGGGCCGTCGCGACGACCTCGTCCGCGGCGGCCTCGAGGCGCTCGGCGGCGCCGGCGGCGTCGTCGGCGAGCAGGAGCGGGTGGAAGTTCCCGTCCCCGGCGTGCGCGACGACCCGCACCGAGACCCGGTGCGCCGCAGCGATCCTGGTGATCTCGCGGTGGAACTCCCCGATCCGGGACAGCGGGACCGCGACGTCCTCCCCCACGGCCAGCACGTCCTCCAGCGGACCCCGGCCGCTGCGGCGCAACTCCCAGTGGAACTCCGCCTCCGCACCGGCGAGCCGGCGCACCCTGCCCCCGGCGCCGGCCAGCGCCGCCTCGATCTCCTCGGCCTCGGCCAGCGCACCGTGCCCGTCGGTCTGCACCAGCAGCAGCGCCTGCCCGTGCGCGGCCAGCGTCGTCCCGGAGAAGGCGTCGATGTCCCGCAGCGTCGGGCCGTCGAGGAGTTCCACGACCGCCGGGCGGGCCGCGCCGGCGGTGAGGGCCAGCAACCCCTGAGCGGCCGCGTCGACCGAGTCGAACCACGTCGCGAGGGTCCGCTCGTCGACCGGTCGCGGGCGCAACCGGATCGTGATGCCCACGACCACGCCGAGGGTCCCCTCGGACCCGGTGAACAACCCCACGAGGTCCAGGCCGGTGACGCCCTTGATCGAGCGGTGGCCGGTCGAGATCAGCGAACCGTCGGCCAGGACGACGTCCAGGGCCAGCACCGACTCCCGGGTCACGCCGTACTTCGCGCAACGCAGCCCACCGGCGTTGGTGGCGACGTTCCCGCCGATGCTGGAGATGCGCCAGCTCGCCGGGTCCGGGGCGTGCCGCAGGCCCAGGGGGGCCAGGGCGGCGTCGAGGTCGGCGCCCAGGACGCCCGGTTCCACCCGGGCGACCTGGTCGGCGGGGGCGATCTCGAGGATCCGGTCGAGCCGTTCGGTGGACAGCACGATCCCGCCGGTGACCCCGACGGCCCCGCCGGACAACCCGGTGCCCGCCCCGCGCGGGACGACCGGGACGCGGTGCCGGGTGGCCCACCGCAGGACGGTCTGGACCTGCCCGACGTCGCGGGGGCGCACGACGGCGAGGACGCCGGCGGGGGCGTCCAGGCGGGAGCGGTCGGTGACCTCGTGGGCGGCGAAACCCGGGTCCACGACGCCGGGGAGCTCGGCGTCCAGCTCGGCCAGCGGGCCGCTGAGGAGGGTGGGGACGAGTTCGGTGGTGGTCATGGGAGGAACTCCGTTCGCTTCGAACCCGGGGTGGACACGGGGGCGCGGGGGGACGGCGTCACCATCGCACACCCCGAACCCCGGCGTTGACGCGCGCGGGGAACTCTGCCAATCTCGATCCACCATCCAGAGCGGCTGAGAGACCTGGCTCGACGACGCCGCAGCAACCTCCTTCGGGAAGGTGCTACCGCCAGGACCGATGGAGGAGATCCAGTGCGATCCGCGGTGCGCCTGACAGCACGTCGTCACGTCGACCTGTCCCGGCAGTCCAGCGCACTCTGTCCGCTGCCCTGAACCGACCACCGCGACCGTCCCCCGCCGGTTCGCGGCGCAACCCCGCACCGCACCGGTGGAACTCCCCGTGCGGTCCCACCCGCACGACCGAGGAGCCACGCCCCCATGCCCAGCACCACCACCGGAACCCCCGGAGCCCCCGGGACCACCGGTCCCCGCCCCACCCGCCGCGCCGTGTCCGCGGCCCTGGGCGCCGGGGCCGTCGGCACCTTCCTCACCGCCTGCGGAGGCGGCGCGTCGGGTTCGGAGAACGCCTCCGGGTCCGGGGCGGCGCAGCGGGGCGGGGACGTCGTCGTCCTCATCGACTCCCTCGGCGACACCTGGATCCCGAACAACAGCGCGATCTCCAGCTTCCAGGGGAACGTCTGGGGCCACGTCACCGACAAGCTCGTGTACGTCGACGGCGACGGGCAGGTCACGCCGTGGCTGGCCGAGTCGTGGGAGCAGAACCAGGACGCCACCGAGTTCACCCTGCACCTCAGGAGCGGGGTGACGTTCTCCGACGGGACCGCCCTGGACGCCGCGGCCGTGGTCGCGAACCTCGACTACTGGGCCAAGGGTCAGGCCGACCGGGGCGTCAACCCCATCGGCCTGTTCCCCAAGACCTACCTGGCCGCCTCGGCGGCGGACGCCTCGACCGTGGTGGTGGAGTTCAGCGCACCGACCCTGGGTTTCATCCCCACGCTGGGGTACCACGGGTCCATCCTGACGTCGCCGAAGACGATCGCGCTGCCGGCCGAGGGGCAGGCGGACCTCTCGCAGTTCAGCGGCAGCGGGCCGTTCACGGTGGAGAGCTGGAAGGAGGGCGACAACGTCGTCCTCGCCCGGCGCGACGACTACGCCTGGGGCCCGCAGGCCCTCGGCAAGAGCGACGCCGCGGCCCTGGACACCATCACGTACAAGATCGTCAAGGAGTCCTCGCTGCGGACCGCGAGCCTGCGGTCGAACCAGGCCGACGTCGTGTTCAACGCGACCCCGCAGGAACTGTCCGGCCTGCAGGACGCCGGGTTCACCGTCGCGACCCCGCGCTACCTCGGTTTCGCCCACGGGTACCGGCTGAACACCTCCGTCGCTCCCTTCGACGACGTCCTGGTCCGCCAGGCCTTCCAGCACGCCGTCGACCGCGACGAGATCCTGTCCACCGTCTACACCGGCGACTGGAAGAAGGCGGAGTCCTTCATCCAGTCCAACGTGCCCGAGGCGAGCGACCACTCCGCGGAGTTCGCCTTCGACGCCGACCTGGCCGCGCAGCTGCTCGACCGGGCCGGGTGGGTCGCCGGCGCCGACGGCGAGCGGTCCAAGGGCGGTCAGCCGCTGGCCGTCACCCTGTTCCCCAACCCCTACCTCGTGACGTCGCAGGCGATCGACGAGCTCGTGGCCCAGCAGCTCGGGAAGGTCGGGTTCACCGTCGACCTGCAGACCTTCGACGTCGTCACCTACGGCCAGCGCGTCTCGAACAACAAGTCGCTGTCGAACTACGAGGTCACCCGCAGCTTCATCGACGTCGGCACGGTCGCGAGCATCCTCACCAGCGCCGACGAGGGCGAGGACTGGTTCGGCGCGGGCGAGCGCGACCAGACGCTGAACCAGCTGCGCGACGCCGTGGCCGGCGCGGTCGACCCGGACACCCGCGCCACCTCGGTGGACCAGCTCCAGCAGTACGTCCTGGAACAGGCGCTGTTCGTCCCCCTGGAGCAGATCGTGCAGCGGATCTACGCCCACCGCTCCGACCTGGAGGGCGTCACGTACAACGGCGTCGCCTACGCCAACCTCTACACCGCGCACCTCGCGGGCTGAGCCGTGCACGGGTACCCGGGGTTCGCGGCCCGCCGCGTCGGCCAGGCCGTCGTCGTCGTCCTGCTCGCCTACGTCGCGACGTTCGTCGTCATCAGCGTCCTGCCCGGCGACCCGGTCACGAACACGCTGCGCAACCCGGAGAACGGGTTCACCGAGGACGAGATCGCCCGCATCGTCGGCTACTACGGGCTCGACCAGCCCGTGCTCGTGCAGCTGTGGGAGTCGTTGTCGCGGTTCGTCACCGGCGACCTGGGGGTGTCGCTGCGCAGCAACCGGCCGGTCGCGGAGTCGATCGCGGAGGTGCTGCCCTCCACCCTCGTCCTGGCCGCCGGGGCGCTGGCCGTCTCGGTCGCGCTGGCCGCCGCCGTCGCCCTCGGCACCCAGGTTCTGCCCCGCGCGGCGCAGGGCGTGCTGCGCTCGCTGCCCTCGCTGTTCCTGTCGGTGCCGAACTTCGTCATCGGCCTGGTGCTCATCCACGTCTTCGCGCTGGAGCTGGGCCTGTTCCGCATCATCGAACCGGACTCCGGCTGGGCCACCGCCTTCGCCGCCGTGGCCCTGGGGATCCCGGTCTCCGCCCAGCTCGCCGAGGTGCTCGTCTCCGGCCTGGACCACGAGTCGCGGCAGGAGTACGCCGCCGTCGCGCGGTCCCGGGGGCTGGGCCGGGGACGCCTGCTGCTGCGGCACCTGCTGCGGCCCAGCTCGCTGCCCGTCGTAACCGTGCTGGCCCTGACGGTCGGCGAACTGCTGGGCGGTGCCCTCATCACCGAGACGATCTTCGGCCGCGCCGGCATCGGCAGCCTCGTGGAGTCCTCGGTGACCACGCAGGACCTGCCCGTCCTGCAGGCCGTCGTGTCCCTGGCGGCCGTCGTGTTCGTCCTCGTCAACCTGGTGGCCGACCTCGTGTACCCGCTGCTGGACCCGCGCGTCCGCACCCCCCGCCCCGTGACCGTCCCGCGCGAGGAGCTGAGCGCAGCGTGAGCGGCACCGTCACCGCCTCCCGGGCGCAGCTCCCGGCGATCACCCGCCGCTCCGCGCACCGGGTCCCGCCGACCGTCGCCCTGTCCTTCGCCGTCCTGGCCCTCGTGCTCGCCTGGGCGCTGGCCCCGGGCCTGTTCACCCAGCAGGACCCCGTGCAGGGCGTGAGCGCGGACAAGCTCCTCGCCCCGAGCGCGGCGCACTGGTTCGGCACCGACCACCTCGGCCGGGACGAGTTCTCCCGCGTCGTGCACGGCACGGCGTCCTCGGTCACCAGCGCGCTCGTCGCGGTCGGGATCGGCGTCGTCGTCGGCGGCCTCGTCGGCCTGCTCGCCGGGTTCCTCGGAGGGCTGGTGGACGTCGTGCTGGCCCGCGTGGTCGACGTCCTGCTCGCTATCCCCAGCTTCCTGCTCGCCGTCATCGTCGTCAGCTCCCTGGGTTTCCAGACGATCAACGCGGCCATCGCCACGGGGATCTCCGCCGTCGCGGTGTTCGCCCGCGTCCTGCGCTCGGAGGTCCTGCGGACCCGGCGGTCGGTGTTCGTGGAGGCCTCGTTCCTGCAAGGGGGTTCGCGCACCCACGTGCTGCTGCGGCACGTGCTGCCCAACGCCTCGCGCACGGTGCTGGCCCTGGCCGTGCTGCAGTTCGGGCTGTCGATCCTCGTCATCGCCGGGCTCGCGTTCCTCGGCTACGGCGACCCGCCGCCGGCGTCGGACTGGGGTCTGCTCGTCTCGGCGGGCAAGGACTACCCGACCGCCCCGTGGCTGGTGCACGCACCCGCGGCCGTCACCATCGCCACCGTCCTGTCCGTGAACCGCGTCAGCCGCTGGCTGCGCGGGACCGCCTGAGGAGCCCTCCCGTGACCAAACCCCTGCTGCGGGTGCAGGACCTGTCGGTCGCCTACGACGGCACCCGGGTCGTGTCCGACGTGTCGTTCGAGATCCCCCCCGGCGGCAGCCTGGCCCTCATCGGGGAGTCCGGGTCGGGCAAGTCCACCACCGCCCGCGCCGTCCTGCGGCTGCTGCCCCGGCACACCGCCGAGGCCACCGGCACCGTCGAGGTCCTGGGCACCGACGTGCTGCGCACGCCCGAACGCCGGTTCCGCCCGCTGCGCGGGCGCACGATCGGTTTCGTCCCGCAGGACCCCGCCACCGCGTTCAACCCGGTGCGCCGCATCGGTTCCCAGGCCGAGGAGGCCGCCGCGCTCACCGGGGAACGGGACCGCCGGGTCCGCCGACGGCTGGTCCTGGACGTCTTCGAGCGCGTCGGGTTGCCCGACCCCGAGCGCGTCTACGACGCCTACCCGCACGAGCTGTCCGGCGGGATGCTGCAGCGCGTCCTCATCGGCCTCACCGTCCTGCCCCGCCCCGCGCTGCTGGTGGCCGACGAACCCACCAGCGCCCTCGACGTGACGATCCAGCGCCGCGTCCTGGACCTGCTCGGCGAACTGCGCACCGACCTCGGCATCGGGTTGCTGCTCATCACCCACGACCTGGCGATCGCCGCCGAGCGCACCGACCGGATCGTCGTGCTGCGCGACGGCCGCGTCGAGGAGGCCGGGCCCACCGCCGAGGTGTTCGGGGCCCCGCGCTCGCGGTACGCCCGGGACCTGCACGCCGACGTGCCCGCCCTGAACCCCGACCGGTACCGCCGCGGGACGCCGAGCGCCGCGGGCCCGGCGCGGCTGGAGCTGCGCGGGGTCACCAAGACGTTCCCGGGCGGGACGACGGCGCTGGACGACGTGTCGTTCTCCGTCCCGGCCGGGACGACGCACGCCCTGGTGGGCGAGTCCGGCTCGGGCAAGACGACGGCCGTGCGGGTCCTGCTGGGGCTCGAGCAGCCCGACGCCGGGCAGGTCCTCGTGGCCGGCGAGGCCGTCCAGGGCCGCTCGCACGCCGAGCTGCGGCAGACCCGCCGCCACCTGCAGCTCGTCTACCAGAACCCGTTCACGTCCCTGGACCCGACGTGGCGGCTCGACGCGGTCGTGCGTGAACCGCTGGACCGGTACGGCGTCGGGGACCGCGCCGAGCGCGACCGGCGGGTGGCCGAGGCGCTGGGCGCCGTCGGCCTGGACCGCGCCCTGTGGCGGCGACGCCCCACCGCGCTGTCCGGCGGCCAGCGCCAGCGCGTCGCGATCGCGCGCTCGCTGGTGCTGCGCCCCGACGTCGTCGTCCTGGACGAACCGACGTCCGCCCTGGACGTGAGCGTGCAGGCCGACATCGTCGAGGTCCTCGTGGACCTGCAGCGGCGGCTGGGGCTGACGTACCTGTTCGTCTCCCACGACCTCGCGCTCGTGCGGCAGTTCGCCGACACCGTCACCGTGCTGCGGCACGGGCGGGTCGTGGAGGAGGGGCCGGTCGCCCAGGTCCTCACCGCGCCCCGCGCGGAGTACAGCAAGGCCCTCGTCGCGGCCGTCCCGCGTCCGGCCCGGCCCGCCGAACCCGTCTCCCCCCGCTCCTGACCGCCGGCACCCGACCCCCCGAACCCGAGACCCGACCCCTGGAGGTGGCCGTCGTGCCGCTGCCCGTCCCCGGACCCCGCGCCGCCGTGCCCGCCGTGCCCGCCGTGGAGGTCCGCGGCGTCGTCGAGCACGGCGACGCCCGCGGCAGGCTCCTGGGGTTCCCCACCGCGAACGTCACCCTCACCGGGTCCGGCCCGGCGGACGGGGTGTGGGCCGGGACGGTGCAGGTCGACCCCGCGCACGACGGCCCGGTCCACGTCGCCGCCGTGTCCGTCGGCCGCCGCCCCACGTACTACGCCGACGGCGAGCGGCTGCTGGAGGCGCACCTGCTCGACGTCGCCGTGGACCTGTACGACCGCGAGGTCCTCGTGACCCTGCACCGCCACCTGCGTCCGCAGCTCGCGTTCCCCGGCCCGGCCGAGCTCGTGGAGCAGGTGCAGCGCGACGTCGCCGCGACCCGCGCGTGGGCCGGCGCGTGGACCGGCGCGGCCGTCGGGTGACTCCCGCCGCTCAGGGGGCGTGCCGCTCCAGGAACCGGTAGACCTCGGTGTCGTCGACCCCGGGGTAGGTGCCCGGGGGCAGCGCGGCCAGCAGGTGCGAGTGCGCCCGGGCCGCGGGCCGGGCGTGGGCCGCCCAGCGGCCGGCCAGCTCCGGCGGCGGGACCCGGCAGCACGAGGGGTCGGGGCAGCGCGACCGGGACCGCTCGGTGGTCTCCCGGCCCCGGAACCACTTCACGTGCGCGAAGGGGACCCCGACGCTCACCGAGAACTCCCCGGTGGCGTCGGTGTCGACCGCCGAGGTGCACCAGTACGTCCCGCTGGGGGTGTCGGTGTACTGGTGGTACGGCACGCCGCGGGGCCGGTCGAACACGGTGCGGGCGGTCCAGTTCCGGCACACCGGCTGCCCCTCGATGGCGCCGGTCGCGTCGACGGGGAACAGGACGCCGTCGTTCTCGTACGCCTTGGAGATCGTGCCGCTCTCGTGGACCCGCATGAAGTGCACGGGCAGGCCCAGGTCGTGGGTCGCGACGTTCGTGAACCGGTGCGCCGCCGTCTCGTAGGACACGCTGAACGCGTCCCGCACGTCCTCCACGGCGATGTCCCTGGCCTGCTTGGCGGCCGACAGCAGCCGCACGACCTCGTGGCGCGGGACCAGCAGGGCCGCGGCGAAGCAGTTCACCTCCACGCGCTGGCGCAGGAACTCCCGGTACCCCGCCGGCTCGCGGTGCTCCAGGACGAGGTGGCCCAGGGCCTGCAGCGCGACGGCCCGCCGCCGGTTCCCGCCGTCGGCCCGCAGGTAGACGACGCGGTGCCGGGTGTCGGTGACCGACCGGGAGGAGTGCGGCAGGTCCTCGGCGACCTCGAACCGGTACCCCAGGTGGTCGGCGAGGGCCTCGACGTGCCGCTCGGACAGCGGCCCCCCGGCGTACCCGACGGCCTTGAGCAGCGCGGCGGCCGCGTCCTCGACGTCGGCGAAGTGGTTGTCCTGCGCGCGCATGGTGCGGCGCAGCTCCACGTTGGCGTTGCGGGCCTCCTCGGGGGTGGCGGCCCGCTCGTGGGCGCGGCGGACGAGCTCGTCGTGCAGGCCGACGAGGGCCTCGAGGAGTTCGAGCTGCACCCGCTTGCCCGGCCGCACGGCCGGCAACCCCAGGGACGCGTAGAGCGGGGAACGCTGGGCGTGTTCCAGGCGGATCTCCAGGGCGGCGCGCCGGCTGGGGGGTTCGGCGTCCAGCAGCTCGGTCAGCGGGACACCGAGTTCGCGCGCCAGCGCGGTGAGCAGCGACAGCCTCGGTTCGCGCCGGCCGTTCTCCAGCAGCGACAACCGCGACGCCGAACTGCCGACGGCCGTGGCGAGGTCGTCCAGGGTGCGACCGCGGGCCGTGCGCAGGTGCCGCACCCGGCGGCCCAGGGTGACGGGGTCGCCGACGCCGCCGGCCCCGGCGGGAACGTCTTCGTCCATCCCTGCACGTTAGGGCAAGAACCGCGGTTCTTGACAGCCCCGGACCCCTCGCAGACCGCCCGGACACCAGGAAGCTCGACGACACCACCCCTCACGGGGATTCCGACACCGACGTGGGAGAGCACCGTGACCGAGACCCTGGAACAGATCACCTTGAGCCCCGCGGACGCGCTGCGCCGCGAGTGGGCGACCTCCCCGCGCTGGGCCCGGGTGCGGCGCGACTACACCGCCGAGGACGTGGTGCGCCTGCGCGGCCGCGTCACCGAGGAGCACACCCTGGCCCGGCTCGGCGCGCAGCGGCTGTGGGACCTGCTGCACACCCGCCCCTACGTCCACGCCCTCGGCGCCCTCACCGGGAACCAGGCCGTCCAGATGGTCAAGGCCGGCCTGGAGGCGATCTACCTCTCCGGCTGGCAGGTCGCCGCGGACGCCAACCTCTCCGGTCAGACGTACCCCGACCAGAGCCTGTACCCCGCGAACTCCGTCCCGGCCGTGGTGCGGCGCATCAACAACGCGCTGCTGCGCGCCGACGGGATCGACTGGGCCGAGCAGACCGGCGGCGACGGCGCGGACCGCGGGAACAGCCCGTGGCTCGCGCCGGTCGTCGCCGACGCCGAGGCCGGTTTCGGCGGTCCCCTGAACGCCTTCGAGCTGATGAAGTCGATGATCGCCGCGGGCGCGGCGGGCGTCCACTGGGAGGACCAGCTCGCCAGCGAGAAGAAGTGCGGCCACCTGGGCGGCAAGGTCCTCGTCCCGACCGCGCAGCACGTCCGCACCCTCAACGCGGCCCGGCTGGCCGCCGACGTCCTCGACGTCCCGACCCTCGTGATCGCCCGCACCGACGCCCTGGCCGCCGACCTGCTGACCAGCGACGTCGACGAGCGCGACCGCCGGTTCACCACCGGCGAACGCACCGGGGAGGGTTTCTCCCGGGTCCGCAGCGGTCCGGAGGCGGCGATCGCCCGCGGCGTCGCCTACGCCCCGTACGCCGACCTGCTGTGGGTCGAGACCGGGAAACCCGACCTCGGGTTCGCGGCGGAGTTCGCGCAGGAGATCGAGCAGGAGCACCCCGGCACGATGCTCGCCTACAACTGCTCCCCCTCGTTCAACTGGCGCGCGGCCCTGGACGACCAGCAGATCGCGACGTTCCAGCAGCGGCTCGGGGAACTGGGGTACGCGTTCCAGTTCATCACCCTGGCCGGGTTCCACGCCCTGAACCACTCGATGTTCGAGCTGGCCCGGGGGTACGCCCGCAGCGGCATGACGGCCTACGCCGAGCTGCAGACCCGGGAGTTCGACTCGGTCGAGCACGGCTACACCGCCGTCCGGCACCAGGCCGAGGTCGGCACCGGGTACTTCGACCACGTCACCCGCGCCCTGTCCCCGGACGCGGCCACCACCGCCATGTCCGGTTCCACCGAGCACGAGCAGTTCTGAGAGGGGACCGTCGTGACCGTCCTGACCCCGCGAGGACCCGTCGAGGTCCTCTCCCCCGCCCCCGCACGCGGTGCGGAACTGCTCACCCCCGACGCCCTGGGTCTCGTCGCCCTGCTGCACGACACCTTCGCCGGCCGCCGCGCCGACCTGCTGAGCGCCCGGCGGCACCGGACGAACCGGCTGCTGTCCGGGCAGGACCGGCTGGGTTTCGCCGAAAGCACCGCCCGGGTCCGCGAGGACCCCGCCTGGCGGGTCCCGGCCCCGCCGCCGGGCCTGACCCGCCGCCACGTGGAGATCACCGGGCCGCCGACCCGCACCATGACGGTGAACGCGCTGAACTCCGGCGCTGACGTGTGGATGGCCGACTTCGAGGACGCCACCTCGCCGACGTGGGCGAACGTCGTGGAGGGGCAGCGGAACCTGCTCGACGCCGTCGAGCGGCGCATCGACTTCACCACCCCGGAGGGGAAGGCGTACGTCCTGGGGGACACGACGCCCACGATCGTCGTGCGACCCCGCGGCTGGCACCTGGTGGAGAAGCACCTGCGGGTGCGGGGAGCCGCCGTCGCCGGGGCGTTCGTCGACGCCGGGCTGTTCCTGTTCCACTGCGCCCGCCGGCAACTGGCCCGGGGCCACGGCCCGTACTTCTACCTGCCGAAGCTGGAGTCGGCGGCCGAGGCGGCGCTGTGGCACGACGTGTTCGTCGTCGCCGAGGAGGCGCTGGACCTGCCGCGCGGCTCGATCCGCGCCACCGTCCTCGTCGAGACGCTGCCCGCGGTGTTCCAGATGCACGAGATCCTGCACGCGCTCGGCGAGCACGCCGCCGGGCTGAACGCGGGCCGGTGGGACTACCTGTTCAGCGCGATGAAGAACCTGCGCGAGGACCCCGCGGCGGTGCTGCCGGACCGGGCGTCGGTGACGATGACGGTGCCGTTCATGCGCGCCTACACCGACCTGCTGGTCCAGACCTGCCACCGGCGCGGGGCGATGGCCATCGGCGGGATGGCCGCGGCGGTCCCCTCGAAGGCCGACCCGGTGGCCGCGCAGCGGGCGCTGGCCGCGGTGCGGGCCGACAAGGAGCGGGAGGCCGGGGACGGGTTCGACGGGTCGTGGGTGGCGCACCCCGCCCTGGTGCCCACGGCCCGCGCCGCGTTCGGGGCCGTCCTGGGTGAGGCCGACGACCAGCGCCACCGGCTGCGCGAGGACGTGCGCGTGCGGGCCGAGGACCTGCTGGACCTGGGCTCGGCCGGGGGCCGGGTCACCGAGGCGGGGCTGCGGGCCGACCTGCGCGTGTGCCTGCTGTACCTGCAGGCGTGGCTGGGCGGGGCGGGCGCGGTGGCCGTGGACGGGTTCATGGAGGACGCCGCCACCGTCGAGATCTCCCGGACGCAGGTGCGGGTGTGGTTGCGGCACGGCACCGTGCTGGAGGACGGCCGGACCGTGGACGGGCGGCTGGTGCAGCGCACCCTGGACGAGGAGTTCGGCCGGGCGCTGGCGGACCTGCGGGCCGAACCCGGTGCCGCGCAGCGCCTCGAACGGGCCCGGCGGATCGTGGAGGGGGCGACGTTCGGGGCGGCGTTCCCGGCGTTCCTGACGACGGAGGCGTACGCGCGGCACCTCGTCGACCTGCCCGGGGTGGTCCTGCCGCGGGAGGCGCCGGAACCGGCGCTGGTGTGACCCGCGGCACCGTCCCGGCCCGGGAAGGCGGGCGGGGGCCGGGACGTTGCCGTGGTCGTGAGCACCGCGGACGAACTCGTCGTCACTCACGATGAACAGGCCCACCGCTGGGAGGGCCGGCTGGACGGGCGGGTGGTGGCGCTGGCCGACTACGTGCCGAGGGACGGGGCGATCGCCATGGTGCACACCGAGGTCGACCCGGCCCACGAGCACCAGGGCCTGGCGACGAAGGTGGTGGACGCGGCGCTGCTCGACGCCCGCGCCCGGGGGCTGAAGGTGGTCCCGGCGTGCTCGTTCGTGCGCCTGCACCTGCGGCGGCACGCCGAGGAGTACGCCGACGTCCTGTGAGCGGGTGTCGTCCTAACCTCGTGCGGTGAGCTCCACCGACCCGCCCGTCCCCGGACCGCCGCCCGTCGCGGACCCGGGGCGCCCGCGCACCTGCTCGATCGCCCGCACGCTGGAGCTGGTGGGCGAGAAGTGGTCGCTGCTGGCGGTGCGCGAGGTGTTCTACGGGGTGCACCGGTTCGACCGGATCGTGGCGAACACCGGCGCGCCGCGCGACGTGATGACCACGCGCCTGCGCCGGCTGGTGGAGGCCGGTGTCCTGGTCCGGGTGCCGTACTCCCAGCGGCCGCCGCGCTGGGAGTACCGGCTCACCGACGCCGGGCGCGACCTGCTGCCGGTCCTGATGGCGCTGATGAGCTGGGGGGACGAGCACCTGGCCGCGGACGGGCCGCCGGTGGTCTGGGGTCACGCGTGCGGGCACGACCTGGCGCCGCAGACGGTCTGCCGGTCGTGCGGTGAACCGGTGCGGGGCGAGGGGTTGGAGTTGCGACGCACGTCCGAGGCGCCCTGAGGGCCGGCGGCCGCCGAAGTCAGTTGGATTTTCCAACTGACTTCGGTACGTTCGCCGCGTGCGTGCACCCCAGAACCGTGTCGTCGCCGTCAGCGGCCTCGGGATCGTCAACCCCGCCGGCACCGGCACCGCCGCCTTCTGGCAGGGCCTGCTGGAACCGGCCGCCCCCGCCGCGGTCCGCCGCGTGCGGGGTTTCGACCCCGCCCGCTGGCTGACCCACCGCCGGCGGCGGACGCTGGACCGGGCGGCGCAGTTCGCCGTCGCCGCCGCCGACGAGGCCCTGCGCGAGGCCGGGCTCCTGGCCCACCCCGACGCCGACCCCGCCGACCCCGCCGCCCACGTCCTGCGCGACGTCGACCCCCTCGCGCTCGGCGTCGCCCTCGGCACCGGCATCGGCGGGGTCAGCACCCTGGAGGCCCAGCAGGCCGTCCTGGCCGGGCGCGGCCCGCGCCTGGTCTCCCCCTTCACCGTGCCCATGTCGATGCCGAACGCCCCCAGCGCCGCGCTGAGCATGCGCTACGGCGCCCGCGGGCCGGCCACGACGGTGACGACGGCCTGCGCGGCCGGCGCGGACGCGATCGCCGCCGGCGCGCGCCTGGTCGCCGCCGGCACCTGCGACGTCGTCCTGGCCGGCGGCGCCGACGTCAGCCTCACCCCCACCTGCCTGGCCGGGTTCGCGAACATGCGGGCCCTGAGCCCGACCGGGGTCTCGCGCCCCTTCGACCGCGACCGCGACGGCCTGGCCGCCGCGGAGGCCGCGGCCGTGCTGGTCCTGGAACCGCTCGAGCGGGTCCTGGCGCGCGGGGCCGTCCCGCACGTGGTGGTCGCCGGCGCCGCCTCCACCTCCGACGCCCACCACCTCACCGCTCCCCCGCCGGAGGGGACCGGCGCCCTGGAGTGCATGCGCCGGGCGCTGCGGGACGCCGGCCTCGAACCGTCCGAGCTCGGGCACGTCAACGCGCACGGCACGTCCACCGCGCTCAACGACGCCGCCGAGGCCCGTGCCCTGCGCACCCTCCTGGGCGGTTCGCGGACCCCCGTGACGAGCGTGAAGGGCGTCACCGGGCACGCGTTCGGCGCGGCCGGCGCGGTGGAGGCCGTCGCCGTCGCGCTCAGCGTGCGGACCGGTCTCATCCCGCCCACCGCCGGGCACGAGAACCTCGACGAGGACCTGGACGTGGACGTGGTGACGGCACCGACCCCGTGGGTGCCCGCACCGGTGCTGTCGAACAGCTTCGGCTTCGGCGGTCACAACGGCTCCCTGGTGCTCGCCCCCGCGTGAGGGGCCGCGCAGGGCACCATGTGTCCCGTGTCGTCCCCCGTGCCCAGCGAACAGCCACGCCGACGTGCCCGCCGGTCCCGTCCGTCCGGGCCGGTGACGCTCGACGACGTCGCCAAGGAGGCCGGGGTCTCCCTGGCGACGGCGTCGCGGGTCCTCAACGGCAGCACGCGGGTCGTCGGGGAGGCGCTGCGGGAGCGCGTGCACGCGGCGGCGGCCCGGCTCGACTACAGCGCCAACGCGCAGGCGCAGGCCATGGCGCGCGGCCGGTCCGACGTCGTGGGGCTGGTCGTGCACGACATCGCCGACCCGTACTTCTCCTCCCTGGCCGCGGGGGTGATGAACGCCGCCGAGGGGTCGGGGGCGATCGTGACGCTGGCAGTCAGCCGGGGTGACGCCGACCGCGAGGTCGCCCACGTCGCGGCCCTGCGCCGGCAGCGGGTGCGGGCGGTGCTCCTGGCCGGCTCGCGCTGGGCCGACCCCGTGCGCACGGACGCGCTGCGCTCGGAGCTGGAGGCGTTCCGCGGCGGCGGCGGGCTGGTGGCGGCCGCGACGCAGGACGTCCTGGGCGTCGACACCGTCCTGGTGGACAACGCCGGCGCCGCCGCGCGCCTGGCCGGGGCGGTGGCCGACCTGGGGTACCGGGAGGTGCTGCTGCTGGCCGGCCCGGAGGACCTGCTGACCGCCCGTGAGCGCACGAAGGGTTTCCTGGCCGGGCTCGGGGCGCGGGGCCTGGAGCCGGTGGAGCGGCTCGACGGCCCGTTCACCCGCGACGGCGCCTACGACAGCGTGGCGCGGTTCCTGCGGCGGGGTCCGCTGCGGCGGGTGGCCGGCCGGCCGCCGGTGCTGCTGGCGGCCAACGACGTCATGGCGGTCGGGGCGATCGCCGCGGCCCGCGACGCGGGGCTGGACGTGCCGGGGGACCTGGCGATCGCGGGGTTCGACGACATCCCGACGCTGCGGGACGTCTCCCCCGCCCTGACCACGGTGCGGTTGCCGCTCACCGAGATCGGGACGCGGTTGTTCGAGCTGGTCGACACGGCCGACGGCGGGCCGGTGCGCCGCGAGCACGTCGAGGGCGAGGTGCTGCTGCGGGCCAGCACGCCGCCGCTGACGTCCTGACCCTCCTGGGCGAGGTGTCTTCCGTCGGCCGGGGCGAGTTGCTACTGTCTCGCCGGTAAGCGCTATCCGCGCTGGTCGACGAAGACCTGGAGGAGCCGTGCAGGACCCGAACACCACCCCCGTGGCAGGTGAGTCGTGAGCGCACTGGGAGAACTGAAGCAGCTGAAGGGGCAGAAGGCCGCCGCCGGCAAGCGCGAGACGCGGACGGCGTACCTGTTCCTGGCCCCCTGGTTCGTGGGCCTGCTGGTCATCACGATCGGCCCGATGCTGGCCTCGCTGTACCTGTCGTTCACCGACTACAACCTCATCCAGGTCCCGGAGTGGATCGGCCTGGAGAACTTCCAGCGCATGCTGGGCGACTCCCGCCTGCACCACTCCCTGCAGGTCACGCTGATCTACGTCTTCGTGTCGGTCCCGCTGCAGCTCGGCATCGCCCTGGGCCTGGCGGTCCTGCTGAACCGGGGGCTGCGCGGGCTGGCCCTGTACCGGTCGGTGTTCTACCTGCCCTCCCTGCTCGGCTCCTCCGTCGCCATCGCGGTGCTGTGGCGGCAGGTGTTCGGCAGCGAGGGCCTGGTGAACATGTTCCTGGGGTTCTTCGGGATCGTCGGCAAGGGCTGGGTCTCGGACCCCTCCACCGCCCTGGGCACCCTCATCACGCTCAACGTGTGGACCTTCGGCGCCCCCATGGTCATCTTCCTCGCCGGCCTGCGGCAGATCCCGCAGATGTACTACGAGGCCGCCGCCACCGAGGGCGCCGGGCGGGGGCGGATCTTCGCCTCGATCACGCTGCCGCTGCTGACGCCGATCATCTTTTTCAACTTCGTGCTGCAGCTCATCCACGCGTTCCAGTCCTTCACCCAGGCCTTCGTCGTCTCCGGCGGCACCGGTGGGCCCAGCGACTCCACGCTCTTCTACACGCTGTACCTCTACCAGCGGGGCTTCCAGAACTTCGACATGGGTTACGCCTCGGCCATGGCCTGGGTGCTGCTGCTGATCATCGGCGTGTTCACCGCGATCAACTTCTACGCGTCCAAGTGGTGGGTGTTCTATGACGACTGACCTGCGCTCCCCCGACGTCACGACGGTCGCCACCGTCGCGCCGCGCCCGGTCTCGCCGTGGCCGTCGCGCGGGCGCTCGCTGCTCAAGCACGCCGGGCTGATCGCCGTCGCGTTCGTGATGCTCTACCCGGTCCTGTGGATGATCGCCGGCTCGCTGCGTTCGCCCGACCAGGTCTTCAACGCGGCGGGCCTGTTCGTGGGCGACCCGCAGCCGCAGAACTACCCCGGCGGCTGGAACGCCTTCTCCGACCCCTTCAGCCACTACCTGCTGAACTCGACGATCGTCGTCCTGGGCGCCGTCCTGGGGAACCTGATCTCCTGCTCGCTGGCCGCGTACGCCTTCGCCCGCATGGAGTTCCTGGCCAAGAAGACGCTGTTCGCCATCATGCTCATGACGATCATGCTGCCGATCCACGTCGTCATCGTCCCGCAGTACGTCCTCTTCTCCCAGCTCGACTGGCTCAACACGTTCCTGCCGCTGGTGGTGCCGAAGTTCCTCGCCACCGACGCCTTCTTCGTCTTCCTCATGGTCCAGTTCATCCGCGGCATCCCGCGCGAGCTCGACGAGGCGGCGCGCATCGACGGCTGCGGTCACGGCCGGATCTTCTTCAAGATCATCCTGCCCCTCATGGTGCCGGCACTGGCGACCACGACGATCTTCACGTTCATCTGGACGTGGAACGACTTCTTCAGCCAGCTCATCTACCTGACCGACCCGGCGAAGTACACCGTCCCGATCGCGCTGAAGTCGTTCATCGACGCCACCAGCGAGTCCTCCTGGGGGGAGATGTTCGCCATGAGCGTCGTCTCGCTCATCCCGATCTTCCTCGCGTTCCTGTTCGGGCAGAGGTTCCTCATCAAGGGCATCGCCACCACCGGCGGCAAGTGACCACCAGTTCCACCGACCGGGCGACGAGGCCCACGGAAGGACGACCATGAGCACCACCAGCGCGAAGAGCACCCCCCTGACCCGCCGCGCGTTCACCACCGCCGCCGTCGGGACCACCGCGGCAGCCGGCCTGGCGGCCTGCGGCGGCAGCAGCGGCAGCAGCTCCGGGCCGGTCACCCTGCGGATGTCCTGGTGGGGCGGCGACACCCGTCACCAGTACACCCAGCAGCTCATCGAGAAGTTCAACTCCACCCACACCGACATCCAGGTGAAGGGCGAGTTCGGCGAGTGGTCCGGGTACTGGGACAAGCTCGCCACCACCGTCGCCGCCAACGACGCCCCCGACATCTTCCAGATGGACGAGAAGTACCTCCGCTCCTACGGCGACCGCGGCGCCCTCATGGACCTGTCCGAGCTCGAGGGCCTGGACACCTCCGGCATCGAGTCCGCCTCCCTGGACACCGGCCGCACCCCCGACGGCCTCCTCGGCCTCGTCATCGCCGTCCACCCCCTGGGCATGGTGACCAACCCCACCGTCCTGGAGGCCGCGGGCGTCGCCGTGCCCGACGACACCACCTGGACCTGGGAGGACTACCACCGCATCGGCGCCCAGGTCACCGCCGCCAGCCCTGCCGGCACCTACGGGATCGCCAACTCGGGCCTGGAGGAGAACCAGCTCCAGCTGTGGGTCAAGCAGAACGGCGCGTCCTTCTACGACGAGGACGGCGAGGTCGTCCTGCCCGAGGAGCACCTCGTCAGCTGGTGGGAGTACGGGCTGAGCGTCCTGCCCGACAACGCCGCCGGGCCGGTCTCCCTCGCCATCGAATCGGCGTCGGCCTCCCTGGAGCAGACGCCGCTGGCCACCAACCGGGTCGGGTTCCAGAGCTACTGGGCCGGCCAGGTCGTCGCGTTCACCAAGGCCAGCGGATCGCCGCTGAAGCTGCTGCGCCCCCCGCGCCAGACCACCTCCGGGGAGTGGGGGCTGTACTACAAGCCCTCGATGTTCTGGTCGGCCTCCTCCCGCACGAAGAACCCCGAAGCCGTCGCGACCGTCCTGGACTGGTTCACCAACGCCGAGGAGGTGCAGGACACGATGCTCGTCGAGCGCGGCATCCCCGCCAACGCGGCCGTCCGCGAACGCATCGCCCCCCTGCTCGACCCGGCCGGCCAGGTCGCCATCCAGTACACCGACGCCGTGGCCGACGTCATCGCCGACACCCCGCCGTCGGCCCCGGCGGGCGCCTCCGACATCGAGGCCATCGTGCGCCGCTACGGCTCGGACGTCCTCTTCGGCAAGCAGACCCCCCAGGACGCGGCCCGCGGCCTGGTCGACGAACTCACGAACTCGGTGGAATCCGCATGAGCACCCTCGCCCGACGCACCGTCCTCGCCTCCGGCGCCGCCCTGGGCACCGCCGCCACGCTCGCCGCCTGCGGCGGGGGCAGCGGGTCCAGCAGTTCGGGGCCGGTCACCCTGCGGTTCGCCTGGTGGGGCTCGGACGCCCGCCACCAGTACACCCAGAAGATCATCGACGACTTCAACGCCTCCCAGTCCGGCATCGTCGTCAAGGGCGAGTTCGCCGAGTGGTCCGGGTACTGGGACAAGATCGCCACCCAGACCGCGGCCAACGACGCCCCCGACGTGTTCCAGATGGACGCCATCTACCTGCGCTCCTACGGCGACCGCGGGGCCCTCCTGGACCTGTCGGAGCTGGAGGGCCTGGACACCTCCGGGATCGAGGAGTCCGCCCTGCAGACCGGCCAGACCCCCGACGGCCTGCTCGGCCTGGTCACCGGCATCGTCCCCCTGGCGATGGTCACCAACCCCGGCATCGTCACCCAGGCCGGCCTGCAGCTGCCCGACGACACCGCCTGGACCTGGGACGACTACGAGAAGCTGTCGGCGGGGATCACCGCCGCCGGCCTGCCCAACGTCTACGGCTGCGGCACCGGCGGCATCGACGAGGCCGGGCTGCAGCTGTGGTGCAAGCAGAACGGCGGCGCCCTCTACGACGAGGACGGGAAGGTCGTGCTGGAGACCGCCCAGCTCGTCGACTGGTGGGAGTACAACCTGGGCCTGGTCGCCTCCGGCGCCGCGACCCCGGTGTCGGTGGCGATGGAACGGGCCACCGCGGCCCTGGACCAGAACGGCATGGCGCTGAACCTCAACGCCTTCAGCCCCATGTGGGCCACCCAGGTCACCGCGCTGACCAAGGCCAGCGGGCAGCCGCTGCAGCTGCTGCGACCCCCGACCCAGACCGTCGGCGGCGCCCCCGGGCTCTACTACAAGCCCGGCATGTTCTGGTCGGTCTCGGCCCGCTCCAAGAACCCCGAGGCGGCCGCGACGTTCCTCAGCCACCTGGTCAGCGACCCCGGCGTGGCCGACCTCATGCTCACCGAGCGCGGCATCCCGGCGAACACCACCATCCGCGAGCAGATCACCCCGAAGCTGTCCGAGACCGACAAGATCGCCGTCGCCTACACCGACTCCCTCGCCGACGTCGTCGCCGAGACACCGCCCTCGGCCCCGGCCGGGGCCTCGGGCATCGAGGAGATCGTGCGCCGCTACGGCTCGGACGTCCTGTTCGGCAAGCAGCAGCCGCCGGCCGCCGCCGAGGCGCTGGTCGACGAGCTCACCCAGTCCGTCGAGACCGCCTGAGGAGGCACGCATGCGTCGCAGAGCCGTCGTCGTCGGAACCGGCGGCATCGCCCAGGAGCACGCCAAGGCGTTGCGCACCCTGTCCGACCGCGTCGAGGTCGTCGCCGCGGTCGACGTCGACCCCGACCGGGTCGGCACGTTCGCGCGCGAGTGGGACGTGCCGCGCACGGCGGGCGACCTCGCCGCCGTGCTGGCCGACGGGAACGTCGACCTCGTCCACGTCTGCACCCCGCCGTCGGCGCACGTGCCGCTGGCCGAGCAGGCCCTCGCCGCCGGGGCGACCGTCGTCGTGGAGAAACCCGTCGCGCTCTCGCTGGCCGAGACCGACCGGCTGCTGGCCGCCGAGGCCGCCGGGACGGGGTCGGTGGCCGTCGTGTCCCAGCACCGGTTCGGCTCCGGCGTCCAGCGGCTGCGCTCCATCGTGGAGGACTCCTCCCTGGGCCGCCCCCTCGTGGCGACCTGCCTGACCCAGTGGTACCGCCCCGACGCCTACTTCCAGGTCCCGTGGCGCGGCACCTTCGCCCTCGAGGGCGGCGGCCCGACGATGGGCCACGGCATCCACCAGGTCGACGTCCTGCTCAGCGTCCTCGGGCCCTGGCAGGAGGTCAGCGCGATGGCCGCCCGGGGTTCGCGGCCGACCGAGACCGAGGAGGTCTCCGTCGCCACCGTGCGGTTCGCCGACGGCGCGCTGGCGAGCGTCGTGAACTCCGTGGTGTCGGTGCGGGAGACCACGACGATGCGGTTCGACCTCGAGCACGCCAGCGTCGAGCTGAACCACCTGTACGGCTACCGCGACGAGGACTTCCGCGTCACCGCCGCCCCCGGCCACGAGGACGACGTCGAGAAGGCGTGGTCGCGGGCGCCGCAGGGCGTCCCCTCCAGCCACGCGGCGCAGTTCCGCGCCGTCCTCGACGCCCTCGACGACGGCGCCGCCCCACCGGTGCCGCTGCGCGAGGCCCGCGCCACCCTCGAACTCGTCGCCGCCGTGTACCGGTCGGCGTTCACCGGCGAGGCGGTGCGCCGCGGGCAGATCCAGCCCGGCGACCCGTTCCACGCCGCGATGGACGGGACGGGGGCGGTGTGGCGGTGAGCACCCTGCACGGCCGGCACGAACCCGGCACCGGCGAGTACCGCGTCGGCGACGGCGTGGTGGAGCTCGCCCGCTACCACTACGTCAGCGACGTCGCCCAGCTGGAGTCCCCCCGCCCGTACCTGCACCCGCTGCGCACCCGCGCCGGCCACCTCGTCTCGCTGTACCGGCCGTGGGACCACGTGTGGCACAAGGGGATCACCTGGTCGCTGCCGCACCTGGGCCCGGACAACTTCTGGGGCGGCCCGACGTTCGTGCGCGGCGAGGGCTACCGGCAGCTGGAGAACGACGGCTCGATGGACACCGTCGAGGTGACCTCGGCGACCGAGGGCGCCGCCGACGGCCTGGAGTTCACCCACCGCCTGGAGTGGACCACCCAGCGCGGGGAGAAGGTCGTCGCCGAGGAGCGCTCGCTGGGTTTCCGGCTCGTCGACGACACCACCTGGGCGCTGACGTTCAGCACCGCCATGGAGAACGTCAGCGGGGCCGACATCGCCATCGGCAGCCCCACGACCGCCGGGCGGGACAACGCCGGGTACGGCGGGCTGTTCTGGCGCGGGCCGCGCTCGTTCACCGACGGCACCGTCCTGGCCCCCCAGGGCAGCGGCGGTGACGAGCTGCGCGGGCAGCGCGCGGCCTGGATGGGTTTCACCGGCCGGCACGACGAGGCCGACGCCGCGTCCAGCCTGGTGTTCGTCGACGCCACCGACAACCCGCGGCACCCGCCGCAGTGGTTCGTCCGCAGCGAGCAGTTCGCGGCCGTCTGCCCGGCGCCGTTCTTCTCCGAGGAGCTGCCGTTCGCGGCGGGCTCGACGCTGCGGTTCCGCTACGCCGTCGTCGTCGCCGACGGGGCCGCCGACGGTCCGCGCGCGCAGGAGCTGGCGCAGGCGGGGCGGGACGTCCTCAGCTGAGCCAGGTCAGCGGGGAGGAGGTGAGCGGACGCCAGTCCACCGCCTCCCCGCTCAGGACCATCACGAGGGCCGCGAAGGCGACGAGCAGCAGGACCCCGACCGCGACCCCCGTCTCGCGGTCGCCGCGCAGCGCGCTGCGGATGGCCGTCCGGGTCCCCCGCTGCAGCGACCGGCCCCCCGGCCCGTGCCAGGCGACGAGCGTGCCGGCCAGGCCGCTGAGGGCCATCACCACCGGGCTCTCGTAGCCGCCCACCACGTCCCGGCCGAACGTGCCGAGGATGAACGTCACGCTCACCCCCACCAGCAGCGGGACGATCCCGGCGACGACCGTCGACACGGCGGCCCGGAACGCGTGCCACGGCGTGGCCGCACCCACGGCCAGGGCGTCGGTCGAGCGGGGACCGGCCTCCCAGCGGCGGCGGAACAACCCGGCCGCGACGCGGTCGACCGTGCGCGCGACGGTCCCGCCCACCAGGGCCAGGACCACCCCGGTGGCCGGGGCGACCGCGAAGACGCCGACGAGGGCCAGCAGCGCCGCGAGGATCGTCCAGGACCGCTGCGGGCGCGCGGGCTCGCCGCTCGTGCCGCGCCGCACGGGCTCCTGCCCGGCCGGCTGCCCGACCGGTTGAGCGGCCGTCGGGAACGGGTGCGCCACCGGTGCCGGCCCGGGGCCGGGGGCGCGCGGGATCCAGCCGGGCGGGGCCTGCTGGACCGGCGGGCGGCGGTCGGCGGGCGGCTGCGCGAACGGCGCCGTCGGCGGGGCCGTGCGCACCGGCGGCAGCACGCTCGTGACCTCCGCCGGGGGCACCGGCGGCAGGCTGGTCGTCTCGTCGGCGATGAGGGACTCGAAGCGCGACCGGTCCTGCCGGTCCGGCGACGGCTGCGCGGGGCCCGCGGGCACGGCCGTGGTGCGGGCGGCCGGGTCGGCCTGGGCCTGCGGGCCCGTCGTCGCCCCGTCCAGGGCGCGCAGCAGGGCCTGCGGGTGCGGCCGGTGCGCGGGGTTGACCGCGAGCGCGGCGAGGATCGGGCCGCGCAGGTCGGCGGGGACCTCGGACAGGTCCACGTCGGCGCGCCGGACGCGGTCGAGGACGACCTCCATGGGCCCGGTGCCGAACGGGGGGCGGCCGCTGGCGGCGAAGGCGACGGTCGCGGCCCAGCCCCACCAGTCGGTGGCCGGGGAGACGAGCCCGCCGGCGACGACCTCGGGCGAGAGGTACCCGGGGGTGCCCATCACCAGGCCGGTGGAGGTGAGGCGGACGTCGTCGGCGACGTGGGCGATGCCGAAGTCGATGACGACGGGGCGCCCGTCCAGGAGCAGGACGTTGCTGGGCTTGAGGTCGCGGTGGACGACGCCGGCGGCGTGGATGGCCTCCAGGGCCTCGGCCAGGCCGTGCCCGAGGTCGCGCAACCGGCTGCCGCGCAACGGGCCGCGGGTCTGGACGACGTGCTCCAGCGGGGGGCCGGGCACGTAGCGGGTCACCAGGTGGGGCCACTGGCCGTCGACGTCGGCGGCGATGACCTCGGCCACGCGCGGGGAGCGGACGCGCTCGAGGGTGGCGACCTCGCGGGCCAGCCGCTGGCGGGCCTGCGGGTCGGCGGCGATGTGCGGTTTGAGGACCTTGATGGCGACGGCGCGGTGCTCGTCGTCGAGGCCGAGGTAGACGATGCCCATGCCGCCCTGGCCGACCTCGCGGTCGAGCCGGTACGGGCCGAGCCTGTCGCCGGGCGAGGGGGCGTACGCGTGCGGTCGCCACGTCTGGGCGGGGGTGTGCGCCACCCGCAGGTCCGGGGCACCACCCGCACCGGTCTCGACGGCGCGGGTCCGCGCGTCGCCGCCGGACTGCGGGAAGGGGGTGACCACGCCCCCACGGTACGGCAGGACCGGCCCGCTCCCCGAGTGCGCACGGCCTCTTCACACGGTCGTGATCACGATCACGGCGGGTGCGCCGCGGGCGCCCTGGGTAGGGTCCGGGTGACACCAACCCGAGGAGGAACCCCCGATGGCCGGCGACTACGACCTGGTGGTGGTGGCCAACCGGCTCCCCGTCGACCGCGTGGAGGAGCCCGACGGGTCGACGTCGTGGCGGCGCAGCCCCGGCGGCCTGGTGACGGCCCTGGAGCCGGTGATGCAGCGCGAGGACGGGGCGTGGGTCGGGTGGGCCGGTTCCCCCGGCGAGCCGCCGGAACCCTTCGACGCCGAGGGCGTGCGGTGCGTGCCGATCGGGTTGTCGGAGGAGGAGGTGGAGGACTACTACGAGGGGTTCTCCAACGGCACCCTGTGGCCGCTGTACCACGACGTCATCGTCGCGCCGGGTTACCACCGCAGCTGGTGGGAGGCGTACGTGCGCGTCAACGAGCGGTTCGCGGTGGCCGCGGCGCAGCAGGCCGCCGAGGGCGCCACGGTGTGGGTGCAGGACTACCAGTTGCAGCTGGTGCCGCGGATGCTGCGCGACCAGCGGCCGGACCTGCAGATCGGGTTCTTCAACCACATCCCGTTCCCGCCGTTCGAGATCTTCGCCCAGCTGCCGTGGCGCAAGGCGATCATCGACGGCCTGCTGGGCGCGGACCTGGTGGGTTTCCAGCGCACCGCGGACGCCAGCAACTTCACCCGCGCGTGCCGCCGGGCCTCGAACCTGCCGGCGCGCGCGGGCCGGATCCGCCTGGACGGCGAGGGCGGCCGGGAGGTGCGGGCGGCCTCGTTCCCCATCTCCATCGACTACGGGACCCTCGACGAGCTGGCTCAGCGCGAGGACGTCAAGGCGCGCGCGGCGGAGATCCGGCGCGACCTGGGCAACCCCGAGCACGTGCTGCTGGGGGTGGACCGGCTCGACTACACCAAGGGGATCCTGCACCGGCTGAAGGCGTTCGAGGAGCTGCTCGACGACGGCGAGGTGAGTGTCGAGGAGGCCGCGCTGATCCAGGTGGCGACACCCTCGCGCGAGCGGGTCGAGCAGTACATCCAGCTGCGCCAGGACGTGGAGGTCACGGTGGGCCGGATCAACGGCACGCACGGGACCATCAAGAACACCGCCGTGCACTACCTGCACCACTCCTACGGCAAGGAGGAGATGGCGGCGCTGTTCCTGGCCGCCGACGTGATGCTGGTGACGGCGCTGCGCGACGGCATGAACCTCGTCGCGAAGGAGTACGTCGCCTCGCGGCACGACGAGCGCGGGGTGCTGGTGCTGAGCGAGTTCACCGGGGCCGCCGACGAGCTCGGCCAGGCGCTGATGGTGAACCCGCACGACATCGACGGGCTGAAGGCGGCGATCGTGCGGGCGCTGCGGATGTCGCCGCGGGAGGCGGGCCGCCGGATGCGGTCGCTGCGGCGGCGGGTGGCCGACCACGACGTGCAGCGGTGGGCGGCCTCGTTCCTGCAGGCCCTGGCCGAGCACCCCCGGACGGCGGCGCAGGCGTGACCGCTCCCCTGGCCCCCGCCGTCGAGGAGGCCCTGGCCCGTTTCGCGGCCCGCGGGCGGGTCCTGGTCGCCCTCGACTTCGACGGGGTGCTCTCCCCGCTGGTCGACGACCCGTCGGCGGCCCGCCCGACGCCGGCGGCCTCGGCGGCCCTGGAGCGGCTGGTCGCCACGACCGACGTGGCGCTGGTCTCCGGGCGCGACCTGGAGGACCTGCGCGCCTGCGCGAGCCCGGCGGACGGGGTCGTCCTGGTGGGCGGTCACGGGACGCAGAGCTCGCTGGAGGGCGCCGCGGGCGGGCAGTCGCTGACGCCCGCCCAGCAGGAGCTGCTGGGCCGGCTGGGGGCGGCGCTCGACGCGATCGCCGCGGGCCGCGACGGGGTGCACGTGGAGCGCAAGCCGATGTCGGCGGTGCTGCACACGCGGCGGGCCTCGCGGCCGGACGCGGCGGCCGCGACGGAGGCGGCGCTGGCCGGCCCGGCCCGCTGGGACGGGGTGCACGCGCTGCGCGGCAAGGAGGTCGTCGAGCTCGGCGCGGTCGCGCTCGGCAAGGGCGGCGGGATCCGCCGGCTGCGGGAGCGGCTGTCGGGCCGGGGCGCGGCGGTCGAGGCGGTGTTCTTCGCCGGGGACGACGTGACGGACGAGGACGGTTTCGCGGCGCTGGACCCGGCCGCGGGGGACGTCACCGTGAAGGTCGGCGAGGGCGGGACGCGGGCCGCGCTGCGGGTCGCGGACCCGGACGAGGTGGCGGCGCTGCTCGGGCGGCTGGCGGACCTGCGCGCCCGGTAGCCCCGCGACCGGCCCGCGCCGGGCGGCTCACAGGTGGGTGCGTGCGACGTCCGCGGCCCCGTCGGTGGGCGCCGCCCGGAACCGGGCGGCGTCCAGCCGCCGCACCAGCGGGGTGGCCGTGAGCCCGTGCACCACCACCGACAGCGCGATGGTGAACCCGACGACCGCCCACAGCGGGTCGGCCGGGAACGTCCCCTCCTCGGCCAGGGCGTAGGACAGGTAGAACAGCGACCCGATGCCGCGGACGCCGAAGACGCCGATGATGAGCCGTTCGCGGTGGCCGCCGGGGGTGCCCAGCAGGCTCACCCACCCGACCAGCGGGCGGATCACGACGATGAGCAGGACGCCGACGAGGGCGCCCTGCCAGGTCAGGGCCGCGAGCAGCCCGTCGGACAGGGCCGCCCCGAGCAGCAGCAGCACCCACGAGGTGAGCATCCGCTCGATCTGCTCGACGAAGCTGTGGGCGACCTTGTGCGCCCCGTGGGCGCGCTCGGCCGACCGGATGGTGCAGGCCGCGATGAACACGGCGACGAAGCCGTACCCGTGGGCCAGTTCGGTCAGGCCGTAGGCCAGGAACGTCACGGCCAGCGCCGTGAACCCCTCGGCCTGGTCGGCCAGCCGCAGGGACGGCAGCGGGGAGCGGAAGAACAGCGCACCGAGCACCTTGCCGATGACGAGCCCGCCCACCACGCCGACGACCCCGCGCAGCAGGACGTCCTCCAGGGCCCAGTGCCCCACGTCGGACCAGCCGACGGCCGCGCCGGCGGCGGCCAGCGCGACGGCCAGGTGGACGACCGGGAACGCCGCGCCGTCGTTGAGCCCGGCCTCGCTGGTCAGGGCGAACCGCACCTCGTCCTCGGCGCCCTCCTCGTCGCTGGGTTCGCCGACCTGCACGTCGCTGGCCAGGACGGGGTCGGTGGGGGCCAGCACCGCTCCCAGCAGCAGGGCCGCCACCAGCGGCAACCCGGCCAGCAGGTGGGCGCCCAGGGCCACCAGGGCGATGGTCAGGGGCATCGCGACGACGATGAGGCGCCAGGTCGATCGCCACGCCCCCCAGCCGATGGGCCGGTCCAGGGCCAGGCCCGCCCCCATGAGGGAGATGATCACGACGATCTCGGTGACGTGCTGGGTGGCGGTGGAGTGCTCGACCGGGTCGACCGTGGGCAGCCCGGGGACGAAGCCGAGCGCCACCCCTCCGGCCAGGAAGGCCATGGGCAGGCTGACCGGCAGCGAGTGCACGATCCGGGGCAGCAGGGCCGCCACCAGGGCGCTGAAGCCGGCGAGGGAGAACAGGACGAAGGTGAGCATCGGCTCCACGGTGCGGTCGCTGGGGGTGCGCGGGACCCGCTGGTCCCCGTGCAGCATCCCCCCGGCGTCGCCCGCGCGCAGCGTGAACGCCCCCGCCCCTCAGGTGCCTGGGGGCACCACGCGGTCGACGAGGTCGTCGACGAAGGCGGGGGTGGCGGTCCCCCCGGCGTAGGAGACGTGGACGAGGACCGCGCCGGTGAGCAGGACGAGGACGGGGTCGACGTCGGCGGGTCGCAGGTGCGCGGTCAGGACGGCGCGCAGGGCGCGCGTGCCGGTCTCGTAGAGCCGCAGCCTCAGGTCCGCCACCGCAGGGCCGTGGTCGGCGTGCTCGAGCACACCGGCCAGGAGGCGGTCCAGGCGCCCCGCGGACAGGTCGTGCGCGAAGTCGAGCAGGGACGCGCGCAGGTCGGCGCGCAGGTCCCCCGTGGCCGCCGGGTGGTCGGCCTCGTCGCAGATCCGCTCGATGGAGGCGCGGACGAGGTCGAACCGGGTCGGCCAGTGGGCGTAGACGGTGGCCTTGGAGTAGCCGGACCGGCGCGCCACCTCGGCGTGGGTCACGGCGTCCCACCCGCCGTCGAGGAGGAGGTCCGCGGTGGCCCGCACGACGTCCCGGTGAGTGCGGACGATGCGGGGGTCCAGGGCGGCCGGGGGGTCGGTGTCCATCCCCGGAGCGTAGACAACGGCATCATCCTTCCTACTACTGGACGCATCGTTCAGTAGTGGGCACTCTGTTCACATGACTCGCCTCGACGTGCCGGCGTTCCCCGGCCCCCTGCCCCCCGCCACCCCGCCCGCGGGCACCGCGGTCTTCCAGCTGCCCACCGGCAGCTACGCCACCCGGGCCGCCCTCGCCTTCCGCGGCGGACGCTGGCGGGACCGGCGCGACTTCGCCGCGACCGCCGTGCTCGTGCGCCACCCCGCCGGCGACCTGCTGATCGACGCCGGCTTCGGAGCCGGCGCGGCCCAGCACGTCCGGACGCTGCCCGGCTACCGCCGCTCACCCCACCGGCTGGGCGCCACCGCCCGCCAGCAGCTCGACGCCGCCGGCTACGACCTGCGGGGACTGCTCGGCGTGGTGCTCACCCACTCCCACTGGGACCA
Source organism: Kineococcus lubricus (assembly GCF_050871965.1). Classification (NCBI taxonomy): domain Bacteria; kingdom Bacillati; phylum Actinomycetota; class Actinomycetes; order Kineosporiales; family Kineosporiaceae; genus Kineococcus; species Kineococcus lubricus. The sequence continues at coordinate 66,274 of NZ_JBJLSK010000020.1, forward strand.
CGTCAGCGGGCTGGACTCCCTGGACGTGCCGGTGTGGACGGCCCCCGGTGAGCGGCAGCACGCCGAGCGCGCCCGCGACGACCGGGTCTTCTCCCTCGTCACCGGCGGGCACGAGCACCGCGAGTACGCCTTCGACGGGCCCGCCCACGCGGGGTTCGACGCCAGCCACGACGTCCACGGCGACGGGTCCGTCGTCCTCGTCCCGGCCGCCGGGCACACCCCCGGGTCGGTCGTGGTCTTCGTGACCGTCGCCTCCGGCCGGCGGTTCGCCTTCATCGGCGACCTCACGTGGCAGCTGGAGGGCATCACCCGCCGCGCCGAGCGGCCCGCGCTGGTGCGGGCGCTGGCCGACAGCGAACCGTCCGGGGTGCGCCGCGACCTCGCGCGCGTCATCGCCCTGGCCGACCGGGTGCACCTCGTCCCCGCCCACGACCAGCGCGCCTACGACCCCATCCCCCGCCTCACCGCGGGAGCGCTGGCCGCGGTGCCGTGACCCCGCTGCCGTCAGCGGGCCGTGGTGGCCGCCCGCTCGCGCTGTCGGCGCACGTACGCGCGCGCCCACGGGTCGGCGAACCGGGCCAGCACGGGCCCCAGGACGGCCATCACCAGGACGTAGGCGGCCGCGAGCGCCGCGAGCCGCGGGTCGACGCCGGCGGCGGTGGCCAGGCCGGCGATGACGATGGAGAACTCACCGCGCGGGATGAGCGCGGCCCCGGCGCGGATCCGGCCGGGCACGGCGATGCCGGCGCGGCGGGCGGCGAACCAGCCCGTGACGAGCTTCGTGACGACGCCGATGACCACCAGGACGAGGGCCGGCAGCAGCACCGGCGGCAGCGAGCTGGGGTCGGTGGACAGGCCGAACGACACGAAGAACACGGCGGCGAACAGGTCCCGCAGCGGTTCGAGGCGGTGGTGGGTCTCCTCCTCGAGGTCGTTGGACAGGCTGATCCCCAGCAGGAACGCGCCGACGGCGGCGGAGACGTGCAGCTGCTCGGCGACCCCGGCGACGAGCAGCGCCAGCCCCAGGACGCGCAGCAGGGTGACCTCGCTGGACCCGGCCGAGACGAACCGGGAGACGACCGACCCCCAGCGCAGCGCGACGACGAGGGCGACGGCCAGGCAGGCCAGCGCGATGAGCACCGAACCGGTCGCCTCCCACACCCCCGAGGCGGCCAGGACCGCGGTGAGGACGGGCAGGTAGACGGCCATCCCGAGGTCCTCCAGGACGAGGATCCCCAGGATGGAGGGCGTCTCGCGGTTGCCCAGGCGCCCGAGGTCGGCGAGCACCTTCGCGACGATGCCGGAGGAGCTGACGGCCGTGATGCCGAACATGGCCAGCGCCCCCACGGGGCCGAACCCCATGAGCAGCCCGAACGCCGCGCCCGGCAGCCCGTTGAGGAGCAGGTCGAGGACGCCGACGGGGGCCTGCCGGCGCAGGTTGCCCAGCAGGTCCCCGGCGGAGTACTCCAGGCCCAGCAGGAGCAGCAGCATGACCACGCCGATCTGGGACGCGGCCTCCAGGAACTCCTCGGGGGCGTTCAGCGGGACGACCCCGCCGGCGCCGAAGGCGAGCCCGGCGAGCAGGTAGAGCGGGACCGGGGAGATCCCCAGGCGTCCGGCGAGGCGACCGACGAGACCGAGCCCGAAGATGACCGCGCCGAGCTCGATGAGCAGAGCAGCGGCGTGCACCTGTCGAGTTCCGTCCTTCCGAGTCGTGCCGGGTCGTGCCGGGGTCGTGCCGGGGTCGTGCGGCGGGGTCAGCCCTGGCTCAGCAGCTCCGCGGTGGCGCGGACCCCCTCCTGGGTGCCCACGACGACGATCTTGTCACCGGAGCGGAACCGCTGGGACGGCGCGGGCGAGGGCACGACCTCGCCGTCGCGCACGAGCGCGACGACGGAGGCGCCGGTCCGGCTGCGGATCGCGGCGTCGCCGAGGGTCCGGCCGACGAACGGCGAACCGTCCTCCAGGTAGATGCCCTCGGTGGCCAGTCCCTCGATCTGCTCGCGCAGCCGGGCCAGGCGCTCGATGACGCGGGGCTGGCCGAGCAGCTCGGCCAGCACCTCGGCCTCGTCGGCGTCGAGGTCGACGACGGCGTGGCAGGCGTCGGGGTCGTCCTGGGAGTAGACGAGCAGCTCGCGCTCGCCGCCCCGCGTGGAGACGACGCCGACGCGCCGGCCGCGCGCGGTGGTGAAGTCGTGCCGCAGCCCGACGCCGGGCAGCTTGGTCTCTTCCAGGTCCACGGGTCCAGTGTCCTCCACGGTCGAGGGAGCCGACGACGAGGGCGCCGGCTGTCCCCCGGACGCCACGTCGTCGCGACGTCCTGCCGGGTGCAACACCGGGTGGGCCCGCGAACATCCCGGAGCGGGCCCTTGCCCCGGCCCGGTTCGTCGTGCATGATCCGAGCACCGCAGCGCCGCGACGCCTCCGGCAGCGACGCTGAGGACAACTGAAGACACCCATTCCACGACGGATCGTCCGGCACGTACCTGCCGGTGGAAGGAACCTGACGATGGCTACGGTCACGTTCGACAAGGCGACGCGCATCTACCCCGGCGGCGACAAGCCCGCGGTGGACGCCCTGGACCTGCACGTGGAGGACGGCGAGTTCCTCGTCCTCGTCGGCCCCTCCGGCTGCGGCAAGTCCACCTCCCTGCGCATGCTCGCCGGTCTCGAGGACGTCAACGGCGGACGCATCCTCATCGGTGACCGCGACGTCACGACGGTTCCCCCGAAGGACCGCGACATCGCGATGGTGTTCCAGAACTACGCGCTGTACCCGCACATGACGGTCGCCGACAACATGGGCTTCGCCCTCAAGATCGCCGGCACCCCGAAGGACGAGATCAAGCGCCGCGTGCAGGAGGCCGCGAAGATCCTCGACCTCGAGCAGTACCTGACCCGCAAGCCCAAGGCCCTGTCCGGCGGTCAGCGTCAGCGCGTGGCCATGGGCCGCGCGATCGTCCGCCAGCCGCAGGTGTTCCTCATGGACGAGCCGCTGTCGAACCTGGACGCCAAGCTGCGCGTCCAGACCCGCACGCAGATCGCCTCCCTCCAGCGCCGCCTGGGCGTCACCACGGTCTACGTCACCCACGACCAGACCGAGGCCATGACGATGGGTGACCGCGTCGCGGTCCTCAAGGACGGGCTGCTGCAGCAGGTCGACACCCCCCGCCGCATGTACGACCACCCGAACAACGTCTTCGTCGCCGGGTTCATCGGCTCCCCCGCCATGAACCTGCTGACGCTGGACGCGACCGACGGCGGCGTGCGCTTCGGCGACACGGTGCACCCGGTGGAGCGCCAGCTGCTCACCGGCACCGGCAACCAGGTCACCCTGGGCGTCCGGCCGGAGGACCTGGAGCTGTCGACGTCGGGTCTGCCGGTGCAGGTCGAGGTCGTCGAGGAGCTCGGCGCCGACGCCTACATCTACGGTTCGCTGGCCCAGCCCGGCGGCGAGTCGCACCAGGTCATCGCACGCGTCGACGGCCGTCGCCCCCCGGAGAAGGGCTCGACCGTCCACTTCACGCCGAAGCAGGGCCACGTGCACCTGTTCGACGTGAACAGCGGTCAGCGCCTGGGCGCCTGACGTCCCCGTCACCGGAAGGCCGTCGCTCCCCGCGGGGAGCGGCGGCCTTCCGCGCGTGCGGCCCTGAGAGGATGGAACCGTGAGCACCCCGACGGCGGCGTCGCTGCAGATCACCGCCTCCCGCCCCTACCCCGAACTGCTCGACCTGCCGTGGGAGGTCCCGCTGGAGGAGTGGCCCGAGAAGCACCTGGCGGCCCTGCCGCGGGGGATCTCGCGGCACATCGTGCGGTTCGTCAAGCTCGGGAGCCGCGTCCTGGCGGTCAAGGAGACGAACGCGCCCATCGCGCACCGGGAGTACCGGATGCTGCGGCTGCTGAACCGGCTGGAGGTGCCGTCGGTCGCGCCCGTCGCCGTCATCACCGGCCGGGTGGGCCGCGACGGTGAGCCCCTGAACGCCGTGCTCATCACGCGGCACCTGCAGTACTCGCTGCCCTACCGCGCCCTCTACAGCCAGACGCTGCGCCCGGACACCGCCAAGCGCGCCGTCGACGCCCTCGCGGTGCTCCTGGTCAAGCTGCACCTCACGGGCTTCTACTGGGGCGACGTGTCGCTGTCCAACGCCCTGTTCCGCCGCGACGCGGGGGCGTTCGCCGCGTACCTGGTGGACGCCGAGACCGGTGAGCTGTACGACGAGCTGTCCACCGGGCAGCGCGAGTACGACGTGGACCTGGCCCGCACGAACATCGCCGGCGAGCTGATGGACGTCGTGGCCTCCGAGGCCCTGGACGCGGACATGGACGAGGTGCTGGCGATCGCCGACCGCATCGTCTCCCGCTACCACGCGCTGTGGGCCGAGCTCACCGAACCGGAGTCGTTCGAGCGGGGCGACCGCTGGCGCGTCGAGGCCCGCATCCGCCGCCTCAACGAGCTCGGCTTCGACGTCGGCGAACTGGCCATCACGACCGACATCGACGGCACGACGGTCCGGATCGAGCCGAAGGTCGTCGACGCGGGCCACCACTCGCGCCGCCTGCTGCGGCTCACCGGCCTGGACGCCGAGGAGAACCAGGCCCGCCGGCTGCTCAACGACCTCGACTCCTACACGGCGGCCAACGGCCGGCAGGGCGAGGACGAGGAGATCGTCGCCCACGACTGGGTCGCGGACGTCTTCGAGCCCGTGCAGCGCGCGGTGCCGCGGGAGATGCGCGGCAAGCTCGAGGCGGCGGAGCTGTTCCACGAGGTGCTGGAGCACCGCTGGTACCTGTCCGAGCAGGCCGCGCGCGACGTCGGCCTGGAGGAGGCGGTGAACTCCTACGTCGTGGGGGTGCTGCCGAGCAAACCCGACGAGCGGGCGGTGCTGGGGGTCGACACCCAGGCCCTGCCCGTGATCGACCGCGACCTGTACTGACGGTTCGCGCTGACCCTCCCACCCCCGATCCCTGGAGGACGCTGGTGTCCGACGACAAACCCCGCGTGGTGCTGACCGGTGCGGCCGGGAAGCTGGGCCGCGTCGTGCTGCGGGACCTGCTCGACCACGACTACCGGGTGCTGGCCCTGGACCAGGTGCCGCCGCCAGGGCTGGTGGAGGGCGACGACGCGCAGTTCGTGCGGATCGACCTGACCGACCACGGCGCCGTGACGGAGGCGGTGGCCGGGCGCACCGAGGAGCGCGGCGGCCCGTTCGCCGGCGTCGTGCACCTCGGGGCGATCCCGGCCCCGGGGCTGGCGCCGAACGGCGTGACGTTCCGGAACAACGCGACGGCGACGTGGAACGTGTTCGACGCCGCGCGGGCCGCCGGGGTGCGCAACGTGGTGTGGGCCTCGAGCGAGACGGTGCTCGGGCTGCCCTTCGAGGCCGCTCCCCCGCCGTACGCGCCGCTGGACGAGGAGTACCGCGTCCGGCCGGAGTCGACGTACTCGCTGGTGAAGTCCCTCGAGGAGGAGATGGCGCAGCACTTCTGCCGCTGGGAGCCGTCGCTGACGATGACGGGCCTGCGGTTCTCGAACGTCATGCACGTCGAGGACTACGCGCGGTTCCCGTCCTTCGACCACGACCCGGCGCTGCGGAAGTGGAACCTGTGGGGGTACGTCGACGCCCGCGACGGCGCCCAGGCGGTGCGGCTGGCGTTGCAGCGCCGGGGACCGGGCGTCGAGGTGTGCATCGTCGCGAACGCCGACACGGTGATGTCGCGGTCCTCGGCGTCGCTGATGGCCGAGGTCTTCCCGGGGGTCGAGGTGCGCCGGGAACTGGGCGAGCACGAGACCCTGCTGTCGATCGACAAGGCGCGGCGGGTGCTGGGGTACGAGCCGCGGCACTCCTGGCGCGACCACGTCTGAGGCCGCGCCGGCCCCGGCTCAGACCTCGCGGGCCAGGGCCGTCGCGGCGAACTTCGCGTCCGGGTCGAGCACGTCGAGCAGTTTCACCATGATGGCGTCGAGCTCGGCGAGGTCGGCCCGGGCGAGCGGGTCGAAGACGAGGGCCCGGACGCGCTCGACGTGGCCGGGGGCGCAGGCCACGACCTTCTCGTAGCCGGCGTCGGTGAGGATCGCGACCTGGCCGCGGCCGTCGCTGGGGCTCTTCTCCCGGCGGACCCACCCGTCCTTCTCCAGCCGCGACACGACGTGGGAGATGCGGGAGGGGCTGGCGTTGGACCGGGCCCCGAGCTCGCTCATGCGCAGGCTGCGGGTGGGTTCCTCGGACAGCATGGCGAGGGTGAGGTACGCGGTCTTGGTGAGGTCGGCGTCCCGTTGCAGCTGCGCGTCGAGCGCGGCGGGCAGGAGCTCCATCAGGGCGCTGAGCCGCAGCCAGACCCGCCGCTCGTCGGGGTCGAGCCAGCGGGGCGTCTCGTCGGTCATCGGGACAGGGTACCAGATAGTTGTCGCTTAAACAACATGACGGTCCGCGGTCACCCGGCCAGGAAGGCCGAGAACTCCTCGACGGAGGTCACCACGACCGCCCCGGCGCGCAGCTCCGGCGACAGGTGCGCCAGCAGCCCCGCGTCGGGGACGGCCACCGGACCGGACTCCAGGACGAGAGCGGCCCCCGCGGCCCGGGCGAGGTCCAGGACCGTCCCCCGCCACCGCTCCCCCTCGATCTCGACCAGCAGCGACTCCAGCGGGTCGTCCGAACCGTCCCAGCCGTACACGTCCAGCGCGTCGTCCTCGTCCCCCACCCGCAGGAACGAGTGCTGCCGGTCGCGTTCGGAGGCGACCGGCTCCAGCACCGCGCGGACGGCGGCGGGGTCCAGCCGGACCTCGCCCCCGTCCACGTACCGCGTCACGAAGACGTCGAGGCTCACCGGTGCCGCGCGACCTCGTACAGCGCGATGCCCGCCGCGACACCCGCGTTCAGCGACTCCACCGCCCCGGCCATCGGGATGCTCACGACCTGGTCGCACGTCTCGCGCACCAGCCGGGACAACCCGGCGCCCTCGGCGCCCACGACCACGACGAGCGGGCCGTCGGCCAGCTGCAGGTCCGGCAGGTCCACGTCGCCCTCGGCGTCCAGGCCCACCACGAACAACCCGGCCTTCTGGTACTCCTCGATGGCGCGGGTCAGGTTCGTCGCCCGCGCGACGGGCACGCGCGCGGCCGCCCCGGCCGACGTCTTCCACGCCGAGGCGGTCATCCCCGCCGCCCGCCGCTCGGGCACGACGACGCCGTGCCCGCCGAAGGCCGCCACCGAACGCACGACCGCACCCAGGTTGCGCGGGTCGGTGACGCCGTCGAGCGCCACGACGAGCGCCGGGCGACCGGAGTCGGCGGCCGCGTCGAGCAGGTCCATCGGGTGCTTGTAGGCGTACGGCGGCACGCTCGCCGCGACACCCTGGTGGACCGCGTTCTCGGTGAACCGGTCGAGGTCCTGCCGGGAGGCCTCCAGCAGCGGGATCCCCCGGTTCCCGGCCGCCGCCAGGATCTCCTTCACGCGCTCGTCGGCGTCGATGCGCGAGGCCACGTAGATGCCCGTGATGGGCAGCTCGGCCCGCAGCGCCTCGACGATGGAGTTCCGGCCGGCGATCCACTCCGTCTCACCGGACGCCTTGCGCCGCACCGGCGGACGGGCCCCCGGCCGGGCGTTGGCGGTCGCCGAGCGGTGGGCGGCCTTCTTGGCCGCCTTCGCCGCCGGGTGGTAGGGGCGGTCGCTCGCCTTCGGCGTCGGCCCCTTGCCCTCCAGGCTCCGGCGGTTCTTCCCGCCGCTGCCGCCGGTCGGACCCTTCTTGCCCTTGCTGACCGCGCCGCGGCGCTGGGAGTTGCCTGCCACTACTGCTCACCTTCCAGGACCCACCGTGCGCCGGTGGGGGTGTCTTCGATCACGATGCCCGCGGACTTCAGGGAGTCGCGCACCGCGTCCGCGGTCGCGAAGTCCCTGGCGGCGCGGGCGGCCGCGCGGTCCTCCAGCCGGGCGCGCACGAGCACGTCCAGCGCGGCGCGGGAGCCGTCGGCCCCCGCCGCCTGCGACACCCAGGGGTGCGCGAACGGGTCCAGTCCCAGCACGTCGAGCCCGCCGCGGACCGCGCCCAGCGCCGCGCGCAGCGCCGCGTCGTCCCCGGCGGCGAGCGCGGAGTTGCCGGTCCGCACGGTGTCGTGCAGGACGGCCAGGGCCGCCGGTGTCGCCAGGTCGTCGTCCATGGCCTGCGCGAACCGGTCCGGGACGTCCCCGGCCTCCCCGGGCCCGCCCAGCCGCTCGGCGGCCCGGCGGACGAAACCCTCCAGCCGGGAGTACGCCGCCTCTGCCTCCACGAGGGAGTTCTCGGAGAACTCCAGGTGCGTGCGGTAGTGCCCGGAGACGAGGTAGTACCGCAGCACGACGGCCCGGTGGCTGCGCAGCAGGTGCGGGATGCCCAGGACGTTGCCGAGCGACTTGCTCATCTTCTCGCCCGACATCGTCACGAAGTAGTTGTGCAGCCAGAAGTTCGCGAACTCCCCGCCCGCGGCGCGCGACTGCGCCTGCTCGTTCTCGTGGTGCGGGAAGCGCAGGTCCAGGCCACCGCCGTGGACGTCGAACCGCGGCCCGAGGTAGCGGCCGGCCATCGCCGAGCACTCCAGGTGCCAGCCCGGGCGGCCCCGGCCCCACGGGGTGTCCCAGGAGGCCGTGGCCGGCTCGCCCGGTTTCGCCCCCTTCCACAGCGCGAAGTCGCGCGGGTCGCGCTTGCCGCGCGGGTCGGCGTCGGTGGCCGGTTCCATGTCGTCGAGCTTCTGGTGGGTCAGCTCGCCGTAGGCCGGCCACGAGCGGACGTCGAAGTAGACGTCGCCGGAACCGTCGGCCGCCGGGTAGGCGTGCCCCCGGTCGACGAGCCGGGCGATGAGCTCGACCATCTCCGGCACGTGCCCGGTCGCGCGCGGTTCGACGGTCGCGGGCAGGACGCCCAGGGCGTCGTAGGCGGCGGAGAACTCGCGCTCGAAGCGGTAGGCGTGGGCCCACCACTCCACCCCCGCCTCGGCGGCCTTGGCGAGGATCTTGTCGTCGATGTCGGTGACGTTGCGCACCATCGTCACGCGCAGCCCGGACCGCTCCAGCCAGCGGCGCAGCACGTCGAAGGCGACCTGGGCGCGCACGTGCCCGAGGTGGGGCGACCCCTGCGGCGTGGCGCCGCAGACGTAGATGCCGACCTGCCCGGGGACGAGCGGCGCGAACTCGCGCACCGCGCCGGCGGCGCTGTCGTGCAGGTGGAGGGTCACGGGCTCCAGGCTACCGGGGCGTGGCCGGTGTCCGCGGTCGTCGTTAGGGTCCGACCATGGCCTGGACCGTTCCCGCAGTGATCTCGCGCGCCGAGGGCGCCCCCGTCGAGACCGTCGACATCGTCGTGCCCGAACCGATCGCCGGTGAGGTCGTCGTGGACGTCGCCGCGTGCGGGGTGTGCCACACCGACCTGCACTACCGCGAGGGCGGCATCACCGACGACTACCCCTTCCTGCTGGGCCACGAGGCCGCCGGCACCGTCTCGGCGATCGGCGAGGGCGTCACGGACGTCGCCGTCGGCGACACCGTCGTCCTGAACTGGCGCGCGGTGTGCGGGCAGTGCCGGGCCTGCAAGCGCGGCCGCCCGCAGTACTGCTTCGCCACCCGCAACGCCACGCAGAAGATGACGCTGACCGACGGCACCGAGCTCACCCCCGCCCTGGGCATCGGGGCCTTCGCCGCCAAGACCCTCGTCGCGGCCGGTCAAGCCACCAAGGTCGACCCGTCGGTGGACCCGGCCGTGGCGGGCCTGCTGGGCTGCGGGGTGATGGCCGGCATCGGCGCGGCGGTGAACACCGCCCCGGTGCAGCGCGGCGACACCGTGGCCGTCATCGGCTGCGGCGGCGTCGGCTGCGCGGCCGTGGCCGGGGCGGTCCTGGCCGGGGCCCGGCGCGTCATCGCGATCGACCTCGACGACCGCAAGCTCGCCCGGGCCCGGCAGCTGGGCGCCACCCACACGATCAACAGCAGGAGTCTGGACGAGGCCGGGGTCGTGTCGGCGATCCAGGAGCTGACCGACTCCTTCGGCGCCGACGTCGTCATCGACGCGGTCGGGCGCCCGGAGACCTGGCGGCAGGCGTTCTACGGCCGCGACCTGGCCGGCACGGTCGTGCTCGTCGGCGTCCCGACGCCGCAGATGCAGCTGGAGGTCCCGCTGCTGGACGTGTTCGGCCGCGGCGGGGCGCTGAAGTCGTCCTGGTACGGCGACTGCCTGCCCGAGCGCGACTTCCCGCAGCTGCTGGAGCTGCACGCGAACGGCCGGCTGCCGCTGGACGCGTTCGTCTCCGAGCGCATCGGCCTGGACGACGTCGAGCAGGCGTTCGCCACCATGGCCTCCGGTGACGTGCTGCGCTCGGTGGTGGTCTTCTGAGCGCGCGCATCGAGCACCTGGTGACGTCGGGGACGTTCTCCCTCGACGGACAGACCTTCGACGTCGACAACAACGTCTGGGTCGTCGGCGACGACTCGGAGGTGGTCGTGGTCGACGCCCCGCACGACGTCGACGCGATCGCCGCCGCGATCGGCGACCGCCGGCTGCTGGCCGTGGTGTGCACGCACGCCCACGACGACCACGTCCGCCGCGCTCCGGCCCTGGCGCAGCGGTTCAGCACCCCCGGGCACCCGGTGCCGGTCCTGCTGCACCCGGCCGACCGCGAGGTGTGGGAGCTGACCCACCCGGGCGTGCCGACGACGGACCTGGCCCACGGCGAGGTCGTCACGGTGGCCGGGACCGACCTGCACGTCCTGCACACCCCCGGGCACACCCCCGGCGCGGTCTGCCTCTACGCCCCGGAGCTGGCGACGGTCTTCACCGGCGACACGCTGTTCGCGGGGGGTCCCGGCGCGACGGGACGGTCCTTCTCCAGCTTCCCGACGATCGTCGACTCGATCCGCGACGTGCTGTTCCAGCTGCCGGCCGACACCCGCGTCCACACCGGCCACGGCGGGGACACCACCATCGGGGACGAGAGCCCGCACCTGCAGGAGTGGGTCGACCGGGGGCACTGACCCCGTCGTCCGGGAGCCGCCAGCGCGGCGGGGTGCCGGGGGCCCGGATCGCTGAGAGCATCCTCAGCGTGAGTGATCAGCCGGACACCCCGCCCCCCGCCGCGCCCCGCGGCCCCCGTGAACGCCCGACCCGCGTGGTGGAGCGGGGGATCACCGAGGCGTCCCGCTGGGCGCTGCGGCTGCTGGTGCTCGGTGTCGGCATCGCCGGGCTGCTGTGGCTGCTGGGCAAGGGCTGGTCCCTCGTCCTGCCGCTGCTGCTGGCGATCCTGCTCAGCGCCATCCTGTGGCCCTTGACGCGGGTGCTGCGCGCTGTGCTCCCCCGCTCGCTGGCGGCGCTGGTCTCGATCCTGCTGCTCATCACCGTGGTGGTCGGCATCTTCGCCGCTCTCATCCCCAACGTGGCCGGTCAGGCCGGGGAGGTCGCGGACTCCGCCGTCGAGGGCCTGGACCGCGTCCAGGCCTGGGTGGCCGGGCCGCCGCTGAACCTGGGCGACGACGAGGTCGGCAACCTGGTCAACCAGGGCATCAGCGAGCTGCAGAACAACGCCCAGTCCATCGCGCTCAGCGTGGTGGGTGGCGTCGGGTCCGTGGGGGCGACCGTCGGCTCCGGGCTCATCACCTTCCTGCTGGTGCTCGTGCTGGCCTTCTTCTGCCTCTCCGACGGGGACCGGCTCGTGCCGTGGTCGCGGCGCTGGATGAGCGCGGAGGCGCACCGGCACACCGTCGCCCTGGGGGGGCGGATCTGGGCCGCCATCCACGGCTACATCATGTCCCAGGCCGCCGTGGCGCTGGTCGACGCCGTGTTCATCGGCGTCGGGCTCGCCATCGTGGGTGTGCCGTTCGCGCTGCCGCTGGCCGTGGCGATCTTCTTCGCGGCCTTCATCCCGATCGTCGGCGCCGTGGTGACCGGCGTGCTGGCCGTCCTGGTGGCGCTGGTGACGCTGGGCTGGGTGCAGGCGCTGGTCGTGCTGGGCATCGTCCTGGTCGTGCAGCAGCTGGAGGGCAACGTGCTGCAGCCGCTGCTGGTGGGGCGCTCGCTGGCCCTGCACCCGGCCGTGGTCATCGGGTCGGTGACGATCGGCGGCACCCTGTTCGGCATCACCGGTGCCCTGCTGGCCGTCCCGGTCGCGGCGATCGTGACGGTGATCCTGCGCTACGTCCACCACGAGCTCGTCCCGGACGAGCCGGAGAACCCGCAGGTGAAGGAGTCCAACAAGCGCCGTCGCCGGGTGGCCACGCCGGAGGAGACGCCTGCGGCGGCGACGGCGGCCGAGGCCCGGGAGGACTGAGCGCGGGCGCTCGCGAGGGACCCGGGGGTCAGCGCGCGACGACGATGGCGGTCGCCACCGCGGCGATGCCCTCCCCCCGGCCGGTGAGGCCGAGCCCGTCCGTCGTCGTGCCGGCCACCGACACCGGCGCGCCGACGGCTGCGCTCAGCGCCTCCTGGGCCTCGGCGCGCCGGCGGCCGATCTTGGGCCGGTTGCCGATGACCTGCACCGAGACGTTGCCGATCTCGAACCCGGCCTCCCGGACCAGGCGGGCGGCCTCGGTGAGCAGCCGCGCCCCGGAGGTGCCGGCGAACTCGGGCCGGGAGGTGCCGAAGTGGGCACCCAGGTCCCCCAGGCCGGCCGCGGCGAACAGCGCGTCGCAGCAGGCGTGGGCGGCGACGTCGCCGTCGGAGTGCCCCTCGGGCCCGGAGTCCTCCTCGGGCCACAGCAGGCCCGCGACCCAGCAGGGGCGTCCGGGGGCCAGGGGGTGGACGTCGACGCCGGTCCCGACGCGCGGCAGCGGGTTCACGGGGCGACCTCCCGGTCGAGGAGGGCTCCGGCCAGCAGGAGGTCCAGCGGGCGGGTGACCTTGAAGGCGCGCTCGTCGCCCGGCACGGTCACGACGGGGTGCCCGAGCGCTTCGAGCATCCCGGCGTCGTCGGTGGCGGCCGCTCCGGGCACCGCCGCGTCGTGGACGGCCCTCAGCACGGGCGCGGAGAACCCCTGCGGGGTCTGCACGGCGGCCAGCTCGCTGCGGTCGAGGGTCTCGACGACCCGCTCCCCCACGACGCGCTTGACGGTGTCGGCGACGGGGACGACGGGGACCACCCCTGGCGCCCCGGCGCGCACCGCCGCCACGACGGCGGCGAAGACGGGCGCGGGGGTGAGGCACCGGGCGGCGTCGTGGACGAGCACGACGTCCACGTCGTCGGGCAGGACGGCCAGCCCGGCACGGACGGAGTCCTGGCGCTCGGCTCCCCCGGCGACCACCACGACGTCCGTCACGACGGGCGCCAGCAGGTCGCGGACCTCGTCGCACGCACCTGCGGGCGCGACCACGACCACGACGTCGACGACGCCGGAGGCCGTGGCGCGCCGCAGGGCGTGCACGAGCAGCGGGACCCCCGCGAGGGGGACGAGAGCCTTGGGGCGGTCCGCCCCGAGGCGTTCGCCCCGGCCGGCGGCCGGGACGACGAGCGCGGACCTCAGGAGGCCAGGACCTCGTCGAGCAGCGACTCGGCCTTGTCCTCGTTCGTGTTCTCGGCGAGCGCGAGCTCGGAGACGAGGATCTGCCGCGCCTTGGCGAGCATGCGCTTCTCGCCGGCCGACAGCCCGCGGTCCTGGTCGCGGCGCCACAGGTCGCGCACGACCTCGGCGACCTTGACGACGTCGCCGGACGCGAGCTTCTCGAGGTTGGCCTTGTACCGGCGCGACCAGTTGGTCGGCTCCTCCGCGTACGGGGTGCGCAGCACCGAGAAGACGCGGTCGAGCCCTTCGCGTCCCACGACGTCGCGGACGCCGACCAGGTCCACGTTGTCCGCCGGCACCTCGATGGTGAGGTCGCCCTGGGCGACCTTCAGCACGAGGTACAGCTTCTCCTCACCCTTGATGGTGCGGGTCTTGATCTCTTCGATCAGTGCTGCCCCGTGGTGGGGGTAGACGACCGTTTCGCCGACCGTGAAAGCCATAGAAGGTGACCCCTTTCCCTGCATCCAGGTTACCACGGGAGCGACGCCCGGAACAGTCCCGAACAGAGCGTTTGCGCAGGTCAGAGGCTCGTCAGCTCGTCGCCGGGGCTTGACAGCGACGGATCCGCGTGCTGCGCAACGGCTCCCGGGCGTCGCGGACGGTGACCGGACCTCCACTCACCGCGGCGGGTGTGCTGCGTCCGGGTCGTGACGAGACCGTGATCAGCACGTGATCGGGACGCCGGGCTCCGCTGCGAACCCGACTACGACTGCCGGTAGTCTGAACGCGTGAAGCTCCGCACCCGTTCCCTCGTCCGTGGTGGGTGGACAAGTTCTGCGCGCCGCCGGTCCGCCCTGGCGGTCGTGACCGCAGCCGCCGCCCTCGGGGTCGCGAGCTGCTCGGTCTTCTCCCCGCCCACCGTCCTGAAGCCCTACGAGCCCAGCGACGGCGCCGGGACGACCCTCGAGGGCCTCAAGATCCGCAACGTCCTGCTCGTCTCCAGCGGCGTCGACCAGCCCGGCGTGCTGTCCGCGGTGCTCGTGAACTCCTCCTTCGAGCCGCTCGACGTCTCCGTCGCGGTCGACGTGGACGCCGGGTCCGCCTCGGCGCAGACCTTCAGCCTCGCCGAGAACTCCTCCCTGCACATCGGGGACCCGACGGCCGGCTCCCCCGACGGGCGCTCCGTGACCGGCGACGACCCCGGGACCGCCGACCAGGCCGCCTGGCTGCAGGTGCCGCAGGTGCCCGTGGTCCCCGGCCAGACGGTGCCCGTGACGTTCACGGTCAACGGCCAGGAGGCCTCGGTCGAGGCGCAGGTCATGCTGCCGTGCTTCGAGTACGCCGCCATCACCCCGACCACCCCCGCGGCCACCCCGTCCGACGACGCCGCCGCGACGAGCGCCGTCGCCGCGGCCGCGGAGCCGGCCCCCACCGTCACCTGCGGTCCGCAGGGCGACGAGGAGGGCACCGAGCAGGGCGCCGAAGAGGGCGGCCAGGAGGACTGAGGAGCGCCGAGCTCCCCGCCGGACAGCGAGAGGGGGGGGGGGGGGGGGGGGGGGGGGGGGGGGCGGGGGGGGGGGGGGGGGGCGGCCCGGTGGGCGCGCCCCCCCCCCCCGCCCGCGCTCTCCGGGTGG
>NZ_JBJLSK010000021.1:0-71403 GCF_050871965.1 Kineococcus lubricus
CGGGGACGGTGGACCCACCGTCCCCGGGCGGCCGTCAGCCGCCGGTCAGCGCCCGGTCAGCTCTCCCCGCCGGCGTTGCCGCTGCGGCCGGCCCGCACGTCGTGCAGCTGGTACTTCTCGATCGCCTGACCCGGCGCCCGCCAGTCGACCTCGCCGCGCTTGGCGAGCATCTCCAGCGCACGGACCGCGACCGAGGGGCCGTCGATGTGGAAGTACCGGCGGGCCGCTGCGCGGGTGTCGGACAGGCCGAACCCGTCGGCCCCCAGGGAGGCGAACTCGCCCGGGACCCACTGCGCGATCTGGTCGGGCACCTGGCGCATCCAGTCGCTCACGGCCACCACGGGGCCGGGGGCGTCCTTCAGCTTCTGCGTCACGAAGGGGACCTTCGAGTCGTCGCCGGGGTTGAGGAAGGCGTGCTCGTCGCAGGCCAGGCCGTCGCGGCGCAGCTCGTTCCAGCTCGTGACCGACCACACGTCGGCGACGACGCCGAAGTCGTCGCGCAGCAGCGCCTGCGCCTCCAGCGCCCACGGCACACCCACGCCGGAGGCGAGCAGCTGGGTGCGCGGCCCGTCGCCCTCACCGGTCGAGACCTTGTGCATGCCGCGCAGGATCCCCTCGACGTCCACGCCCTCCGGCTCGGCCGGCTGGACCATCGGCTCGTTGTAGACCGTCAGGTAGTAGATGAGGTTCTCGGGGTCCTCGCCGTACATGCGGCGCAGGCCGTCCTTGACGATGTGCCCGATCTCGTACGCGTACGCCGGGTCGTAGGACACGACCGCGGGGTTCGTCGCGGCCAGCAGCAGCGAGTGCCCGTCGGCGTGCTGCAGCCCCTCACCGGTCAGCGTCGTCCGCCCGGCGGTGGCGCCGATCATGAACCCGCGGGCCATGGTGTCGGCCGCGGCCCAGATGGCGTCACCGGTGCGCTGGAAGCCGAACATCGAGTAGAAGACGTAGATCGGGACCATCGGCTGGCCGTGCGTCGCGTACGACGACCCGGCCGCGGTGAAGGCCGCCAGCGACCCGCCCTCGTTGATGCCCACGTGCAGGATCTGCCCCTGCTCGGACTCCTTGTAGGCGAGCATCAGCTCGCGGTCCACGGAGGTGTAGTTCTGCCCGTGCGGGTTGTAGATCTTCAGCGTCGGGAACAGCGAGTCCATCCCGAACGTGCGGGCCTCGTCGGGGATGACGGGCACGACGCGCGCGCCGAACTCCTTGTCCCGCATGAGGTCCTTCAGGAGCCGGACGAACGCCATGGTGGTGGCGATCTCCTGCTTGCCCGAGCCCTTGGCGGCGATCTTGTACGAGTCGTCGCCGGGCAGGTGCAGCGGTGCGTGCTGCACGCGGCGCTGCGGGACGGGCCCGCCGAGGTCGGCGCGGCGCTTGCGCAGGTACTGGATCGCCTCGTCGCCGTCACCGGGGTGGTAGTACGGCGGGCGGTAGGGGTCCTTCTCCAGCTGCTCGTCCGAGATCGGGATCCGCAGCGAGTCGCGCAGGAGCTTGAGGTCCTCCAGCGTGAGCTTCTTCATCTGGTGGGTCGCGTTGCGGCCCGCGAAGTGCGGGCCGAGCCCGTAGCCCTTGATGGTCTTGGCCAGGATCACCGTCGGCTGCCCGGTGTGGTTCACCGCCGCCTGGTAGGCCGCGTAGACCTTGCGGTAGTCGTGGCCGCCGCGCTTGAGGTTCCAGACCTCGTCGTCGGACATGCCCTCGACGAGCTTGGCCGTGCGCGGGTCGCGGCCGAAGAAGTTCTCCTTGACGAAGGCGCCGTTCTCGGCCTTGAACGTCTGGTAGTCCCCGTCGGGGGTGGCGTTCATGAGGTTGACCAGCGCGCCCTGGTGGTCCTGGGCCAGCAGCGTGTCCCACTCCCGGCCCCACAGGACCTTGATGACGTTCCAGCCCGCACCGCGGAAGAACGCCTCCAGCTCCTGGACGATCTTGCCGTTGCCGCGCACCGGCCCGTCGAGGCGCTGCAGGTTGCAGTTCACGACGAACGTGAGGTTGTCCAGCTCCTCGTAGGCCGCGAGCTGGGCGAAGCCGCGCGACTCCGGCTCGTCCATCTCGCCGTCGCCCAGGTACGCCCAGACGTGCTGCTGCGAGGTGTCCTTGAAACCGCGGTTGTGCAGGTACTTGTTGAACTGCGCCTGGTAGATCGCGTTCGCCGGGCCCAGGCCCATCGAGACCGTCGGGAACTCCCAGAAGTCCGGCATGAGCCGGGGGTGGGGGTAGGACGACAGCCCGTTCGGGGCCTTGGAGACCTCCTGGCGGAAGCCGTCGAGCTGCTCGGTGCTCAGCCGGCCCTCGAGGAAGGCGCGGGCGTACACGCCGGGGGAGGCGTGCCCCTGGATGAAGACCTGGTCACCGCCGCCGGCGTGGTCCTTGCCGCGGAAGAAGTGGTTGAAGCCCACCTCGTACAGCGTCGCCGACGACGCGTACGTCGAGATGTGCCCGCCGACGCCGATGCCGGGCTGCTGGGCGCGGTGCACCATGACCGCGGCGTTCCAGCGGATCCAGGCGCGGTAGCGGCGCTCGACCTCCTCGTCCCCGGGGAACCACGGTTCGCTCTCGGGGCCGATGGTGTTGATGTAGTCGGTCGCGGTGAGGCTGGGGACGCCGACCTGGCGCTCGCGGGCCCGCTGCAGCAGCTGCAGCATGAGGTACCGCGCGCGGTTCTGGCCGCGCTCGTCGACGATCCCGTCGAGGGAGGCCAGCCACTCGGCCGTCTCCTCCGGGTCGATGTCCGGCAACTGCGACGGCAGGCCGTTGAGGATGGGGCCCTTGCCGGCGGGTGCTCCCGCTTCATCGCGTCTGGCCACGGTGGTGGTCCTCCCGCATTCGTCGAGGGCCCGTCCCGCCCGGGTGGGACGGGGGTCGGACCCAGTGGTGGGTTCAGGTTAGGACGGACGTCGGACGCGGACCCACCCCGGTCCCCGCCGGTGGGCCCAGACGTGCCCCGCCCGCGTAGACGTTGGCGGTCGGGGGCCGCAGGAAGCCGAGCAGCGTCATCCCGGCCTCGCGCGCCAGCGACACCGCCAGCGAGGAGGGGGCCGAGACCGCCGCGAGCACCGGGACGCCGGCCATCGCGGCCTTCTGGACCAGCTCGAAGGAGGCGCGGCCGGAGACGACGAGGACCCGCCCGCGCAGCGGGAGCTGCCCCGAGCGCAGCGCCCAGCCCACGACCTTGTCGACCGCGTTGTGCCGGCCCACGTCCTCGCGCAGGCACAGCAGCCGCCCGCCGGCGTCGAACAGGCCCGCGGCGTGCAGGCCCCCGGTGCGGTCGAAGGCGGGCTGCGCGGCCCGCAGGGCGTCCGGCAGGGCGGCCAGCACGTCGACGGGCACCCGCACGTCGTCGCCGTGCAGCGCCGCCGGCACCCGCGACAGGACGTCCTCGACGCTCACCGACCCGCACACCCCGCACGCCGAGGTCGTCGTGAAGGGCCGCGCGACGCGCCGGCCGGCCAGCCGGGAGCCGGGGCGCGCGCCGATCCGCAGCAGGTTCGAGCTGGCCGCCGGCTGCTCACCGGTGGCGCAGTGCCGCATGGACACCACGTCGTCGGCCCCGCGCAGCAGCCCCTCGGCGTGCAGGAAGCCCAGCGCGAGCTCGACGTCGTGCCCGGGGGTGCGCATCGTGACGGTCAGCTCCTCGCCGTCCACCACCAGCTGCAGCGGTTCCTCGACGGCCAGGGCGTCGGCGCGGTCCCGGGGCGCGCCGGTGCTCAGGTCGAGCCGGGTCGTGCGCGTGCGGACCGACGAGACTGCCACCTGCACAGCCTCCCACCGGTGCGGGGGACCCGGCAGCGCGGAGGGTCCGTGATCGGCCCGCGGGTGCTCCGTCTTGCGCAGGACACCGTTCCTCCGCTCCACTAGGAGGTCAAGACCACCAGCGTCCCCACCTCCAGGGGGCCTCGAGGAAGGTAGGACACCAGTGGGTGCGACCGCGGACCCTGCGGCGGATGTTGCTGCAGCGGCCAAGCTGGGCTTCAAGTCAGGGCAACTGGTCCAGGAGTTCGGCTGGGACGAGCAGGTCGACGAGGACTTCCGGCAGGCCGTCGAGGAGATCGTCGGCAGCGAGCTCCTGGACGAGGACGCCGACGACGTCGCCGACGTCGTCCTGTGCTGGTACCGGGAGGGCGACGGTGACCTGGTCGACGCGCTCGTCGACTCCATCACCAACCTCGCCGAGGGCGGCATCGTCTGGCTGCTGACCCCGAAGAAGGGCCGGCCGGGCCACGTGAACGCCTCCGAGATCGACGAGGCCGCCCCCACGGCCGGTCTGCACGCCACCTCCAGCGTGAGCGCGTGCGCGAACTGGGCCGGGACCCGGATGACGACGCCGAAGAACGGGCGCCGCTGAACCCGGCGGTCGGGGACGCCTTCCCGGTCCCCGACGCCGTGGTCCCCGACCAGCACGGCGAGCGCGTGGCGCTGCGCGAGCTGTGGGAGCAGGGCCCGGCGCTGCTGGTCTGCGTCCCGGCGGCGTTCTCGACCCACTGCACGGCCGAGCTGGGGGCGCTGGCGTTCGAGATCGACCGGTTCGACGCTGCCGGGGTCCAGCTCGCGGCCCTGTCGTGCGACCCCGTCCCGGCGCTGCGGGCCTGGGCCGACGACCGCGTCTACCCGTTCCCGCTGCTCAGCGACTTCTGGCCGCACGGCGCGGTCAGCCGGGCCCTGGGCGCCTTCGACGACGAGCGGGGCGTCGCGCAGCGGCTGTCGCTGCTCGTCGAGGACGGGCGGGTGCGCTGGGTGCTGCGGGGCGAGCACGACGCGCCCCGGCCCCTGCGGGCGCACCTGGCGGCGCTGGAGCCGTGACCAGGCCGCCGGTGCGGTCCGCGGGTGGGCCCGGCCGGGCTCGAACCGACGACAGCCGCGGTGTAAACGCGGTGCTCTACCAACTGAGCTACGGGCCCCTCGTCGGCCGCTGACGACCCGACGGGACCACGGTAGCCGTTAGTGTCAGCGTCCGTGATCCCCTCCGTCCCCGACGCACCGGCGCTGCGGCAGGTCATCGACGTCCTCGAGTCCCTGCACCCGCCCGGGTGGGCCCAGTCCTGGGACGCGGTCGGGCTCGTGTGCGGGGACCCCGCGGCCCCCGTGCGGCGGGTCCACTTCGCCGTCGACCCCACCACCGAGGTCGTCGAGGAGGCGGTCGCGGCGGGCGCGGACCTGCTCGTCACGCACCACCCCCTGCTGCTGCGGCCGGTGACGTCGGTGGCGGCCACGACGTTCAAGGGCGCCGTCGTGCACCGGGCCGTGACGGCCGGGCTGGCGATCCACGTCGCCCACACCAACGCCGACGCCGGAGCCCCGGGGGTCTCCGACGCCCTCGCGCGCGTGCTCGACCTCGACGACCTCGTCCCGCTCGACCCGCTGCCGGACCGGCCCGACCTGGGCATCGGGCGCGTGGGGAACCTCGCGGCGCCCGAGCGCCTCGGCGACTTCGCCGACCGGGTGGCGGGTGCGCTGCCGGCGACCGAGCAGGGCGTCCGGCTGGCCGGCGACCCCGACGCCCTCGTGCGCCGCGTCGCCGTCTGCGGCGGGTCCGGCGACAGCCTGTTCGACCGGGTGCGCGCGAGCGGCGCCGACGTGTACGTCACGGCCGACCTGCGCCACCACCCCGCCTCGGAGGCCCGCGAGCGCGCGGCGTTCGGGGACGGCCGCCCGTACCTCGTCGACGTGGCGCACTGGGCGAGCGAGTGGCCCTGGCTGGCCGGGTGCGCCGACCGCCTGGTGGCCGCGCTCGCCGCGGACGGCCGTACCGTTGAGGCCCACGTGTCCACCACGCGCACCGATCCCTGGACGTTGCGCGTCCCCAGCCGAGGAGAGTGAGCGGGGCGATGCCCAAGGCTCCCGCGATCGACCAGCAGCGTCTGCTGGACCTGCAGACCGTCGACACGCGGCTGGCGCAGCTCGCGCACCGCCGGTCGACGCTGCCCGAGCAGGCCGAGCTCGACGGGCTCGTGAAGGAGCGCCGCCGGTCGGCGGACGTGCTGGTCGCGGCCCGCACGCTCGTCGGCGACGTCGAGCGGCAGGTCGCCAAGGCCGAGGCCGACGTCGCGCAGGTCCGCGACCGCGCGCAGCGCAACACGAAGCGGCTGGAGGCCGGGGTCGGCTCGCCCAAGGACCTGCAGGGCCTGCAGCACGAGCTGGAGTCGCTGGCCCGCCGCCAGGGCGTGCTGGAGGACGAGGAGCTGGCCGTCATGGAGCGGCTGGAGCAGGTGCAGTTCGCCGCCGCCGAGCTGACGACCACCGACACCGAGCTCGCCGAGCAGATCGACGAGGTCACCGCCCGCCGGGACGCCGCCCTCGCCGAGATCGCCGCGGAGGAGACGGCCGTCCTGGCCCGCCGGCAGGCGATCGTCATGGGCATCGACGACGCGCTGGTGGCCCTGTACGAGAAGGTCCGGGCCCCGCGCGGCGGGGTCGGGGCCGCGCTGCTGCGCTCGCGCCGCTGCGGCGGTTGCCAGCTGGAGCTGAACGCCTCCGACCTCGCCGAGATCCGCAAGGCGGCCCCCGACGACGTCGTGCACTGCGAGGAGTGCGGGCGGATCCTGGTGCGCACGGAGGAATCCGGGTTGTGAGCAGGGTCCTGCGCGTCGAGGCCGACGGCGGCTCGCGGGGGAACCCGGGGCCGGCGGGCTTCGGGGCCGTCGTCAAGGACGCCGCGACCGGGGAGGTGCTCGCCGAGGTCGCCGAGTCGATCGGGCGGGCCACCAACAACGTCGCCGAGTACCGGGGCTTGATCGCGGGGCTCCGGGCCGCGCAGGCGGTCGACCCCGACGCGCGGGTCGAGGTGCGGATGGACTCCAAGCTCGTCGTGGAGCAGATGTCCGGGCGCTGGCAGGTCAAGCACGCGGACATGCGGGTCCTCGCGCAGGAGGCCCGGTCGCTGGCCGGGCCGCACGTCGACTTCGCCTGGATCCCGCGGGCGCAGAACTCCCACGCCGACCGGCTGGCGAACGAGGCGATGGACGCGGCGGCCGCGGGGAGGCAGTGGCAGCGCGCCACCACCCCCACCACCCCCGCCGCGTCGACCCCCGCCGCCCGGCCGGCCGGCCCGGACGCCCCGCCGACGACGCTGGTCCTCGTCCGCCACGGCTCGACCGAGCTGACCGAGCAGCGGCGCGTGTGCGGCCGCCGCGGGCAGGACCCTGAGCTGTCCGAGCTGGGGCTGGCGCAGGCGCGGACCGCGGCGCAGTGCGCGGAGGTGGCGGGGGCCGGGGTCGTCCTGTCCTCGACGATGCGGCGCTCGCAGCAGACCGCGCAGGTCGTCGCCGACCGCCTCGGCCTGCCGGTGCACGTGGACCGGCAGTGGGACGAGACGGACTTCGGCGAGTGGGACGGGCTGACCACCCCCGAGGTCGTCCGCCGGTGGCCGCGCGAGTTCGCCGCCTGGGACGCCTCGCCGACGGCGGCCCCACCCGGGGGCGAGTCGCTGCAGACCGTCGAGCGCCGCGTGCTCGCCGCCCGCGACGCGCTGCTGGCGCGCTGGGGCGGCGAGCGCGTGGTCCTGGTGACCCACGGCGACCCGCTGCGGGTGCTGCTGCGGTCGGTGCTGGGGGTGGGGGCGCAGATGCAGCGCCGCATCCACGTCGACCCCGGGTCCCGGACGGTGCTGCGCTACCGGGCCGACGGCTCCTCGGAGGTGCTGGCGGTCAACCGGGTCTGAGCCCGGTGCCGCCCCGACCCCTCGCCGGACCCCTCGCCGGACCCTGCGCCCGCGTCGAGCCTGCTCGGCCACCACACCCGGGGGCCGAGCAGGGCGAACAGCGCGGGCACGAGGACCGTCCGCACGACCAGCGTGTCGAGCAGCACCCCGATCCCGACGACGACGCCGATCTGGGTGAGCACGATGAGCGGCAGCACCCCCAGGACGGCGAACACCGCGGCGAGCAGGATCCCGGCGCTGGTGATGACCCCGCCGGTGACGGCGACGCCGAGGCGGGTCGCCTCCCGGGTGCCCAGGGCCGGGGTCTCCTCCCGGATCCGGGTGACGAGGAAGATGTTGTAGTCCACGCCCAGGGCGACGAGGAACAGCAGGGACAGCAGGGGCACGGAGTTGTCCAGGGCGGGCATCCCCGCCAGCTGCGTGAAGATCAGGTTCGCCGCGCCGAGGGCGGCCAGGTAGGTGGCCAGCACGGTCGCGACGAGCAGCAGCGGCGCGACGACCGAGCGCAGCAGGACCACGAGCACGACCAGGACGACCAGGACGACCAGCGGGGTGACGACGAGGAGGTCGCGCACGGTCGCGGTGCGGCTGTCCAGCGACTCCGCCTCGGTGCCGCCGACGAGGGCGTCGGGGGCGACCTCGTGCACGGCCTCGCGCAGCCGTTCCACGACCTCGCGGCCGGCGGCGGAACCGGGTTCGGTCTCGAAGGTGGCCAGGACCTCGGTGAGACCGTCGGCGGTGCGGCCGGGGCGGGCCGCGCCGATGCCCTCGACGCCCTGCGCGGCGGCGACCACCTGCGCGGGGTCGACCGCACCGGGCACGACGATCCGGGCGGGTTCGGCCGCGGCCCCGGGGAAGGCGCGGGCCAGCGTCTCGGCCCCGTCGGCCGACTCGGCCGCGACCCGGAACTGCTCGGTCTGGGACAGGCCCAGGGTGGCCCCGCCGAGCCCGGCGGCCAGGGCCGCCAGCAGGACCACGGTCCCGGCCACGACCCGGACCGGGCGGGCGAGCACGGCGCCGGCGATGCGCGACCAGGTCCCGGTGCGGGTGGGCTCGGCCGAGCCCTCGGTCGGCACGAACGGCCAGAACAGCCCGCGGCCGCAGACGACCAGCGCGCTGGGCAGGACGAGCAGGCCGAAGACCAGGGCGACGACGACGCCGATGGCGGCGTCGCGGCCGATGGTGCGGCTGCTGGGCAGGACGGCGGCCTGCAGGGTCAGCAGGGCCAGCACGACGGTGGTGGCGCTGGCCAGGATCGCCGGGCCGGCGCCGCGCAGGGCGGTGCGCATGGCGCTGCGCCGGTCGGGGTCGCGGCGCAGCTCCTCGCGGTAGCGGGCGATGAGGAGCAGGGCGTAGTCGGTGCCGGCGCCGAAGACGAGGACGCTGGTGATGCCGGTGGCCGAGGGGTCCACGGGGGTGTCGGTGAGGCGGCCGATGAGCTCCAGCAGCCGCACGGTCACCTGGTCGGCGAGGCCGACGACGGCCAGCGGCACGAGCCACAGGACGGGGGAGCGGTAGGTGACGAGCAGGAGCAGGGCCACGACGGCGGCGGTCACGAGCAGCAGGCGGGTGTTGGCGCCGGTGAAGGCGTCGGCGCTGTCGACGGCGAAGGCGGGTCCGCCGGTCACCTCGACGACGAGACCGGCGGGCAGGTCCTGCCGGGCGCGCTCGCGGACGTCGCCGACGGCGGCGGCCAGTTCCTCGCGGGTGCCGTCGGCCTGCACGGGGACGGTGACGAGGGCGACTTCGCCGTCCTCGGCGGGGACGGGAGTGCCGAGCGCGGCGGCGGCCGCGAGGTCGGCGGGGGTCAGGGGGGAGCCCTCGCGGGAGTACACGACGAGCAGGGCGCCGCGGCCGTCGTCGGGGAGGCGTTCGGCCAGCTCGGCGGCGCGCACGGACTCCGAGGAGGCCGGTGGGCCGCCGTTGCCGGAGGAACCCTCCGGGGCGCTGCCGCTGACGGCGCTCACCGTGCCGGCGAGCAGCACGGCGGCCAGCAGGACCAGCCACGCGGTGATCCGCCCGGTCAGGATGCTCATTGTTTCCTCTCCAGGTAAATGTCTCAGTGACTAAGATGTGTAGCGTGCGAGCGGTAGGATGGCAACCCGATGACCATGTACCGACCCCGTGACACCCCCCGCGACCGCCGCGAGCGGGAGATCGTCGACGAGCTGCGCGACCTCGTCGGCGTCTCCGAGCGCATCGCGCACGCCTTCGCCGCCCGCCACGGCCTGCACCCCACCGACCTGCAGGCCCTCATCCACGTCATGCGCCGCGAGGTCGCCGGCGAACCGCTGACCGCCGGTGAGCTCGCGGGGCTGCTCGACGTCACCACCGGCGCGGCGACCGGCGTCGTGGACCGCCTCGAGCGCCACGGCCACCTGCGCCGCGACCGCGGCGACACCGACCGGCGCAAGGTCTTCCTGCGCTACGGCGAACCCGGGATGGCGCTGGCCCAGGAGTTCTTCGGCCCCCTCGGCCGCCGCAGCGGCGCGATGATGGAGCAGTTCGACGACGCCGAGCTCGACACCGTGCACCGGTTCCTGTCGGCCATGCGCCACGCCTTCGAGGAGCACCACCGGGAGCTGTGACTACTCCCGGCCCAGGTACCGCAGCACCGCCATGACCCGCCGGTTCCCGTCCGGGCTCGGCGGCAGGTCCAGCGTCGTGAAGATCCCCGCGACGTGCTTCTCCACGGCCCGCTCACCCACCACCAGGCGCGTCGCGATGGCCGCGTTGGACAGGCCCTCGGCCATCGCCGCCAGCACCTCCAGCTCCCGCGGGGTCAGCTCGGCCAGCGCGTCCCGGCCCCGGCGCACCAGCTGCGCGACGACGTCCGGGTCCAGCGCCGTCCCCCCGGCGGCGACCCGCTCCAGCGCCTGCAGGAACTCCGCCGAGTCCGCCACCCGGTCTTTCAGCAGGTAGCCGAACCCGGCGGGGGACCGGGCGATCAGGTCCCGCGCGATGCGGTTCTCCACGTACTGCGAGAACACCAGCACCGGCGTCGCCGGGTGCGCCCGGCGGATCTCCAGCGCCGCCCGCAACCCCTCGTCGGTGTGCCCCGGCGGCATCCGCACGTCCGTGACGACGACGTCGGGCCGGTGCCGGGCGGCCGCCGCCACCAGCGCCCCACCGTCCCCGACGGCGGCCACCACCCGGTGCCCGCGCAGCTCCACCAGGCGGACCATCCCCTCGCGCAGCACCGCCGAGTCCTCGGCCAGCACCACGTCCAGCACCCCGTCCGGCGCCGCGCCCGGCCCGCTCACGCGGCCACCGGCAGTTCCAGCCGGACCGTCGTCCCGGCCCCGGCGGGACTGTCCAGCCGCAACGTCCCGTCGACCGCCGCGATCCGCTCCCGCAGCCCCCGCAACCCGCTGCCGCGCGCCGGGTCGGCCCCGCCGCGGCCGTCGTCGCGGACCTCCAGCACCAGCCGGCGCCGGTGCGCCCGCACCGTCAGCCACGCGTTCGCCGCGTCGGCGTGCTTGGTCGCGTTGGCCAGCAGCTCCGCCACGCAGAAGTAGGCCATCGTCTCGATCGCGGGGGAGAACCGCGCCGACCCCACCTCGATCCGGGGGTGCACCCGCACCCCGGCCTGCTCGGCCAGCGCCTGCAACGCCGCCCCCAGCCCCTCGTCCAGCGCCGGCGGGTGGATGCCGCGGATGATGGTGCGCAGCTCGGTGATGGCCTCCCGCGTCGTCGCGTGCGCCACGTCCAGCAGCTCCCCGGCCCCGGCCGGGTCCTCGGCGAGCCGGGACCGGGCCAGGTCGACGTGCAGCGCGATCGCGGTCAGCCGGGCCTGCGTGCCGTCGTGCAGGTCCCGCTCGATGGCCCGGACCGCCGCCGCCGACCCCTCCAGCACCGCCGACCGGCTGCGCCGCAACCGCTCGCTGTCCCCGCCCTGCTCGGCCGAGACCGCCCGCAGCGTCAGCGTCTCGAACCACACGCAGCCCCGCAGCACCCACGGGCTGCCGAACGCCACGACCACCGCGACCGCGACCACCTGCGGCAGCACCGGCGTCCCCGGGCCCAGCACGGCCTCGGCGAACAGCGCCCCCGTGTACACCGGCGCCGCCGTCGCCAGCACCGCCAGCGGCGCCTGCAGCAGCAGGTAGCCCGTGGAGGTCCACGCCGTCGCGTCCGTGAGCGCCCGCACCAGGCCCTCCACCGGGTTCGCCCCCCGCGCCCGCGCCGCCGGCTCGGCCACCGGCACCCCCAGCACGCGGCGGGCCAGCGAGCGGTGGACCCGCACCAGGCCCCGCGCGCAGCGCAGCGCCAGCGCGACGACCGGCAACCCCAGGAACGTCAGCGACAGCACGACCCCCAGCAGCAGCAGCACGACGACCAGCAGGCCCACCGGCGCCAGCAGCAGCGCCTGCACCTGGTAGCCGACCTCGCGCCACGTCCGGGCGGCGACCGGTGCGCGCAGCAGCGCTCGTGCGGTGCGCCCCGTCCCGGCCATGGACCGACCGTAGCGACCCGCGCCCACCGCGTCCCTCGTGCTGGCACGACCCCCGCGGGTCGGCCGTCACGAGGACGAGGGGGTGGGCTGGCGCCCTGGGGGCACCGGCCCCCCGGTTCGAGGATGGAAGCGTTCCGCCGCAACGCATCGCGGCAACCCACTCAACCCCGGGAGACCGTCATGGGTCTTGTCGCCGCCTGCCGCGACGTCCTCGCGCCGCTGCTCCTGGTCGCGTGCCTGCTGCCCCCCGCGACGCCGGTGGACCCGGCCGGTGCCCCACCGGCGACCGCGGTGCCCGCCGACCCCGCCACCGCCTACGCCGCGCACCGGACGGCCGGCGGGCACGACCGGCGGTTCCTCACCCGCGACACCACCGGCCGCGGCCTGGTCACCGAGGTCTTCGGCGACCTGACCGGCGCCCGGGCCGTCGCCGTCGTCGTCGGCGGGGTCGGCACCGACCTCGCCACCTTCGACCGCGGCACGCTGCGCGCCGGCGCCGCCGCGCTCGCCGCGAGCGCCCCGGAGGCGGCCGTCGTCGCCTGGGCCGACTACGTCAGCCCAGGCGGTCTCGGGCTCGCCGCCGCCGGGCCCGCCCTGGCCCGCACCGGCGGCGACCGGCTGCGCGTCCTGCTCGACAGCCTGCGCGAGCACGGCTCCGCGCAGCGGGTCGTCCTGGTCTGCCACAGCTACGGCAGCGCCGTCTGCGCGGCGGCGCTCGCCGACGGGCACGACCACGGGGTGGGCGACGTCGTCGACCTGGCCAGCGCGGGCGTCCTCGACGGGCGGCTGGCGCCTGGCGTGGACCGGTACGTCGCGCTGGGGGAGGCCGACCCGATCCGGTTCGTCCCGCACGTGCGGCTCGGCGGTCTCGGCCTGGGGCGCGACCCGGCCTCGACCCCGGGCGCGCACCGGCTGCCCGTCCCCGCCGACGGCGACCACGACGACTACCTGGTCCCGGGCAGCCCCACGCTGACCGCGGTCGCCGGCCTGCTCAGCGCGTGAGCGCCAGGGCGGCCGTCGCGGCCGGGACGCACACGGCCACCCCCACCAGCCCCAGCAGCGCGAAGCGGGGCAGCGAGATCGCCACCCCGCGGGCCCGGCAGCGGTCCAGCCACAGCAGCGTCGCCAGCGACGCCCACGGGGTGACCAGCGGCCCCAGGTTCACCCCGACGAGCACCGCCAGCAGCCGGGAGGCGCTGCCGGCGAGCGGCTCGACGGCCAGGTAGGCGGGCAGGTTGTCGGCGACGTTGGCGGTCAGCGCGGCCGTCCCGGCCAGCCGCAGGAGGTCGCCGAAGGTCTCCCCGGACCCGGCCAGCGGGCGCAGCAGGTCCTCCAGGCCGTGGACCTGGGCGGCCTCCACGACCAGGAACAGGCCGCTGACGAGGACCACGGTGCGCCAGGGCAGCAGCCGGGGCCGCAGCACCCCGGGCCGCCGGACGGCGAAGACCGCGACCAGGACCGCGGCCGCCACGGCCGCCGGGACCGCGGGGGTCAGGCCGCTGACGAACGCCGGCGCCAGCAGGCAGCACACGACCGTGGCGGTGCCGAACAGCACCGGGTCGCGCCCGGGTGCGGGCGGGGGAGCGCCGTACCGGCCGCGCAGCCGCCGCCGGTGGGCCAGTCCCAGCACGAGGACCGCACCCGCCAGCCCGGCCAGGGCCGGCGCCCACGACAGCGCCGTGAACCCGGCCGTCCCGTGGACGCCGAACCCGGCGAGGGTGTCGAGGGCGATGAGGTTCGTGAGGTTGGAGACCGGCAGCAGCAGCGAGGCGGTGTTGGCCAGCCAGACCGTCGTCACCGCGAACGGCAGCGGGTCCAGCCCCAGCTGCGCGGCCAGGGCCAGGACCACCGGGGTCAGCAGGACGGCCGTGGTGTCCAGCGACAGCACGACGGTGGCGAGGGTGCCCAGGGCCACGACGAGCAGCCACAGCCGCCACGTCCGCCCCCGCCCGGCCCGCGCCGCGAGCCGGGCCGCGGCGTCGAAGACCCCGGCGGCGTCGGCGAGCTCGGCGACGACCGTGACGGCGACCAGGAACGCCAGGACCGGCCCGGCCCGGTCCGCCACGGCCGCGACGTCGTCACCGCCGAGCAGGCCGGTGAGCAGGACGGCGGCTCCGGCGAGCCCGCACGCCCACCACACCTCAGCGGGCCTCGACGTCGAGGGTCCACGCGCCGCCGCGCCGGGCCGGTTCGCGCAGCTCGGCAGGGAACGCCTCGCGCACCGCGTCCCGCAGGGCGCCGGGGGTGCGCGGGGCCCGCCCGGCGCGGGTGAGCAGGTGCCGGGCGACCAGGCCGCGGGTGTGCTTGGCCGCGTGCGAGACGACCCGGCCGCCGGACAGGACCCGCACCCCGACGGTGCGCGCGGCGGTGTCCGCGTCGGGGGTCCAGGCGGCGGCGTACGTCGCCGAGCGGCAGTCGACGACGACGCCCGCGGGCGCCAGCGCCCCGGTCAGCCGCGGCTTCCAGAAGGCCGCCAGCGGACCGGTCCCCGGCAGCGAGGTGCCCATCGAGAGGCGGTACCCGGGGACGCGGTCACCCGGGCGCAGGACCCCCCACAGGGCGGAGAAGACCAGGACGCGGCGGGCGGCGGCGGCCGGGAGGTTCGGCAGGTCCAGGGCGTCGTAGAGGACGCCGGTGTAGACCCGGGCCGCGGGCGCGGCGGGACGGGTCCGCAGCGTCGTGTTGGCGGCCACGACGTCGCCCAGGCTCGCCCCGACCCCCAGCAGCTCCGGCGCGTCGGGCCGGGCGGACACCTCGACCAGGGCGTCGAGGACCTGCTCGCGCGCGGCCGTCAGGTCGGGGTGGGACAGCGCGTCGAGACGGACCGCGGCGCCGCGCGGCGGCCCCGCCCACTTGGTCTCCGACGGGGGGAGCAGCACGAGCACGAGGGACGAGGGTACGGGCTCGATGGCCTAGGGTGTCCGGCGGACGAGTCGGCCGGGCGACCGCGTCGGCCGGGGTGACCCGGCCGCCGAGGAAAGTCCGGACTCCACAGGGCAGGGTGGTGGCTAACAGCCACCCGGCGTGAGCCGCGGGACAGTGCCACAGAAAGGAAACCGCCTCCCCGAGCGATCGGGGCGGTAAGGGTGAAACGGTGGTGCAAGAGACCACCAGCGCGCTGGGTGACCAGCGCGGCTCGGTAAACCCCACCCGGAGCAAGACCAGACAGGCAGCGTTCGAGGGCGGCCCGCCCGAGCTGCCGGGTAGGTCGCTTGAGGCGTGCGGCAACGCACGTCCTAGAGGGATGGTCGCCGCCGCTCCCCCCGGGGAGCGGTACAGGATCCGGCTTACAGGCCGGCTCGTCCCCCTCCCCGCGCGCGGGTCACCACAGCTTCCCGCGCCAGCTCAGCCCCTTCAGCAGTCGCACGCTGACCCGGCCCGTCGAGGACACCGTCGCCCGGCCGAAGCGCTTGGACACGCTCAGCCCGGACCGGCCGGCGTTCAGCCGCACGCCCTTGCCCAGCGCCTTGGACCAGCGGAACGAGAACGGCACCGCACCCACCTGCTTCCCTCGAGGACCCCGCACCGATCCTGGCACGGGTCGGACGTCCGTCAGAGGTCCGTGGCTGGGGGGCGGTGGTGCGCCCGCCACATCCGCAGCAGCCGGGGGCTGTCGGGGGCGGGGTGCTCGGGGCACACGACCTCGTGCCGCACCCGCGCCCCGACCGCGTCCTCGTCCTCGGGGTCGTCCTGCGGGGCCGGCCGGGCCCGTCCCCCCTCGACCCGCCACCGCTCCTGCGCCGGGACGCCGGCGGCCAGGACCGGTTCCTTCGCCAGCCGCACCGGGGCGCCGTCGGGGCCGGGGTAGCGGTGCACGACGTGCCCGCAGAACGCGCAGTCCTCCTCGACGTACGGGCGCTCGGCGGCCCGGCGCTGCATCCGGCGCACGTGCTCCAGCACCGCCGAGGTCTGCTGACCGAGGGTGGGCGGCAGGTCCGCGGCCTCGACGACGGGTGCGGGGCGCACGGCGGGACGGGCGGCGAACCGCTCCCGGCAGCCGGCGCACACGGCGATGCGCACGCCCAGCCGCTCGGTGACCTGGACGTCCGCCTCGTCCGCCTCGTCCCCGCCCGCTGCGCAGAACGCGCAGACCTCCTGACCAGCCACGACCCCAGCATGCCCCGTGCGGCTGCCCGCCGGTGCCGGTGGTGCTTGGGCCGAGCGGGTGGCAGCCCGCCGTACTGCCTCCCCGTGCTGTCGCGGTGACGCACAGTGGTCACGACAGCCGTCGTTCACCGCACCAGGAGGACTCCCCGTGACCGGCCAGCCGTTCCGCGACGACCGGGCCCGCCCGTCCGTCGAGGTGCCGTTCTTCGCCCCCGCCGGCGGCGACTTCCCCCGCGAGCAGCCCGCGGCGCCCGCGCCGTTCGGCACGCTCCCCACCGCCCGGTTCGGGGGTCCCGCCCCGGTGCCGGCGCCCGGACCCGCGCCCGCGGTCGCGGGCCTGCGGCCGCTGACCGGGCTCGGGCAGGCCGCCGTCGTGCTGGCCGGGGTCGTCGCGGCCACCGACGTGCTGGCGGCGCTGGCCTCCGTGGCGGCGGGCACCTCGCTGGTCGCCGCCGTGGTCACCCTGCTGGCCGGGCTGGCCTCCTTCGCCGTGCTCGTCGCGAACTGGGTCGTCGTGGCGCTGTGGCTGACCCGGGCGCGCGCCAACGCTGAGCGCCTC
This sequence comes from Kineococcus lubricus, assembly GCF_050871965.1. NCBI lineage: Bacteria > Bacillati > Actinomycetota > Actinomycetes > Kineosporiales > Kineosporiaceae > Kineococcus > Kineococcus lubricus. The sequence continues at coordinate 16,783 of NZ_JBJLSK010000021.1, forward strand.
GCGCCGGCCGTCCGGCACCGCCGGAACGCGCTGTGGGCGTGGTTCGGGTGGATCGTCCCGATCGCCTGGCTGTTCGTGCCGCACCAGGTCGTCGCGGACGTGTGGACCGCCTCGCGGCACCGGGCACCGCGGGTGCCGGCGCCCCGGACCGACCTGTGGTGGGGCCTGTGGCTCGCGGGTCTGCTGACCTCCAGCCTGGGGCTGCGGCTGTCCGGTCAGGGCCTGGAGCAGGCGTCGACGGCGTTCACGCTCGTCTCGGCGCTGCTGTGGGCGGCGGCCGTGCCCGTCTTCGCCGGTGTGGTGCGCGCGATCGCCGCCGCGCAGGCCCCCGGCCGCGGCTGAGGCCGGAGGGGCCTCAGCCGCGGATCGTCGGGGCGGGTCAGCCCCGCAGCGCGGGCACGACCTCGCGCTCGAACAGCTCCAGCCCCGAGGTGTCCGTCGCGATCTCGGGGAAGTAGAAGTTCGCGTACCCCAGGCCCGCGGCCACCAGCGGCCGCAGCTTCTCGACGATCTGCTCCGGGGTCCCCACCCCGGCCGAGGCCGGGCCCAGGCTCGCGACCTCGCGGTCGGCGGCGTCGGCGCTCACGTAGCGGGCCAGCACGTCCCGGCGGGCCGCGACCCGGTCGGCGACCTCCTTCTCGTCCCGCCCGATCGCGACGTTGTAGTCCGCGGAGCGGGTGATCGTGGAGAAGTCCCGGCCGACGTCCTCGCAGTGCCCGCGCAGCACCTCGGACTTGTGCGTGAAGCCCTCCAGCGTGCCGTCGAAGTTCGTGAAGTCGGCGTACTTCGCGGCCGTGCGCAGCGTCTTGCGCTCCCCGCCGCCGGCGATCCACAACGGGATGCCGCCGGCCTGCAGCGGCAGCGGCCGGTTCAGGGCGCCGTCGGTGCGGTAGTGCTTCCCCTCGAACGTCGAGGTCCCCTCGGTCCACAGCTGCCGCATGATCTGCACGCCCTCGTCGAGGCGGGCGATGCGCTCACCCGCGGACGGGAAGCCGTACCCGTAGGCGCGCCACTCGTGCTCGTACCAGCCGGCGCCGATGCCCATCTCCACGCGGCCGCCGGAGACGACGTCCACGGTGGTCGCGACCTTGGCCAGGTAGGCCGGGTTGCGGTAGCTCATGCAGGTGCACATCTGCCCCAGCCGGATGCGCTGCGTCGAGGCGGCGAAGGCGGCCATCAGGCTCCACGCCTCGTGGGTGGCCTGGTCGGTCGGCTCGGGGACGGTGTGGAAGTGGTCGAAGACCCACAGCGAGTCCCACACGTCCCCGGCGTCGGCGCGTCGCGCCAGACCGCTCATGACGTCCCAGTGCCGGGCCGGCTCGACCTGCGTGAGGTCGTGCTTCCAGCCCTGCGGGACGAACAGCCCGAACCCCAGCCGCGGCGTCGCGTCAGTCATGCCCGGACCCTAGGGCCCCGCGACCGGGTACCGGAAGGCCCTGGCCGGGGAACGTTCTCAGGACACCGGCGCCGAGGCCAGCGACGCGGCCCCGATGATCCCGGCGTCGTTGCGCAGCTGCGCCGGCACGATGGGCGTGCGCAGGTCCAGCAGCGGCAGGAACTTCTCGTGCTTCTTGCTGACCCCGCCGCCCACGACGATGAGGTCCGGCCACAGCAGGTCCTCCACGTGGGAGTAGTAGCGCTGCAACCGCTTGGCCCACTGCGACCACGACAGGTCGTGCCGCTCGCGCGCGGAGTCGGCCGCCTTCTTCTCGGCGTCGTGCCCGTCGATCTCCAGGTGACCCAGCTCGGTGTTCGGCACGAGCTTGCCGTCGACGAACAGCGCGCTGCCGATCCCCGTGCCCAGCGTCGTCACCAGCACGACGCCGCGCACGCCCTTGGCCGCCCCGAACTGCACCTCGGCGAACCCGGCCGCGTCCGCGTCGTTGACGACGAGCACCTTGCGGCCCAGCGTCTCGGAGAACAGGGTCCCGGCGTCGGTGCCGATCCAGGAGTCGTCCACGTTCGCCGCGCTGCGGGCGATGCCGTGCTGGATCACCGCCGGGAACGTGATGCCGACCGGGGTGTCGTCGGGGACGTCGAAACCGGCCAGCACCTCGGCCACCACGGGCGCCACCGCGGCGGGGGTCGCCGGCTGGGGGGTCTCCAGCCGGACGCGCTCGGCGGAGAAGGCGCCCGCGGCCAGGTCCACCGGCGCGGCCTTGATGCCGGAACCGCCGATGTCGACGCCCAGCCCCCTCACCGCCACGGCGCTCTGCGGCGCCCGTCGCGACGTGCGGGGGCGGGCCCCGCTGGTGGTCCGGGCCGACGGGTCGTTGGTCGTCTCGCTCACGGCAGGGAGCCTAGGGCGACCGCGACGCGGCGGCCACGCCACCGCGCCGTCGAGCGCGGTGCCGCCGGTCAGCGGCCGTAGCCGCCGGTGTCCTTCGGCATGACGACCCACAGCGCCAGGTACACCAGCACCTGCGGGCCGGGCAGGACGCACGACAGCAGGAACAGCAGCCGCACCACGTTGGCCGACAGGCCGAAGCGGCGGCCCAGGCCGGCGCACACGCCGGCGATCAGCTTGCCGTTCCTCGGGCGGGACAGGGCGGGGGCGTTCACGGCGGGCTCCTGGTGGCTCGGGTGGCTCGGGTGGCTCGGGGTGGTTCCGTACGCCCCGTCCAACGCGCGAGCGCCCCGATCGGTTGCGCCGGTCCCGTCGAGGTCCCGTCGAGGAGCCGTCAGGGGAGCGTGAGGATCTCCGCACCCGTCTCGGTCACCACGATCGTGTGCTCGAACTGCGCCGTCCGCTTCCGGTCCCGCGTCACCACGGTCCAGCCGTCCTCCCACATGTCCCACTCGTGGGTGCCCAGCGTCAGCATCGGCTCGATCGTGAAGACCATGCCCGGCTCCATGACCAGCCCGTGCTGGGGCGCGGCGTCGTAGTGCGGCACGACCAGGCCGGAGTGGAACGCCGGCCCGACCCCGTGGCCGGTGAAGTCGCGCACCACGCCGTAGCCGAACCGGGCGGCGTACTTCTCGATGACGCGGCCGATGACGTTGACGGCCCGGCCCGGCGCGACCGCCTTGATGCCGCGCATCGTCGCCTCGTGCGTGCGCTCCACGAGCAGGCGGGACTCCTCGTCGACGTCCCCGCACAGGAACGTCGCGTTCGTGTCGCCGTGCATGCCGTCGAGGTAGGCGGTGATGTCGATGTTCACGATGTCGCCGTCGGCCAGCACCGTGGAGTCCGGGATGCCGTGGCAGATGACCTCGTTGAGGCTGCTGCACAGCGACTTCGGGAAGCCCCGGTAGCCCAGGGTGGAGGGGTAGGCGCCGTGGTCGCAGAGGAACTCGTGCCCGATGCGGTCCAGCTCGTCCGTCGTCGTGCCCGGCACGACGTGCTCGCCGACCAGGGCCATCGCCCGCGCGGCCAGCCGGCTGGCGCGGCGGATCCGCTCGACGCCCTCGGGGTCGATGACGTGGGAGCCGGTGTAGGGCGTGGGGGCGGGCCGGTCGACGTACTCGGGCCGGGCGATCTGCGCGGGGACCGCCCGCCGCGGGGAGGTGGTGCCCGGCACGAGCGTGCCCAGCGGTGCGGTGGTGGTTCCCGTGCTCATGGGCACGAGTCTAGGTCGCCCGCCGCCGGCCCCCGGCGGGACGAGCGGCGCGGGCGCCGACGCGCCAGGATGCCCCCATGGCCAAGCAGTGGTTCTACGACACGAGCACCGGTCAGGTGCAGGAGCTGGAGAGGAAGGGGCAGGCCAAGGACCTCCTCGGCCCCTACGCGAGCCGGGAGGAGGCCGAGCAGGCGCTCGCGCGCGCGCACGCCCGCACGGAGGAGAACGACCGCCGCGACCGCGAGGAGGACGACTGGTGAGCCCGCGCCGCGCCCCGGCCCGGCCCTGAGCCGGGGGCGGGGGCCGGGGAACCCGCGGGAGCGCCCCGACGTCGACCGGGGTGACCCGCTACGACCGGGGTACTGACCGTCCCGGTTCCTCCACCGAGGGGTGGATGCCCGCAGCCGCACGGTCGGTCAGGATCGTGGGACCGCACGTGACGCCCCGGACCGCACCCGACCTAGGATCGGTGCACGCCCGGGGGAGGCGCGGGTGGATCGCATGTCGAGGACGAGGGGAACCGCCTGATGTCGGAGTCGCTGGACCTGAGCAAGCCGCTGAACCCGCCGGCCGCGGCCGCGCCGGCCCCGGCGGTCAGCGACCTGCAGCTGACCCCGCCCGCCCCGGTGCCCGTCGTCGCCGACGACACCGCCGAGGGCATGATCCCGCTGGACGAGGCGACCCGGGTCGAGCTGAACCGCAAGGCCCAGGCGTTCGTCGCCGACCTCGCCGCCCAGGACCCGCGCAGCCCCGCCTTCCAGAAGAAGGTCGACGACATCACGCGCATGGGCGAGCAGGAGGTCCGCTCCTCGGCCCAGGTCTCCAACCGGATGCTGGAGCGCCCGCAGTCCAGCCTCGCCGGTGCCAAGGGGCAGAAGGCGTCCGGGCCCGGCGCCGACTCCCAGGTGAAGGTGGCGAACACGCTCCTGGAGCTGCGCCAGACCGTCACCGCCCTCGACCCCGGCCGCGCCGACCTCAAGGGCGTGAAGAAGATCCTCGGGATCATCCCCGCGGGCAACAAGATCCAGCGCTACTTCGAGCGCTACCAGGACGCCCAGTCCCAGCTCGACGCCATCATCAAGGCCCTCGCCAGCGGGCAGGACGAGCTGCGCAAGGACAACGCCTCCATCGAGTCCGAGAAGCAGAACCTGTGGACGACGATGGGCAAGCTCACCGAGTACGCCACGCTGGCCAAGGCGCTCGACGCCGCGACCGTCGCCAAGATCGACGAGCTGCGCGCGACGAACCCGCAGGCCGCGGACGCGCTGACCTCCGACGCGCTGTTCCCCATCCGCCAGCGCCACCAGGACCTGCTGACCCAGCTGGCCGTCAGCGTGCAGGGCTACCTCGCCCTGGACCTGGTGCGCAAGAACAACATCGAGCTCATCAAGGGTGTGGACCGCGCCCAGACCACGACGGTCGCCGCGTTGCGCACCGCCGTCATCGTGGCGCAGGCGCTGGCGAACCAGAAGCTCGTCCTGGACCAGATCAACGCCCTGAACACCACGACGAACCAGATGATCCTGTCGACCTCGGAGATGCTCAAGCAGCAGACCGGGCAGATCCACCAGCAGGCGTCCTCGTCCACGGTGGACGTCGCGACCCTGCAGAAGGCCTTCGACAACGTCTTCGCGACGATGGACGCCATCGACACGTTCAAGCAGCAGGCCGTCGTCAGCATGGCCAGCACCGTCGACGCCCTCGAGGGCCAGGTTCACCGCTCGCGGTCCTACCTGGAGCGGGCGCGCAACGGTGAGGGCGGCCCGGGCCCGGCCCTCGAGGGTCCCCGGTGACTCCCGAGACACCCTCGCGGTCCCTGCGGCGGGCCCGGCCCGCCGCGGTGCACGGGCACGTCGTCCGCCGGGGGGCCGCGCAGGCCCCGCCCGAGCTCGTCGCGCGCCGGCTGCGCAGCCGCACGTGGCGGGTGGCGAACTCCTGGTGGCTGGCGATCCCGGCCGTGGGACTGCCGTGGCTGTCGTTCCTCTACATGGGGTTGCGGGCCCGCCGCCCGCAGTGGGTGCTGGCGGCGATCGCGTACTTCGTGCTCTTCGGCGGGGCGGTGACCGGCCTCGGCGTCGGGATCGCCGCGGACGCGACGTTGTGGACGGTCCTGGGTGCCCTGGCCGGCACCGGGACCTGGGGACTGGGACTGGTGCACTCGATCATGGCGAACTCGGCCTGGCTGCGGATCAAGGCGGCGTTCACCGGGGAGGAACTGCCCCCCGCCCCGGCGCCGGCGCCGGTGGAGCCGGCGCCGCCGGCCGACCCGGTCGAGGCGCTGCAGCAGCGGCTGGGCGAGGTCGTCCGCACCGCCAAGCGGCACGGCGGTCGGCTGCCCGACGGCGCCGTGCCCGCGGTGCGCGAGATCGAGGACGTGCTGGGGCCCCTCCTGGCGCACGTCGCCCGCCGCGGGGCCGAGGTCGAGGAGCTGCACAACCTCGAGGCCATCGTCACCGAGTACCTGCCGGGCGCGCTGGAGCACTACCTCGACCTGCCCGAGGACTACGCGCTGACCAGCCGCGGCCCCGGCGGGGCGACCCCCGCCGAGGAGCTGGTGAACCAGCTGCAGCTCCTCGTGCAGGGTTCCCGCGACCTGCAGCGCGCCGTCCACGACCAGGACGCGCGCAAGCTGTCGGTGCAGGGCCGGTTCCTCGACGCGAAGTTCCGGCGCTCGGACCTGGACCTGTAGGGAGGCCGACGTGGGAGTCGAACTCGGCAAGGGCGACGACGGCCGGGTGCGCGCACGCCCCGACGCGCCGCCCACGGTGCGCACCGGGGCGTCGCCGGCCCGCACGACCCCGCCGCCGGCGCCGTACGTCAAGCGGGAACCCTCGGCGCCGCCGCAGCAGGAGCAGGGCCGGGGGCTGAACCCGCACGCGATGGGGCTGGCGAACGCCGTCTGGATGGCCGCCTGGATCGTCGCCTTCGCTCAAGGGTGGATCGGCCTCGCGCTCGCGCTGATGTTCAGCCAGGGCGCCGCGATGGGGTACCTCAAGCACCAGGGCGTCCCGTGGGCCGGGCACGCCGCCGAGCGCCGCGCCCGCCGCCTCGAACGCCACCGCCGGCGCGCCGGGCGCCGGGAGCCCGCGCCGGTGGAGGCGGCGAGCCCACCGGCGCTGCCGGACCCGCTGGCCGCGGCCGAGCGCGCGCTGGCCGCCGCCGTCGTGCGCGCCGAGACCTCCGGCGGCCGGATGGACGCCGAGGCGGTCGGCCTGGTCCGCGAGGTCGACCGCCTGCTGAGGCCGCTGCTGGCGCAGCTGCGCACGCGCGAGGCCGACCCGCAGGTCCGGCACGACCTGGAGACCCTGGCCGGGGAGCACCTGCCGCGCACCGTGGACGACTACCTGGTCCTGCCCGACGACTACGCCCACGAGCACCGCACCGCGGCCGGGACGACCCCGGCCGACGAGCTGCGCAGCCAGCTGCAGCTGCTCGTCGAGGGCTGCCGCCAGCTGCGCGAGGCCGTCCTGGCCCGCGACGTGGACCGGCAGCAGCAGCAGAGCCGGTTCCTGGAGGCGAAGTTCCGCAAGAGCGACCTGGACCTGTGAGAGCCGGGGAGGAGCCGTGGGCGTCGAGCTGAGCCGGCCGGAGGAGCCCGGCGGGGAGCACCGGCGGGTCGTGCTGCCCGACCGCGAGGTCGAGGTCGTGCGGGCCGAGGACCTCGAACCGCGCCTGGGGGCGGACCTGCCGGTGCTCGGCTGGGTCTCCGACGTGCAGTTCCAGCTGTTCCGCTTCGTCGGGCTGGGCGGCTGGATCGTCCTGTACGCCCTGCTCGGGCCGCTGGGCCTGTGGTGGGTCGGCTTCCTGGCGATGTGGGCCTGGATCGGCGCGAACGTCGCCTACGAGAACGAGGCCCGCCGCCGCCGCCGGTTGCGCCGGCACTACCGCCGCGCGGTCAAGTACGGCCTGGCCGTCCCGGCGCTGCCGGTCGAGCCCGCGCCCCGGCGCCGGGAGCGGACCCCCGAGCCCGCCGCCGCACCGCCCCCGGCCGCCGCCCCGCGGGTCAGCGCGGCCGAGAAGGCGCTGGTGGCGACCGTGCGGCGCGTCGACACCAGCGACCGCTTCGAGCGGACCGACGTCGTGCTCGTCCACGAGGTCGCCGACCTGCTCGGCCCGCTGCTGCTGCGGATCGCCGAGCGCGGCGGGGACCCGCAGGTCCGGCACGACCTGGAGACCCTGGCCGCCGAGCACCTGCCCCGCACCGTCGACGACTACCTCTCCCTGCCCCCGGACGTCGCCCGCACGCCCCGGGCCGGCGACGGCACCACCCCGGCGCAGGAGCTGCGCAGCCAGCTGCACCTGCTCGTGGAGGGCTGCCGGCAGCTGCGCGACGCGGTGCACGCCGCCGACGTGGACCGCCAGCAGCAGCAGAGCCGGTTCCTGGAGACCAAGTTCCGCCGCAGCGACCTGGACCTGTGACCGGCCCCCGCCGACCCTCCCGCGCGGTCGCCGGGTGCGGTAGGAAGGGGCCATGACGCTCGACGTCCAGCTCGTCGGCTCCACGACCCAGATGGCCGTGGTGACGTTGCGACCCGGCCAGACGGTCTACTGCGAGGCGGGCAAGTTCCTGTTCTCCTCCGGCGACGTCGTGATGGAGACGAAGCTGACGGCCCCCAGCGACCCGCACGGCGGTCCGGGCGGCGGCGGTGGGCTCGGCGGCCTGCTGCGGGGGGCGGCCAACGCGGGCAAGCGGGTGCTGGCGGGGGAGTCCTTCGCCTTCCAGCACTTCCACACCCCCGGCGGTGACGGCCTGCTGGGCCTGGCCGGCGTCCTGCCCGGCGAGATGCGGGTCCTGGAGCTCGACGGCGCGACGACGTGGTTCGCCGAGAAGGACGCCTTCGTGGCCGCCGAGGCGGGCGTCCACTTCGACATCGCCTTCTCCGGCCTGGGCCAAGGCGTCATGGGCGGGGAGGGCTTCATCCTGGAGAAGTTCACCGGCCGCGGGTCTCTGGTGATCGCCGGCGCCGGGGACTTCATCGACATCAACCCCGCCGACTACGGCGGCACGATCCGCGTCGACACCGGCTGCATCGTGGCCTGGGACGACCGCATCACCTACGGCGTCGAGACCGTCGGCCGGCTCAACCGGCAGGGCATCATGAGCGCGGTCTTCGGCGGCGAGGGGCTGACCCTGGCGACGCTGCGCGGCAACGGGCGCGTCATCCTGCAGTCGGTCACCATCGAGGCCTTCGCCAAGGCCCTCGTGAAGAACAGCGCCAAACCCGACCAGCAGGGTCTGGGCGCGCTCGGCGGCCTGTTCTCGGGGTCCCGGGACTGACCGGGCACTCCCGGGGGCCGGTGATCGTTGGACCGCACGTCGGAACACCACGACGACAGCACAACCACGCAGAAGGAGCGACACACCATGGGCGTCAGCCTCAGCAAGGGCGGCAACGTCTCCCTCTCGAAGGAAGCGCCGGGGATGACCAAGGCCGTCATCGGCCTGGGCTGGGACGCGAACTCGTTCACCGGTTCGGAGTTCGACCTCGACGCGCAGGCCATCATGGTCGGCCCCAACGGCAAGGTGCCCAGCGACGGCTACTTCGTCTTCTTCAACCAGCTGAAGTCGCCCGAGGGCTCGGTCGAGCACACCGGTGACAACCGCACCGGCGAGGGCGACGGCGACGACGAGAAGATCAACGTCGACCTGTCGCGCATCCCCGCGGAGATCGACAAGGTCGTCTTCACCGTCGCCATCTACGACGCCGACACCCGCAAGCAGTCCTTCGGCCAGGTCCGCAACGCCTTCATCCGCGTCGTGAACGCCGAGGGCAACACCGAGGTCGCGCGCTACGACCTGTCCGAGGACGCCTCCACCGAGACCGCGATGGTCTTCGGCGAGCTGTACCGCAACGGCAGCGACTGGAAGTTCCGCGCCGTCGGCCAGGGCTACGCCGACGGCCTGCGCGGCATCGCGACCGACTTCGGCGTCAGCGTCTGACCCGCACCACCCCCGCGCCGCGCGTCGTCCCCACCGGGACGACGCGCGGCGTTCTCCCGTGCGCGCGCCGGGCGCGGGATGAGAAGGTCGTCCCTGCTGCACGTCAGGCCCGCAGGGGCTCCGCTCGACAAGAGAGTTTCTGGTGATCCTCAAGACCTACCGCTGGTCGTTCGCCGTGACGGCCCTGGGCATCGTGCTCGCGGCGTGGTACGGGCTGTCGGCCCACCTGGGAATCGGCCAGGCCATCGCGCTCGTCCTGATCCTGTCGATCCTCGAGATCAGCCTCTCCTTCGACAACGCGGTCGTGAACGCCACGATCCTCGAACGGATGAGCGACTTCTGGCGCAAGATCTTCCTGTCCGTCGGCATCATCATCGCCGTCTTCGGCATGCGCCTGGTCTTCCCCATCGTGCTGGTCTGCGTCACCGCCGGCCTCAGCCCCGCCGAGGTCATCCGCCTCGCGCTGGCCGGTGGGGAGCCCGAGACGCCCGGCACGTACGGGTACGAGCTCAACCAGGCGCACCCGACCATCGCCGCCTTCGGCGGGATGTTCCTGCTCATGCTCTTCCTCAACTTCATCTTCGGGGAGAAGGAGCACCACTGGCTCGGGCCGCTGGAGCGCCTGCTGGAGCGGGTCGGCAAGCTGGAGTACGTCCAGGTCATCGTGGCCGGCGGCGTGCTGCTCATCGTCGCCGAGACCTTCGCGACCGACCACGGCCGCACCGTGCTGGCCTCGGGCCTGGCCGGCATCGTGACCTACCTGCTCGTCAACGGCCTCGGTGAGCTGTTCAACGTCGAGGAGCACCTCGAGCACGGGGAGCACCCCGACGGCGCGGACGCCACCGCCGCCACCGGCGGCGCCACGCCGGTCCGCAGCGGGCCGACCACGGCCGCCAAGGCCACCGGCAAGGCGGCGTTCTTCCTGTTCCTGTACCTGGAGGTGCTGGACGCCTCGTTCTCCTTCGACGGCGTCATCGGCGCGTTCGCCATCACCTCCGACCCGGTCATCATCGCGATCGGCCTGGGGGTCGGCGCCATGTACATCCGGTCCATGACCGTCCACCTCGTCGAGGAGGGCACGCTGGCCCAGTACCCGTACCTGGAGAACGGTGCGCTGTGGGCCATCGGCGCGCTCGCCGTGATCCTGCTCCTGAGCATCGAGGTGCACATCCCCGAGGTCGTCACCGGCCTCATCGGCCTGGCCTTCATCGTCGCCTCCCTCATCAGCTCCATCCGCTACAACCGGGCCCACCCGGAGGAGGCGCACGTGGACACGCACGCCGTGCACAGCTGACGGGCGCAGCGGTCGGGGGACGGGCGGGGACGGGGGATCGGGAGGGCATCGGGTGAGCGGGGCGGACGGGCGGCCGGCGGAGGCGGTCCACAACTTCCTGGGGCACCCCGTGCCGCGCCGCAGCACGCGCACCCTCGCCGACCACCTCCACCCCCGGCCGGCCCCGGCCCGGCCCCCGCGGCCGGCGCCGGCCCCCGCGCCCCGACCCGCCCCCGCACCGGCCCCCGCACCGGCGCCCCCGCCGGCCGCGGTCGTCGGGCAGGCCCGCGCCGCCGAGCGCCGCGTCGTCCTGGACGACGAGCGCCCCGTCCTCACCATCCCCGCCGCCGAGCGCGGCTCCGGCACCCTGCGGATCACCCTGGAGTGGGACCAGCTGGTCACCGCCTCGGGCCTGCACCGCTCGTCGGACCTGCACCTGGGGTGCTTCTGGCAGACCCGGGACCGGCACTCCGGTGCCCTGCAGTCCCTCGGCGGCCTGCTCGCGGCCCCCGGCTTCGGCGCCCGGCAGGTCCTGCGCCTGGGCGCGCGCAGCGAGCAGGCCGGCGAGGAGGTCCTCGGCGACGCCGCGCACCTGGGGCTGATGCGCCGGCTGGTCTTCTACGCCTACGCCGTGGGGCCCCGGCCGCCGGACTACGAGCGGCTGGCGCCGCGGCTGAGCATCACCCGCCGCGGCGGCGGCAGCGTCCAGCTGTGGGCGCAGGGCGCTCCCGCCGGGGCACGCACCTGCGTGCTCGCCTCCCTGCACGACGTGGGCGGCGACCTCGTGGTGCGCCGCGAGAACGACTTCTTCCCCGGCCCGGCCCGCGAGGCCGGGCTCGCCCACGGGTTCGACGACCTCGACTGGAACGCCGAGGGCACGATCCCGCGGGCCTCCTGACCCGACCCACCCACCCACCCACCACCCGAGGAGAACCCGTGGCCGTCAGTCTCACCAAGGGCCAGAAGCTGTCGCTGAGCAAGTCCGGCGGCGGTGAGCTCACCCGCGTCTTCATGGGCCTCGGCTGGGACGCCGTGGCCAAGGGCCTGTTCCGCAAGAAGGCCGTCGACATCGACCTCGACGCCAGCGTCCTGCTGTTCGACGCCGCCGGGAAGGTCGTCGACGAGGTGTGGTTCCAGCAGCTGCGCAGCAAGGACGGGTCCGTCACGCACACCGGGGACAACCTCACCGGCGAGGGCGAGGGCGACGACGAGGTCGTGTACGTCGACCTGCCCGCCGTGCCCGCCGCGGTGACCACGCTCGTCTTCGTCGTCTCCAGCTTCACCGGCCAGGACTTCTCCCAGGTCCAGAACGCCGTCTGCCGCCTCGTCGACGCCGCCGGGCCGACCCCGGTCGAGCTGGCCCGCTACGCGCTGTCCGACGCCGGCCCGCACACGGCGCAGATCATGGCGAAGCTGACCCGCGAGGGGCCGGGCTGGGCGATGACCGCGATCGGCGCGCCCGCCAACGGCCGGCACATCCGCGACCTGCGCGACGCCGTCGCCGCCCACGTGTAAGACGCGCCACGCACGTGCGGCACTTCGCCACCCTCGACGCCGAGCAGCACCAGCGGCTGTTCCTCCACCCCCCGCGACCCCTCGACCTCGGCGCCGGCCGCGACGAGCTGGCGGTGGCGCTCGGGGCGACCCTGTACTGCCCGGCGACGCGCGAGCGTCTGGCCGGGGACCTGCTGAAGCTGGTCGGCCGCGGCGTCCTGTCCGCCGTCGCCTGCCTGGAGGACTCCGTCCCCGACGACGCCGTCGCCCGCGCCGAGGAGGTCCTCGTCCGGGAGCTGGCCGGTCTGGCCCGCACCCCGGCGTGGGCCGAGGGGCCGCCGCTCATGCTGTTCGTGCGCCCGCGCAGCCCCGAGCAGCTGCTCAACGTCGTCGAGCGCGCCGGCGTCGGCCTCGACTGCCTCCTGGGGTTCGTCGTGCCCAAGTTCGGCGGCGCCGGGCAGCCCCCGCCCAAGGAGTGGCTGCAGGCCGTCCAGGCGGCCTCGGACCGCGCCGGGCGCAGGCTGTGGGCGATGCCCGTGCTGGAGAGCCGGGACATCGCCCACCTCGACACCCGCCACGCGGCGCTGTTCGCCATCCGCGAGGTCCTCGACGCCCACCGCGACGTCGTGCTGGCCGTCCGCACCGGGGCCACCGACCTGTCCGCGGCCTACGGCCTGCGCCGCCCGCGCGGGCAGACGGTGTGGGACGTGCGGGTCGTGGCGGACGTGCTGGGCGACGTCATCAACGTCCTGGGCCGCGCCGACGGCACCGGGTACCCGATCACCGCGCCCGTCTGGGAGCACTTCAGCTCCGGCGAGCGCGTCTTCCGGACGTCCCTGTCGGCCGGGCCGTTCGCCGAGGGCGCCGAGGAGCTGCGCGAGCAGCTCATCGCCGACGACCTCGACGGCCTGGTCCGCGAGCTCGTCCTGGACCGCGTCAACGGCCTGCAGGGCAAGACCGTCATCCACCCCTCGCACGTCGCCGTCGTGCACGCCACGTCGGTGGTGACCCACGAGGACTACTCCGACGCCAGCGACGTCGTGGCCCAGTCCGGGGGCGGGGCGATGGCCTCGGCCTACCGCAACAAGATGAACGAGGCCGGCCCGCACCGCGCCTGGGCCGAGCGCGTCCTGCTGCGCGCCGGGGCCTTCGGCGTCGCCCGCGAGGACGTGTCCTACGCGCACCTGCTCCAGGCCCAGGACGAGGCGTGGCGCACCGTCCGCGCCCGGCGGGGGACCGGCTCGTGAGGGGCACCCGCCCGGGGGCGCCGACGCAGGCGTGGGTCGCCGACCGCCTCGGCGTCCACGTCCACGGCGGGCCCGGCGTCGACGGCCTCGACGTCCACGACCTGCTCGGGCTGGCCCTGCGGCGCAACCCCCGCCGCGCCCACCTGCTGGTCAGCCGGGTCCTGGGCAAGCACGTGCCCACCGACCCGCGCCTCGTGCGGGCCGCGGGGCTGCGGCTCGGCGCCCAGGTCGCCGCCGTCCTGGGCTTCCCCGACGCCCCCGGCGCCGACGTCGCCACCTGGCGGGCGGCCCTGGACGGCGACCCGGTCGCCACCAGCGCCGTCCTGGCCGGCGCGCTGCGCTGCCCGGCCCGCCCCGACGCCGTCGTCGTCGGCTACGCCGAGACGGCCACCGGCCTGGGGCAGACCGTGGCCGACGCCCTCGGCTGCGCCGGGCTGCACTCCACCCGCCGCGAGGTGCCCGGTGCGGTCGACTGGGCCGGGTTCGAGGAGGAGCACTCCCACGCCACCGGCCACCGCCTGCTGCCCGCCGACCCCGCCGTCCGGGCGGCGCTCGCCGACCCCGAGGCGCCGGTCGTCCTCGTCGACGACGAGCTGTCGACGGGCCGGACGGTCGCGAACACCCTGCGGGCGGTGCACGCCCTGACCCCGCACGGGCACTACGTCGTCGCGGGGCTGGTGGACCTGCGCTCGGTGGACGACCGGACCCGGCTGGCCGGCCTGGCCGACGAGCTCGGCGCGCGGATCGACGTCGTCGCGCTGGCCGAGGGCGGGGTCGACCTGCCCGCGGACGTCCTGGAGCGCGGCGCCGAGCTCGTCGCGCGCGTGCAGCCGGTCGCGCCGTCGGCGCGCCCGGAGGCCGCCGCCGAGCCCGTGCGGGTCGACTGGCCCGTGGGGCTGCCCACCACGGCGCGCTTCGGCACCGCCCCCGACCACGGGCTGCGCCTGACCGGGGCCGACCTGGTGCGGCACCTGCTGCCGGAGCTGCCCGCGGGCGCCGACGTCCTGGTGCTGGGGACCGAGGAGCTGATGCACGCCCCGCTGGCGGTGGCGACCCAGCTGGCGGAGCGCTTCGCCGGGACGGTGCGGTTCTCCTCCACGACCCGCTCGCCGGTGCTGGCCGTCGACGACCCGGGGTACGCCGTCCGCGGGTCCGTCGCGTTCGTCTCGCACGACCCGGCCCAGGACGGGCCGGGGGTCCGGTACGCCCACAACGTCACCCGCGGCGTCACCCCTGACGTCACCCGCGACCGCCCGTGGGACGTCGTGCTGCTCGTGGTGGACTCCGCCTCCGACCCCGCGGCGCTGCACGCCCCCGACGGCGTGCTGGCCGCGCTGGCCCCGCACGCCGCGCGGTTGCTGCTCGCCACCCTGCCGGCCGACCGCTGGCCCACCGGCCCCGTGGAGAACCCGTGAAGAACCCTGTGAGGAATCCCGCGTGAACCTGCCCCCCGCCCTGTCGGGACCGCACTTCGGCTCCTACGCGCCGGACGAGGTGAGCTGGTTGCTCACCGACCTGTCGCACGCCGAGCTGGAGGCCCCCGCCGAGGAGCGCGAGGAGGCGATCCAGAGCGGCGGCGCGCACTACGCCGAGTCGCTGCCGGTGGAGTACCAGCCGAGCCCGGAGTACCAGCGGCTGTTCCTCGACGCGCTCGCGCGCGGGGCCCGCCGGGTGGCGCTGGGGGTGGGGGTGGTCGCCGAGCTGCTGCGCGCCGAGCGGGGTGAGGACCTGCTGCTGGCGTCGCTGGCGCGGGCCGGCACGCCGGTGGGGGTCCTGGTGCGGCGGTGGGCGGCCCGGCAGGGGCTGCACTGGCCGCACGTCGCGGTGTCCATCGTGCGCGGCAGGGGGATCGACGAGGTGGCGCTGGCCTGGATCGCGGCGCACCACGACCCGGCGCGGGTCGTCTTCGTGGACGGCTGGACCGGCAAGGGCGCCATCGTGCGGGAGCTGTCCGCGGCGCTGGCCCGGTTCCCGGGTTTCAGCGACGACCTCGCGGTGCTGGCCGACCCGGGGCGGTGCGTGCGGACGTTCGGGACCCGCGAGGACTACCTGGTCCCCTCGGCGTGCCTGAACTCGACGGTGTCCGGTCTGGTCTCGCGCACCGTCCTGAACGACCGGCTGACCGGCCCGGGGCAGTTCCACGGAGCCAAGTTCTACGCCGACCTCGCCGCGGTGGACCTGTCGAACCGGTTCCTCGACGAGGTGACCTCCTGGTTCGACGACGTCGCCGCCGAGGTCCCCGCCGCCGTGGAGGCGGTGCGCTCGGGGGACCGGGACGCCGCGTTCACCGGCTGGGCCGAGGTCGAGCGGGTCAGCGAGCACTACGGCATCGGGGACGTGAACCTCGTCAAACCCGGGGTGGGGGAGACGACGCGGGTCCTGCTGCGCCGCGTCCCGTGGCGGGTCCTGGTCCGGCCGGCGGCCGAGCTGACCCACCCCGACGACCTGGCCCACGTCCGGCTGCTGGCGCAGCAGCGCGGCGTCGTGGTCGAGGAGGTGCCGGGGCTGTCGTACTCGGCGATCGGCCTGATCCACCCGCGCTTCACCCGCGGGGCCACCGGCGCGGACGGGAAGGCCGTCTGATGGGGCTCCTCGCGGCCAGCGACCTGGACCAGACGCTGGTGTTCTCGGCGCGCTCGGCGCAGGCCGACGTCGCGGCGCTGGTGCCCGTGGAGGAGTACCGCGACGCGACGATCTCGTGGGTGACGCCCGCGGCGTGGTCGCTGTTCGCCGACCTCGTCGCCTCGGACCGGTTCGTGCCGGTGACGACGCGCACGGTGGAGCAGTACCGGCGGATCCGCTGGCCGGGGCGGCCGCCGCGGTTCGCGGTGTGCGCCAACGGCGGCGTCATCCTCTCGGGGGACGGGCCCGACGCCGCGTGGGCGGCCGTGGTGCGCGAGCGGCTGGCGGGGTGCGCGCCGCTGCCGGAGGTGCTGGCGGCGCTGACCCGGCTGGCGCGCGAGCTCGTCGCCGTCGTCCCGGGGTCCGACGAGCCGTCGGTGCGGGAGGTGCCGGGGTTGTTCGGGTACGTCGTGCTGCGCGACGGTCAGCGCGCGGCGCTGGAGGGGGCCCGGCTGGGGGAACTGACCCGGCTGCTCGACGGCTGGGGTTTCACGGTGTCGCTGCAGGGCCGCAAGCTGTACGCCGTCCCGCGGCCGCTGACGAAGTCCGCCGCGGTCGCCGAGGTCGTGTCCCGCTGCGGCGCGGACGGTTTCGTCGCGGCGGGGGACTCGCTGCTGGACGTCGACCTCCTCGTCGCGGCCCGCGCGGCGCGCCGCCCCCGGCACGGGGAACTGCTGCGGACCGGGTGGGAGCACCCGACGGCCGGGCTCACCGACGCGGTGGGGGCGGCGGCCGGTGAGGAGATCGCCCGCTGGCTGCTGGCCGCCACCGCCTGAGCAGCACGGCGCCCGCCCCGACGGCGGCCAGGCCGACGCCCCAGCGGACGGCCGCGCCGCCGGGCGGGTGGAGCAGGACCTCGGCCAGCGCCCCCACCGGGACGACGAGCCGGGCGAGCAGGCCGTCGATCCCCGCGCCGCGGACCCGGGTCCCGACCAGGCCCAGCAGCGGGCAGCACACCAGGGCCGCCGCCGCCCAGAACGGGAACCGGGCGGCGGAGGCGGTCAGCGGCACGTCGCGCACGGCCGCGTCCACGACGTAGAAGCACGCCAGCCCCGCCGTCCCAGACAGCCAGCCGCCCACCGCGGCCCGCGCCGGGGTGCGCAGCAGCGCACCGGCCAGGACGGCGAGCCCGGCCCAGGCGAACCCCGCGTTGAGCACGAGGCCGGCCGGGTGCAGCGGGCCGGGGGCGCTGTCCAGCAGGGCGTTGAGCGCGCCGAAGGCCACCGCGACGACCAGCACGAGGATCACGCCCCGATCGTGGGGCCGCACCCGTCGCCGGTGGGGGCCGTGCGCCGGACCGGCGACGGCTCAGCGCGAGATCTCCACGAGCACCGACAGGTGCCCGGCCCCGGGCACGGGGACGAGGTCGGCCCCCGGGACCGCCGCGGCCAGCCGGTGGGCGTGCGCGACGGGGACGACGAGGTCGGCCTCGCCGTGCACGAGGACCACCGGGACGGTGATCGAGGCGAGGTCGAACCCCCAGGGCCGCACCAGGGCGAGGTCGTCGTCGACGGCGCCGCCGTCACCGTCCGCGGTGGCCTCCCGCACGACCGTCCCGAACCACCCCCAGGGGCCCTCCAGGGCGGCGTGGTCGTCGGCGGTGAAGTCGGGTGGGCCGGCCTCGAACCCCTCCCGGGCCGCGCGGCCCTCGACGGCCCGGGCGAGGGTGGCGCGCGAGGCCGGGCCCATCCCGGCGAACCAGTCCTCCGCGGTGGGGTCCGCGGGGAAGGGCGCGGGCCCGGAGACCGCCAGGACGGAGGTGACCCGGTCGGGCAGCAGCGCCGCGGTGGCCAGCGCGTGCGGGGCGCCGCCGGAGTGCCCGACCGTGCGGCAGGCCGCGATCCCGAGGTGGTCCAGGACGGCCCGCACGTCCGCGGCCACGTCGGCGACGGTGCGGCCCGGGGTGCGCGGCGACCGGCCGTAGCCGGGGCGGTCGACGCCGATCCAGCGGGTGTCGGTGCCCCGCCACGGCGCGGGCGGTTCCCCCGTGTTCGGGGTCCCGCCGTGCCAGAGCACGACGTCCCCGCCCTCGTCCCCGGACCCGCCCGTGTCGTGGATCCCGAGGGTCCGCCCGTCGGGCAGGGTGAGTTCGGTGCGGTGCACGGGGCGGGGGGCGGGGTGGGTCACGGGAAGAAGGGTTCCACCGCGGCGCGGCCGGCGTCCAGGTCGAACCCCTTGGCCCGCAGCCAGTCGTCGGACCAGTACGTGTCGAGGTAGCGGTTCCCGTCGTCGCAGACCAGCGTCACCACCGAGCCCGCCCGGCCGGCCCGGCGCATCCGGTCCACCAGCCGCAGCGCGACCGACAGGTTCGTGCCGGTCGAGGCGCCGGCGCGGATCCCGGTGCGCTCGAACAGGATCCGCATGGCGGCGACGGACTCGTCGTCGGGGACGGTGAAGACCTCGTCGATGACCGAGGGCACGAACGAGGGTTCGACGCGGGGCCGCCCGATGCCCTCGACGCGCGAGCCGCGGCCGGTGACCTCGCGCGACCCGGTCCGCCAGGCCTGCGCGAACGCCGAGCCCTCCGGGTCGGCGACCGCGAGCCGCGTCGCGTGCTGGGCGTACCGGCAGTAGCGGCCGATGGTCGCGCTCGTCCCGCCGGTGCCGGCACCCACGACGATCCACTCCGGCTCCGGGTGGGGTTCGAGGGCGAGCTGCTCGAAGATCGAGCAGGCGATGTTGTTGTTGCCGCGCCAGTCGGTGACGGTCGAGGCCATCGCGAACTGGTCGAGGTAGAACCAGCCGTCCTGCGCGCCGAGGTGCTCCGCGGCGGCGTACACCTCCCCGGGATCGTCGACGAGGTGCAGGCGCCCGCCCTGGCGCCGGATGAGGTCGAGCTTGGCGGTCGACGTCTGCGCCGGGACGACCGCGACGAACTCCAGGCCCAGCAGCCGCGCGAAGTAGGCCTCCGACACGGCCGTGGACCCGCTGGAGGCCTCCACCAGCGTCGTCCCGGCGGTGATGTCGCCGTTGCTGAGCCCGAACAGGAACAGCGACCGCGCGAGCCGGTGCTTCAGCGACCCGGTGGGGTGGGTCGACTCGTCCTTGAGGTAGAGCCGCACCCCCCAGTCCGCGGGGAGGTCGAACACCCGCAGGTGGGTGTCGGCGCTGCGGTTGGCGTCGGCCTGGACGACGCGGACCGCGGTGTGCACCCAGTCGCGGTCCTCGTGCGAGCTCATGCGGTGACCGTACCCGCCCGCCCTGCCACCCCGCCGCCCGTCACTCCCCTCGGCGATCGAGGACTGAGCCTCCGCGATCAAGGACAGCTGTGTCCTTGATCGCCGAGGGGAGTGGAGGGGCGGCTCCCGGTGGGGTTACTTGATGGCCCCGCGGGTGACGCCGCTCATGACCCACCGCTGGGCCAGGACGTAGACGAGGATCGTCGGCGCCATCGCCATGAGGTAGGACGCGAACGCGACGTTGTAGTCGGTGCTGAAGGCGCGCTGGAAGATCTGCAGCAGCACCGGCAGCGTCTGCATGTCGGCCTCGGCGGTGATGAGCGAGGGCATCATGTAGTCGTTCCAGCTGGCCAGGAACGCGAAGATCCCGACGGTCGCGTTCATGGGGGCCAGCAGCGGGAAGACGATGCGCCAGAACACCTGCCACGTCGAGGCGCCGTCGATGCGGGCGCTCTCCTCCAGCTCCTCGGGGATGGACCGCAGGAACGCCGAGTACAGCAGCACGCTGAACGACATCTGGAACATGATGTGCAGCAGCACCACGCCGCCGGGGTTGTCCAGGCCGAGGGTCGCGGTGAGCTTGACCTGCGGCAGGGCCAGCACGGGGAACGGGATGAACATCGCGGCGAGCAGGTACACGTAGGAGTACCGGAACAGCTTGTGCTCCCAGTTGCGGACGATGGCGTACGAGGCCCAGCTGGCCAGCAGCAGGCACCCGACGACGCTCAGCGCGCTGATGGCCGCCGAGATCGCCAGGCCGCGGCCGAACCCGGTGAGCGTCCAGCCGTCGGCGAAGCTGCTGAAGTTCAGCGGCCACGGGAAGTCGAACCCGGACCCGGCGACGGCCTCCTCGGGGGTCTTCAGGGCCATGGCGACGGAGAAGTACAGCGGGACGAGCACGGTGAGGGAGCAGACCCCCAGCACGATCGTCAGCGCCCAGCCCTTGCGGGGTTTGCGGCCCACGACGGTCAGGTCGTGGTGGGTCCGGGTGCCGGTGGGGATGGTGGTCGGGTCGATCGCGGTCATCAGAGCTGCACCCCTCG
Source organism: Kineococcus lubricus (assembly GCF_050871965.1). Taxonomy (NCBI): domain Bacteria; kingdom Bacillati; phylum Actinomycetota; class Actinomycetes; order Kineosporiales; family Kineosporiaceae; genus Kineococcus; species Kineococcus lubricus. Next base: position 37,142 of record NZ_JBJLSK010000021.1, read on the forward strand.
GCGACGGATCAACTGCAGTTGCAGGATCGAGATGACGACGGTGAGGACGAAGAACACCAGGGCGTTGGCCATCTGGTAGGAGTAGTCGCCGTTGGTGAACCCGGAGAAGATCACCATCGAGACGCTGCGGGTCGCGGTGCCGGGGCCGCCGTCGGTGAGGCCCACGATGATGTCGTACGTGCTGAGGAAGCCCTTGAACCCGAGCACGGTGTTGATGATCACGTACCCCCACATGAGCGGCAGGGTGACCGAGAAGAACTGCCGCGAGGCCCCCGCACCGTCGAGGGCGGCGGCCTCGTAGACCTCGTCGGGCACGGCGAGCAGCCCGGCGATGTAGATGATCATGGCGCCGGGGACGGCCTGCCAGGTGGTGACGATGACGACGGCGAACCACGCCCAGTCCGGGTTGGCCAGCAGGCTGGTCTGCAGGGCCGGGACGGCTTCGAAGAGCTGCGGGATCGACGTCGAGAACAGGTAGTTGAACACGAAGGCGATGACGATCCCGGACACGACCATCGGGATGAAGAAGACGCTGCGCAGGAACGTCTTGGCGTGGATCTTCGCGTTCAGGCCCAGCGCCAGCAGCAGGGCGATGACGTTGGTCAGGATCACCGTGACGAGCGCGAACAGCAGGGTGAACCCGTAGGCCTCGCGGATGTTCGGGTCGGTGAACAGGACCTTGAAGTTGGAGAACCCCACGACGTCGAAGTCGCCGAACCCGATGTAGTTCGTGAGGCTGACCCCGGCGCCGAGCAGCGCGGGGACGGTGATGAACAGCGTGAACAGGGTGATCGTCGGCAGCAGGAACAGGAAGAACGTGGGGTCGACACGCTTGCGGGGCCGCCGCTGGACGCTCAGGCGGTCGGCGGCGGTGCCGGTCGTGCGGGTGGTGGTGGCCATCGGGACTCCGTCGTCGTCGAGGGGTGTCGCTCGAGGGGGGGATCAGACCGCGTCGCGTGCGGCGAGGCGCCCCCAGTCCTCGTCGAGCCGGCGCAGCATGGTGTCGGAGTCGCCGGTGAACACGGCGTCCTGGACGTAGTTCCCCACGGGGACGCCGGGCGGGATGTAGGTGTTGGCGCCCTGGTAGATGCGGCCCTCGGCGAGGCTGGCCTGCAGGCCGGCCATGCGCGGGTCGGTCTGCGGCGGGGCGCCCTCGAGCGGCGACGTGGCGAGGTTGTCGCCGTTGTACCGGCCGATGACGTCCGGCGACATCAGCCACGACACGAACGTGCGGGCCTCCTCCTGGTACGGGGAGGACTTCGGGATCCACAGCGACAGGTCGAGGTTCACCCGGGTCCGGGCCTCGGCGGGGTCCTCGGTGGCCGGCAGCGGGAACGTGTCCACCGGCAGGTCGGGGTCGACCTTGGAGACCTCGTTGAGGGCCCACGGCCCCTGCAGGTACATGGCGGCCTCCCCGCGGCCGAACGCGAGGTTGCCGTCGGGGTAGGTGCGGCTGGCGTTGTCGGGGTTGGCGTACCGGGAGAGCTCGACCATCTTGCGGCCGGCCTCCCCGAACGTCTCCAGGAACGTGACGTCCTCACCGGACTTCAGCGCCTCGTAGAACCCGGCGACGTCGGCGGCGCTGCCGGTGGTGTAGTCGAACAGGCCCTGGGCCAGGGTCCACACCTCGGCGGAGGTGAGCTGGACGGGCACGACGCCGTTGGCGGTGAACGTCTCGCAGGCCGTGACGAGCTCGGACCAGGTGGTGGGGACCGCCACCCCGTTCTGCTCGAACAGCGCCTTGTTGTACAGGACGCCGGCCGCGGTGATCGAGTAGGGCAGGACGCTGGTCTCACCCCGGTAGGTGGCGAACTGGTCGACCAGGTCCTGGTACTGCGGGTCGACGCTGTCGGCCTCGGGGGTCCCGGCCAGGTCCACCAGGACCCCGGTGGAGACGAACGAGGCGGTCTCCAGGTTGTAGTTGAACAGGCCCACGTCCGGCGGCGCGCCGCGGACGAACTGCGCCGTCAGCGACGTCTGCGAGGAGTCGTGGACGACCCAGATGTCGCTCTGCGAGGCGTTGAACTCCTCCACCAGGCCCGAGACGTACTCGATGACCTCGGTCTTGGACTCGAACAACCGGATCGTCGTCCGGCCCTGCGACCCCGCGGGCGCGCCGCAGGCGGCCAGACCGGCCGTCGCGGCGGCGGCGCCGAGGAAGGTCCTCCGGCTGGTTCTCGATGGCACGAGCGGTCCCTCCGTCGAGTTCCCGTGCGGGCACCGTCGCCCGCGCGGGTCGTGCGGATCCCCGGAGGGGGATCAGGCGGGCTCGTCCTCGAGCCACACCGTGGTGTCCTGGGGAACCAGGTTCCCCCGCAGCGGTCCGCTGCACAACACGACCCGCCCGGCGGGCAGTTCCACGTCCGCGGCGGAGAAGTTCGTGAGGACGGTCCAGCCACCCGGGCGGGTGAACGTCACGACGCCCTCGGGGGAGGGGACCCAGGTCAGGTCCTCGGTGGTCTGCAGCCGGCGGCGGGCGGCCAGGGCCTGCCGGTAGAACTCCAGCGTGGAGCCCTCCACGCCGTCCTGGCGGTCCACGGCGACGTCGGCGAACCAGGCCGGCTGCGGCAGGTGGGCGCCGCCGGGCCCGAACCCGTACGAGGGGCCGGTCGCGGTCCACGGGATCGGCACCCGGCAGCCGTCGCGGCCCTTCTGCTCGCCGCCGGAGCGGCGCCACGTCGGGTCCTGCAGGGTGGCCGGCGACAGGTCGGCGACCTCGGCCAGCCCCAGTTCCTCCCCCTGGTACAGGTAGGTGCTGCCGGGCAGGGCCAGGATGAAGGCGGTCGCGGCGCGGGCGCGGCGCAGCCCGCCGGCGGTGTCGGGGGCGGGGTCCTTGCCCTCGGACAGCAGCCAGGCGTTCTCGTCGGTCCCCGGCGGCAGCGCGTAGCGGCTGGCGTGTCGCACGACGTCGTGGTTCGACAGCACCCACGTCGAGGAGCTGCCGGCCTCGGTGGCGAACCGGAGGTTGTCGGTGACGACCTCGCGGAAGGCGGCGGCGTCGAAGTCGGCCTTGAGCAGGTCGAAGTTGAAGGCCTGGCCCAGGCCCTCGGGGGAGGCGTAGCGGGCGCGGCGGTGCGCCGGGACCCAGGCCTCGGCGACGGCCGTGCGGGGCGGGTCGTAGCGGTCGAACAGCTCGCGCCACTGCGCGTACACCTCGTGGACCTCGTCGCGGTCGAACAGGGGGTGCGAGCCGTCCAGGAGGCCGGCCAGCTCGGCCTTCGTCGGCAGCGGTTCGGTGAGGTCCTTGGTGAGGGCGTTCGCGACGTCGATGCGGAAGCCGTCGACCCCGCGGTCGGCCCAGAACTCCAGGGTGCGCAGGTGGTCGGCGCGCACGTCGGGGTGGTCCCAGTTCCAGTCGGGCTGCTCGGGGGCGAACAGGTGCAGGTACCAGTCGCCGTCGCCGACCGGTTCCCACGCCGGCCCGCCGAAGGCCGCGGTCCAGTCGCTGGGCGGCAGCTCGCCGTCGGCGCCGCCGCCGCGCCGGAACACGTACCGCTCGCGCTCGGGGGAGCCGGGGCCGGCGGCCAGGGCCTGCCGGAACCAGACGTGCCGGTCGGAGGAGTGGTTGGGGACGATGTCGACGATGAGCTTGATGCCGGCGCCGTGCAGCGCGGCGACCAGCTCGTCGAACTGGTCGAGGGTGCCGATGCGGGGGTCGACGTCGCGGTGGTCGTCGACGTCGTAGCCGCCGTCGGCCAGGGCCGAGGGGTAGAAGGGCGAGAGCCAGACGGCGTCGACGCCCAGCCGCCGCAGGTACGGGACCCGGGAGGTGATGCCGGGCAGGTCGCCGGTGCCGTCGCCGTCGTGGTCGGCGTAGCTGCGCGGGTAGACCTGGTAGACGACGGCCTGGCGCCACCAGTCCTTCGGGTTCGTGCTCACGCGGGTCTCCGATGGTCGATACTTGATGTGGGGCCTAAATCTAAGGGCTGGCTAAAGTGTGCCCAGCCGGTGGGAGGGGGTCAAGGGGTGGCGCGGGGAGCTTCCGTCACGCGGCGGCTGCGCGACGACAACGCGCTCGCCGTGCTGCACCACGTCTGGGACCTGCCCCCCGCGCCGGACGGCTCCGAACCCGGCGTCACCGGCAGCGACCTCATCGCCGCCACCGGGCTGTCCCGCGCCACCGTGCACGACGTCTGCGACGAGCTCATCGGCCGCGGCTGGCTGCGCGAGCTGCCCAACGGCCGCGCCGCCGCGGACTACACCAAGGGCCGCCCCGCGCGCCGCTACGCCTTCGACGTCCACGCCGGGACCGTCGTCGGCGTCGACGCCGGGCAGCACCGCATCGCCGCCCGCGTCGCCGACCTGCGCGGGCGGACCCTGGCCGAGGCGGCCGAGGTCGTCGACCACGACCCCGGGCGCACCCCCGCCGCGGCCCGCCTCGACGTCGTCACCGGCACGGTCCGGCGGGCGCTGGCCGCCGCCGGGTCACCGGCCGTGCTGTCCGTCGCCGTCGGGGTCCCGGCCCCGGTGGGCCCCTCCGGGCGCACCGAGTTCACCGGGAACCCCTACTGGCTCTTCATGAACCCCGACCTCGCCGCCCACCTGGCCGAGCACCACGGCTGGCGCGCGGTCGTCGACAACGACGCCAACCTCGCCGCCCTGGCCGAGGGGTGGCTGGGCAGCGGCCGCGGCGTGCGCAACCAGGTCACCCTGCTGGCCGGTGAGCGCATCGGCGCCGGCGTCGTCGACGACGGCCGCCTGCTGCGCGGGGCGCGCGGCGGCGTCGGGGAGATGCGCTACCTCGACATCGTCGAGGGCGTCGGGTCCGCCGACGGCCTCGGGAAGGTCCTGCGCGACCTCGTGCGCGCCGCCGGCGGGACCGGCGCCGCCGAGGACGTCGTGGCCGCCGCCGAGGCGGGGGAGGAGCTCGCCGGGTCGCTGCTCGCGGTCGCCGCCGAACGCCTCACCCGCGTCGTGGTGTCCCTGGCCAGCCTCTTCGACCCCGAGCGCGTCGTCGTGGCCGGCGGCGGGGCCGGCGCCGGCGGGGTCGTCGACCGCGTCAACGCCGAGCTGCCCCGGTTCCTCGACGAGCCGCGCCCGGCGGTCGTGGCCTCCACCCTCGGGCGCGACGTCGTCGTCCTCGGCGCGCTGCGCCGGGCGCTGGACGAGGTGCGCCGCGACGCGCTCGTGCTGACCCCGGGGCGCTGAGCGCGCTCAGAAGGAGTGCTCGGGCCCGGGGAAGGAGGAGTCGCGCACCGCCGCGGCGTACTCGCGGGCCGCCGCGTCCAGCTGCCCGCGCAGGTCGGCGAACTTGCGGACGAACCTCGCCGTCCGGTCCGACAGGCCCGCGAAGTCCTGCCACACCAGGACCTGCGCGTCGCAGCCCGGGCCCGCGCCGATGCCGACGGTCGGGATCGCCAGGGCCCGGGTGACCTGCTCGGCGACCTCGGCCGGGACCATCTCCAGCACCACCGAGAACGCCCCCGCCTCCGCGACCGCGCGGGCGTCGGCGAGCACCTGCTCGGCCGCCTCGCCCCGGCCCTGCACCCGGTACCCGCCCAGGGCGTGCTCGGACTGCGGGGTGAACCCGACGTGCGCCATGACCGGCACCCCGGCCGCCACGACGGCCCGCACCCGCGAGGCCGTCCGCACCCCGCCCTCCAGCTTCACCGCGTGCGCGCCGCCCTCCTTCATCAGGCGCACGGCCGACAGCACCGCCTGCTCGTCGGAGGCCTCGTAGGAGCCGAACGGCAGGTCCGCCACCACCAGCGCGTGCGGCGCACCGGCCACCACCGCGCGGGTCAGCGGCAGCAGGTGCTCCAGCGTGACCGGCAGCGTGCTGGACATCCCGAACACCGTGTTCGCCGCGGAGTCGCCCACCAGCAGCACGGGGATCCCGGCCTCGTCGAAGACCTGCGCCGTCATCGCGTCGTAGCTGGTGAGCATCGCCCACTTCTCCCCGGCGTCCTTCCACTGCCGCAGGTGGTGGACGCGGGTGCGGCGGCGCGGGGCGGGGGCCTCGGTGGCGTACGGCACCTCAGTGCTCCTCGGCGGTCGCGGCCGGCAGCAGCGGCTCGGTCGCCCGCGGCTCGCGCCAGCGGTTCGTGATGGGCAGCCGCCGGTCCCGGCCGAACGCCTTGAAGGTGATCTTCGGGCCGGGGGCGAACTGCCGCCGCTTCCACTCCGCGCGGTCGACCAGCGTCACGATCGAGTCGACGAGCGCACCGTCGAAACCGGCCGCCAGCATGTCCGCGCGGCCCTTGTCGCCCTCGACGTAGTCCTCCAGGATCGCGTCGAGCACGTCGTACGGCGGCAGGGAGTCCTGGTCGACCTGGCCCGGGCGCAGCTCGGCCGACGGCGGCTTGGTGATCGTGTTCTCCGGGATCGGCGGCTGCTCCCCGCGCGCCACCGCCTCGGCGTTGCGCCAGCGCGACAGCTCCCACACCAGCGTCTTGGGGACGTCCTTCAACGGCGCGTACCCGCCGACGGAGTCCCCGTACAGCGTCGAGTACCCCACCGCCAGCTCGCTCTTGTTGCTCGTCGCCAGGGTCAGGTGGCCCTCCTGGTTGGCCAGGCCCATGATCGTCGTGCCGCGCACCCGCGCCTGCAGGTTCTCCTCCGCGACCCCCTCCAGCGGGACCGTCGCCAGGAACGCCTCGACCATCGGCGCGATCGCGAACTGCCGGTACTCGAAGCCGCAGCGGTCGGCCAGGTCCTTCGCGTCGTCCTTGGAGTGCTGGCTGGAGTAGCCCGACGGCAGCGAGATCCCCACGACGTTCTCCGCCCCGATCGCGTCGCAGGCCAGGGAGGCCACCAGCGCGGAGTCGATCCCGCCGGAGACGGCGATGACGACGGAGCGGAAACCGTTCTTGCGCACGTAGTCCCGCAGGCCCAGCACGATCGCGGCGTGCACGTCGGCGACGTCGGGCAGCGGCTCGTGGTGCGGCGCGGCGCGCGGTTCGTACGCCGGCACCGGGTCGGTGCTCACCGTCACGCGCGCGACGTGCTCCTCCCAGCCCGGCGTCCGCACCGCCGCGGGCAGGTCCAGGTCCGTCACCACCAGGGACTCCTCGAACTGCGGCCCGCGCGCCAGCACCGTCCCGTCCTGCGCCACGACCAGCGAGTCCCCGTCGAAGACGAGCTCGTCCTGGCCGCCGACGGCGTTGACGTAGGCGATGGGGCAGCCGGCCTCGGCCGCGCGCCGCGCCACCAGCTCCAGGCGCACGTCGTCCTTGTTGCGCTCGTACGGCGAACCGTTCAGGACCGCGAGCAGCCCCGCCCCGGCGTCGTCGGCCATCTGCACCGGGCCGCCGTCCTGCCACAGGTCCTCGCAGATCGCGATCGCCACGTCCACCCCGTGCACCCGCGCGACCAGCAGGTCGTCGCCGGGGGTGAAGATGCGGTACTCGTCGAAGACGCCGTAGTTCGGCAGGTGGTGCTTGGCGTAGCGCCCCACGACCCGGCCCCCCTGCAGGACCGCCGCGCAGTTCTGCGGGCGCCCCTTCGCCTCGTGGTGGTCGACGTACCCCACCACGACCGTCACCGCGCCGTGGCCGTCGTCGGCGATCTCGGCCGCCAGCCGTCCCACGGCCCGCCGGGAGGCGTCGACGAAGGACCGCCGCAGCGCCAGGTCCTCCACCGGGTAACCGGTGACCGCCGTCTCGGGGAACAGCACCAGGTGCGCGCCCTCGCGCGCCGCCCGGCCCGTCCACTCCCGGATCGCCGCGACGTTCCCGTCGAGGTCGCCGACGGTCGTGTCGATCTGGGCCATGGCCACGCGCAGCTGGGGCATGCGACCAGCCTAGTGAGCCCGCCGCCCGGGCCCCGGCGCGGTCCGCCCGCGGGGTGCGGGACCGGCCCGGTGGGCCGGTGCGCGATGATGACCGCACCGACCCGCGCGGGGCAGCGGGGACCGCGCGGTCCCGGCGAACGGAGCGAGCAGAGAGGGTGCCATGGACCGCCAGCAGGAGTTCGTCCTCCGGACGCTGGAGGAGCGGGACATCCGCTTCGTCCGGCTCTGGTTCACCGACGTCATCGGGACGCTGAAGTCCGTCGCCATCGCCCCCGCCGAGCTCGAGGGCGCCTTCGGCGAGGGCATCGGCTTCGACGGGTCGGCCATCGAGGGCCTCAGCCGCGTCTCGGAGTCCGACATGCTCCTGCAGCCCGAGCCGTCGACCTTCCAGGTGCTGCCCTGGCGCACCACCGACGAGCACCAGGGCACCGCGCGCATCTTCTGCGACATCCTGACCCCCGACGGCCAGCCGGCGCGCTCGGACCCGCGCTTCGTCCTCAAGCGGGCCCTGGACAAGGCCGCCCAGGCGGGCTACACGTTCTACACGCACCCCGAGATCGAGTTCTACCTCTTCAAGGGCCCGCTGGAGCGGGGGCAGACGCCCGAGCCGGTCGACTACGTCGGGTACTTCGACAACCACCCCGGCAGCACGACGACGGACTTCCGCCGCACCGCCATCTCCACGCTGGAGAGCATGGGCATCTCGGTCGAGTTCAGCCACCACGAGGGCGGCCCGGGCCAGAACGAGATCGACCTGCGCTACGCCGACGCCCTGACGACCGCGGACAACATCATGACGTTCCGCACCGTCCTGAAGGAGGTCGCGCGCGACCAGGGCGTCTACGCCAGCTTCATGCCCAAGCCCCTCGCCGGGGAACCGGGCTCGGGGATGCACACCCACCTGTCGCTGTTCGACGGGGACGCCAACGCCTTCTACGAGGCCGGGGCCGAGTACCAGCTCTCCCGCACCGGCCGGCAGTTCATCGCCGGCATCCTGCGGCACGCCGCGGAGATCACCGCCGTCACGAACCAGTTCGTGAACTCCTACAAGCGGTTGTGGTCCGGCGGGGAGGCGCCCAGCTACATCTGCTGGGGCCACAACAACCGCTCCGCGCTCGTGCGGGTCCCCATGTACAAGCCGTCCAAGGGCCAGTCGGTGCGCGTGGAGTACCGCGCGCTGGACTCGGCCGCGAACCCGTACCTGGCGTTCGCCCTGCTGCTCAGCGCGGGCCTGAAGGGCATCGAGGAGGACTACGAGCTGCCCGACGGCGCCGAGGACGACGTGTGGTCGCTCACCGACGCCGAGCGCCGCTCCATGGGCATCGAACCGCTGCCGCAGAGCCTGGAGCACGCCATCTACGTGATGGAGCGCTCCGAGCTCGTCGCCGAGACCCTCGGCGAGGGCGTCTTCGACTACTTCCTGCGCAACAAGCGCCAGGAGTGGGCCGACTACCGCGCGCAGGTCACCCCGTTCGAGCTGCAGCGGTACCTCCCGCTGCTGTGAGCACCCGGCGATGAGCACCCCGGGCCGGCGGTCGTCGGCGGCCGCGCAGCTCGTCCGGGCCGGGTTCGCCGACCCCGAGCGCTGCCTGCGGCTGCTGCGCGACCCCGCCCTGGCCGGGGTCGTGCGGGCCGAGGGCGAGGCGGAGCTCACCGGCGGCACCGGCGCCCTCGTGCGGGCGCTGGGCCGGACCGCCGACCCCGACCAGGCCCTGCTGGGCCTGGTCCGCTGGGCCGAGGCCCTCACCGCCGGGACCGACCGCGACACGTCCCCGGCCGACGCCGAGGTCGTGGCCGCCGCGCTCGACCTGCTCCGCGGCGGGGACGCCCCCGGGACCGGCGGCACCCTCGCCCGGCTGCTGGGCGTCCTCGGCGGGTCGGTGGCCCTCGGCGACCACCTCGTGCGCCACCCCGCGCACTGGACGGTGCTCGTCTCGGCCGTGCCGCCGGACCCGGGGGAGCTGCGCGCCGAACTGCTCACCGCCGTGGGCGCCGACCCCGCCGCCGACGTCCCCGTCGCCGACCCCGGCCGCTGCCGGCGCGCCCCCGAGGACGAGCTGCGGGTCGCCTACCGCCGCCGGCTCCTCGGGCTCGCCGGCCGCGACCTCGCCTCGGCCGACCCGCTGGCCGTCCTGCACGTCACCTCCGCCGAGCTCGCCGACCTCGCCGCGGCGGCCCTGGAGGCGGCCCTGGCCGCCGCCCGCGCCGAGCTGCCCGGGCACGACCCGGCCACCGGGCCCGGGTCCCACCGGGCCTGCCGGCTGGCCGTCATCGGCATGGGCAAGACCGGCGGCCGGGAGCTGAACTACCTGTCCGACGTCGACGTCGTCTACGTCGCCGAACCGGCGCCCGGGGCGGCCGAGGACGACGCCCTGGCCGTCGGCACGAAGCTGGCCGCCGCGCTGCAGCGGATCTGCTCGACCCCGACCGGCGAGGGCACCCTGTGGGAGGTCGACGCCGCGCTGCGCCCGGAGGGCAAGGCCGGCCCGCTCGTGCGGACCCTGGCCAGCCACGTGGAGTACTACCGCCGCTGGGCCAAGACCTGGGAGTTCCAGGCCCTGCTGAAGGCCCGCCCCGTCGCCGGGGACGCCCACCTCGGCTGGGACTACCTCACCGCGATCGCGCCGATGGTGTGGAGCGCCAGCGAGCGCGACGGGTTCGTCGCCGAGGTGCAGGCCATGCGGCGCCGCGTGGAGTCCCTCATCCCCTCCAAGGAGGCCGACCGGCAGCTGAAGCTGGGGTCGGGGGGCCTGCGCGACGTCGAGTTCAGCATCCAGCTGCTGCAGATGGTCCACGGCCGCAGCGACGAACGGCTGCGGCGCAGCGCGAACACCCTCGAAGCCCTCGAAGCGCTCGCCGCGTACGGGTACGTCGGCCGCAGCGACGCCGGCGAGCTCGACCGCGACTACCGGCTGCTGCGGTCCCTGGAGCACCGCATCCAGGTCCACCGGCTGCGCCGCACGCACGTCCTGCCCACCGCCGAGGCCGACCTGCGCCGCCTCGGGCGGTCCCTGGGCCTGCGCCCGGACCCGGTCCAGGCCCTCGACGAGGTGTGGCGCGGCACCCGCCGCGACGTGCGGCGGCTGCACGAGAAGCTCTTCTACCGGCCGCTGCTGACCGCCGTCGCCAAGCTCCCCGCCGCCGACGCGCGCCTGGGCGCGCAGCTGTCGACCGAGGCCGCCCGCGAGCGGCTCGCCGCCCTGGGCTACCGCGACCCCGCCGGCGCCCTGCGCCACCTGCAGGCCCTCACCGGCGGGGTCAGCCGCCGCGCGAGCATCCAGCGGACGCTGCTGCCCGTCATGCTCGGCTGGTTCGCCGACGGCGCCGACCCCGACGCCGGGCTCCTCGCGTTCCGGCAGGTGTCCGAGGCGCTCGCCGGGACCCAGTGGTTCCTCACCATGCTGCGCGACGCCGGGGCCGCCGCCGAACGCCTCGCCTACGTGCTGTCCGCGGCGCGGATGCCGACCGAGCTGCTGATGCGCTCACCCGAGGCCGTCGCGGTGTTCGCCGACGACGACCGGCTCGCCGCCGAGGACGTCGACGAGGTCATCGCCGACGCCGAGGCCGCCGCCGGGCGCCGCGACGACCCGGACGCCGCGGTCCTCGCGGCCCGCGGGGTCCGCCGGCGCGAGCAGTTCCGCACCGTGGTGGCCGACCTCGTGGGCGCCCGCGACCTCGCCGGGGTGGGCCGGGCGCTGGCCGACGCCGACCAGGCCGTCCTCGACGTCGCGCTGCGCTGCACGCTGCGGGAGGCCGAGCGCCGCGCCGGGGGGCCGCTGCCCACGCGGGTCCTGGTCGTCGGCATGGGCCGGCTCGGGGCGGGGGAGACGGGGTACGGCAGCGACGCCGACGTCCTGTTCGTCCACGACCCGCTGCCGGGGGCCGACGAGACGCACGCGCAGAAGGTCGCCACCGAGGTCGTCTCCGACCTGCGCCGCCGGCTCGGGACCGCCGGCCCCGAACCGGGGCTGGAGGTGGACGCCGACCTGCGCCCCGAGGGGCGCAACGGCCCGCTGGTGCGGTCCCTGGACAGCTACCGCGCCTACTACGGGCGCTGGTCGCTGTCCTGGGAGGCGCAGGCGCTGCTGCGGGCGCGCCCGGTCGCCGGGGACGCCGACCTCGGGGAACGGTTCCTCGCCCTCGTCGACCCGTTGCGCTGGCCCGCGGGCGGCCTGTCGGAGACCGACGTGCGCGAGGTGCGGCGCATCAAGGCCCGCGTCGAGGCCGAGCGGCTGCCCCGCGGCGCCGACCCCGCCCGCCACCTGAAGCTGGGCCGCGGCGCGATCTCCGACGTCGAGTGGACCGCGCAGCTGCTGCAGCTGCAGCACGCCGCCGAGCACGAGGGGCTGCGCTCGCTGTCGACCCCCGGCGCGCTGCGCGCCGCGGCCGCGGCCGGGCTGGTGTCGGCCGAGGACGCCGACGTGCTCCTGACGGCGTGGGACCTCGCCTCCCGGGCCCGCAACGCCGTCGCGCTGTGGCGGGGGAAACCCGGCGACTCGCTGCCCACCCAGGCGCGGGACCTGGACGGGGTGGCGCGCATGTTCGGCTTCGAACCGGGCAGCTCCCGGGAGTTCGAGGAGCTGTACCTGCGCACCACCCGCCGTTGCCGGGCCGTCGTCGAACGCGTCTTCTACGGCCGCAGCGGGGTCTGAACCGTCAGGGACGCAGCAGCGGCACGACGTCGGTCGTGAACTGGGTCAGGAACCGGGACTGGTCGTGGCCGGGGGCGTGGAAGACCAGGTGGGTGAACCCGGCGTCGACGTACTCCTGCACCCGGGCGGCGACCTCGGCCGGGTCGGAGGAGACGATCCAGCGCTTGGCGACCTGCTCGATGGGCAGCTCGTCGGCCAGCCGGGCCATCTCGACCGGGTCGTGGACCTGCGCCTTCTGCTCCGCGGTCAGCGACAGCGGCGCCCAGAACCGGGTGTTCTCCAGCGCCCGGGCCGGGTCCTCGTCGAAGGACAGCTTGATCTCGATGGTGCGGTCGATCCGGTCCTCGGCGCGCCCCGACGCCTCCAGCCCCTCCCGCAGCGCCGGCAGCAGGGTCTCGGAGTACAGGTCCATGCCCTTGCCGGAGGTGCAGATGTACCCGTCCCCGGCCCGGCCGGCGTACTTGGTGACCCCCGGCCCGCCGCCGGCGACGTAGATCGGGACCGGCTGCTCGGGGCGGTCGTAGACGGTGGCGTCGTGCAGGCGGTAGTACTCGCCCTCGAAGGTGACGCGCTCCTCGCTCCACAGCTTCCGGATGAGCCGCACGGCTTCGCGCAGCCGGGCGAACCGTTCGCGGGTCTCGGGGAAGTCCACGCCGACGGCGTGCTCGTTGAGCGCCTCACCGGTGCCGACGCCCAGGATCGCCCGGCCCGGGGCCAGGACGCCCAGGGTGGCGAAGGCCTGGGCGATGACGGCGGGGTTGTAGCGCAGGGTGGGGGTCAGGACGCTGGTGCCCAGCTGGACGCGGGACGTCTTGGCCGCGACCCACGGCAGCCAGGTCAGGGCCGCGGGGGCGTGGCCGTCGACGTGGCGCCAGGGCTGGAAGTGGTCGGAGATCCACACCGAGTCCAGGCCCTGGTCCTCGGCCTGGACGGCGAAGTCGGCCAGGGCGCCGGGAGTGAACTGCTCCGCGGACGCCTTGTAGCCCAGCTTCAGAGGTTGACCGTGCGTGTCCACCGTATGGCTCACCGTTCTCCACCTTCCCGTCGTGCGGACAGCTGTGCGTACGGCGACAACCTACGTCCGCCGATCACGCACGCCCGACCGGGTGGTGACGGGCGCGAACCCCCCCACCGGGCAGCCCGCACCCCCTAGGGTCCACCGCGGCCGCACAGCACCGACCCCGGGGAACCACGTGATCCGTCTCCTGCCCTTCGCGCTCAAGCTCGCGATGCTCGTCTTCTGCCTCGTCGACTGCGTCCAGACCGACTCCGGGCGGGTCCGCAACCTGCCCAAGGTGACGTGGGTGTTCCTCATCGTGCTGCTGCCCCTCGTCGGCGGGATCGCCTGGCTGGTCGCCGGCCGCCCGGGACGCGCCGCCGGGTCCGGGCCCGGTCGCGGTGACGGGCACTGGTACGCGCGCACGAGCGGGTTCCCCGAGCACGAGCGCCCCGACGCCGCCCCGGCGCGCGACGAGGTCGACCGCCGGGTCGCCCGGGAGCAGGCGCGGGTGGACGCCGAGTTCGACGCGGCCGTGCGCCGCGCCCGCCGCGAGGACGGCACCCCGACGGGGTGAGGTTCAGGAGTTCGCGAACGCCACGTCGCTGATGGCGGTGCGGTCGAACCGCCCGCCCGCGCCCGGACGGGTCACGTCCTCGATCGTGAGGTCCACCGCCGTCGCCTCCACGGGCGTGACCGTCAGGCGCTGCACCCCGCGGTCGCCGTCGCGCAGCGTCTGGCGCACCGGGACCGGTCCCGCCGCGGTCCGGAACGTCCACGTCACCGCGGTGATGCGCCGGCCCTGCTCGTAGCGGTCGGTCCCGTCGTACGGGTCGACCTTCGCGAAACCGTTGACCAGCCCGACCTCGGTGAGGCGGACCGTGCCGTCGAAGGTGAACGTCAGCGTGGAGCCCGTCGCGTCGCCCTCGGTCCGCCAGGCCGTCGACGGCGAACCGTCGAGCACGTTCTCGACGTCGTAGCCGGTGGTGCGCCCGGCGGCGTCGGCGCTGTCGGGGGAGGTGCTCGGCGCGGTCGCGCCGGTCGGGACGACGGGCCCCACCGGGTAGGTGGCCGTGGGGGCCGGGGCGTTCGCCGCGGGCTCGGCCGGGGGGACCGGCGCGGGAGCGGACGCGGTGGCGGGAGCAGCGCTGGGGGAGGGGGCGGCGACCGTGCGGGCCGCGTCGTCGGAGGGGCGCAGCAGCCACCACAGGGACACCCCGACCGCCGCGACGAGGCCGAGGGCGACCACCCCGACCACGGGCCACGACCGGGGCCGGGCGCGCGGTTCGGTGACGACCTCCAGCCGTTGCGGGGCAACCGGTTCGCGGCGCTCACCGCAGGTCCAGCAGAAGGTGTCGGCCTCGCGCATGCCGGCGCGGCACGCACGGCAGGTGGTGGTGGTCGGCACCGGGCACCCCGTCCTCGGGTCGTCGTGTCGAAGCGGCGCGGCGACGTCCTGTCACCGGAGGTGCACAAGATACTCCCGGTCGTGGCGGTGAGTCAGCAGCCCGACCACGCCGGGTGTCCACGAACGCCGAGGACCCCCGCCCCCAGGAGGGGGCGGGGGTCCGGGACGACTCACCGCGGCAGCGGATCCGGCGGAGGATCAGATGTCGTAGTAGAGCTCGAACTCGTGCGGGTGCGGGCGCAGCCGGATCGGGTCGATCTCGTTGGTGCGCTTGTAGTCGATCCACGTCTCGATGAGGTCGGCGGTGAACACGCCGCCTTCGAGCAGGTACTCGTGGTCGGCTTCGAGCGCGTCCAGCACGGACCCGAGGTCGTAGGGGACCGTCTTGATGTTCGCGTGCTCCTCGGGCGGGAGCTCGTAGAGGTCCTTGTCGACCGGGTCGGCCGGCTCGATGCGGTTCTTGATGCCGTCCAGGCCGGCCATGAGCTGCGCCGCGAACGCCAGGTACGGGTTGGCCGACGGGTCCGGCACGCGGAACTCGATGCGCTTGGCCTTCGGGGAGTTCCCGGTGATCGGGATGCGGATGCACGCCGAGCGGTTGCGGGCCGAGTAGACCAGGTTGACCGGGGCCTCGTAGCCCGGGACCAGGCGGTGGTAGGAGTTCACCGTCGGGTTCGTGAAGGCCAGCAGCGACGGCGCGTGGTGCAGCAGACCGCCGATGTACCAGCGGGCCAGGTCGGACAGGCCGCCGTAACCCTTCTCGTCGTAGAACAGCGGCTCGCCGTTCTTCCACAGCGACTGGTGGCAGTGCATGCCCGAACCGTTGTCACCGAACAGCGGCTTGGGCATGAAGGTCACGGTGTGACCGTTGCGCAGCGCCACGTTCTTGATGATGTACTTGAAGAGCAGCAGCTGGTCGCCGGCGTTCTTCAGGGTGTCGAACTTGTAGTTGATCTCGGCCTGACCGGCGGTGCCCACCTCGTGGTGCGCGCGCTCGACCTGCAGGCCGGCCTTCTCCAGCTCCACGACCATCTCGTCGCGCAGGTCCGAGAAGTGGTCGATCGGGGCGACCGGGAAGTACCCGCCCTTGTAGCGGGTCTTGTACCCGAGGTTCCCGCCCTCCTCCTTGCGGCCGGTGTTCCACGCGGCCTCGATGGAGTCGATGTGGTAGTACGACTCGCGCTGGTTGGTCTCGAACCGCACGTCGTCGAAGATGTAGAACTCGGCCTCGGGGCCGAAGAAGACGGTGTCCGCGATCCCGGTGGTCTTCAGGTACGCCTCGGCCTTGGCCGCGATGTTCCGCGGGTCGCGGCTGTACGCCTCGTTCGTGAACGGGTCCACGATCGAGTGGTTGATGACGAGGGTCTTCTCCTTGCGGAACGGGTCCACGAAGGCCGACGTCACGTCCGCGATGAGCTTCATGTCCGACTCGTGGATGGCCTGGAAGCCGCGGATCGAGGACCCGTCGAACATCTGGCCCTCGGACAGTGCGTCGACGTCCACCGTGCTGGCCGGGACGGTGAAGTGCTGCATGACACCGGGCAGGTCGCAGAACCGGATGTCGACGAACTTCACGTCTTCGCGCGCGATGTAGTCGATGACGTCTTGGGCGTTGCTGAACATCCAACCTCCAGGAACGGATCCGGCCCGGGTGTCGAGCCGCCGCGGACGCGCCGACCGTAGGCGCACGATGTTTCATGCTCGTTACGTCGGCGTTTCCGCAACCTTACCGACGCGTCAGGGCGGGCGACAGGGCGGACCGGGGACCCCGGCGGCCGGCACGTACCCTGGTTCGGTGGCCGACCCGACGACCAGCCAGCCCCCCGACCCGCCCGCCGGTGCGCGGCTCGGGCTGCCCGCCTCCGGGCGTGGCGCCGTCGCGGGCTGGGGCCGGCGCGTGGTGGGGCTCCTCGTCGACTGGGCCGTCGCGACGCTCATCGCGCGGGCCTTCCTCACCGGCCTGGGCCGGGACCTGGGCCCCCTGCTCGTCTTCTTCGCCATGCACGTGCTGCTCGTCTCGACCGTGGGGATGAGCATCGGCCACGCCGTCGCCGGCCTCGTGGTGCGCCGGCTGGACGGACGCCCGGTCGGTCTGGCGCTCGGCGCGGCCCGCGCGGTCCTGCTCACCCTGGTCATCCCCGCCGTCGTCTTCGACGGCGACCGCCGCGGGCTGCACGACCGCGCCTCCCGCACCGTCGTCGTCCGGCGGTAGCCCGGACGCACGCAGCCCCCTGCGGCCGGGGGCCGAGGGGGCTGCGGTCACGGAGCTCCGCGCGGGTCAGCGCCCGCGCATGGCCCGGCGGTCGGGACGGGCGTTCATCGGGTCGATGCCCTTGGGGACCGGCGGCCGGATCCCGCCCAGGGCGCGCAGCCGCTTCTGCACGGCGGCGACCTCCTGCTTGGTCAGCTGCGGCTTGAGGCGCTGCACGCGGGAGGCGAGCTTGCGCAGCGGCACCTCGCCCTCCGAGCCGCCGTCACCGACGGTGAACAGGTGCACCGGCACGTTGGGGACGACCCGCGCGACCTTGCGCTTCTCCGCCTCCAGCAACCGGCGGACGCGGGTGGGCGGGCCGTCGCCGACCAGGACGATCCCGCCGCGCCCGACGGCCCGGAAGACCATGTCCTGGCTGCGGGCCTCGGCGGCCACCGGCTCCTGCTCGATCGTCCAGCCCCGGCGGATCGAGGACAGCGCCGCGCCCGCGGCGCCCTTCTGACCCTCGAGGTTCACGTACGCCGCGCGCTCGGCGCGCCGGCCCAGCACGAACATCGCCGCCAGGACGCCCAGCAGCAGACCCAGGATCGTGAAGTAGATCGGGTGGTCCACCAGCAGGCCCAGGAGCAGGCCGAGGACGATCGGCCCGCCGAACGCCAGCAGCAGCCACCACCGGGTCGCGGGGTCGACCCGCACGGTCATGTCGTAGACCTGCTTCAGCTGACGGGTCCGGGCCCACCGCTGCTTCTTGGGTTTCGGTGCGGCGGTCGCGCCGCCGGAGCCTCGTCGTGCCATGCGCGCAAGGATACGTGCCCCCCGCGGGGGCCGGGTTCAGCGCCGGGCCAGCAGGCTGGACGCCTCCTGAGCAGCGGGGGTCTCCTTGTCCAGGTGCGCCAGCTGCTCGGGGATCGCCACCCCGCGCTTCCGCATCGCCCCGGCCCACAGCCGTCCCGCGCGGTACGAGGAGCGCACCAGCGGACCGGCCATGACGCCGGCGAAGCCCATCTCCTCGGCGGCCTGGGAGAACTCCACGAACGCCTCCGGCTTCACCCACCGCTCGACCGGGTGGTGCCGCGGCGTCGGGCGCAGGTACTGGGTGATCGTGATGATGTCGCAGCCGGCCTCGTGCAGGTCCCGCAGCGCGGCCAGGACCTCCTCGTCGGTCTCGCCCATCCCCAGGATGAGGTTCGACTTCGTCACCAGCCCCGCGTTCCGGCCCTGGGTGATGACGTCCAGGGACCGCTCGTAGCGGAACGCCGGGCGGATCGACTTGAAGATCCGCGGCACCGTCTCGACGTTGTGCGCGAAGACCTCCGGCTGCGCGTCGAAGACCTGCTGCAGCAGCTCGGGGCGGCCGTTGAAGTCCGGGACGAGGATCTCCACGCCCGTGTGGAAGTCGCCGTCGGAGTTGAGCGCGTGGGTCTGCCGGATCGTCTCGGCGTACAGCCACGCCCCGCCGTCGGCGAGGTCGTCGCGCGCGACGCCGGTGATCGTCGCGTACCGCAGCCCCATCGTGCGGATGCTCTCGGCGACCCGGCGGGGCTCGTCGCGGTCCAGCGGCGACGGCTTGCCGGTGTCGATCTGGCAGAAGTCGCACCGGCGGGTGCACTCGGAGCCGCCGATGAGGAACGTGGCCTCGCGGTCCTCCCAGCACTCGTAGATGTTGGGGCAGCCCGCCTCCTCGCACACGGTGTGCAGGCCGCCGGACCTCACCAGGCCCTTCAGCTCGGTGTACTCCGGCCCGGTGCGGGCCTTCGTGCGGATCCAGTCCGGCTTCCGCTCGATCGGCGTCTCGGCGTTGCGCGCCTCGATGCGCAGCATGCGCCGGCCTTCCGGTGCGATCGTCACCCCACCAGCGTACGTGGCGGTCACGACAGGGGCGTCCACCCCCGCCCGTCGACCCCGCCGGGCACGTCGGCCGCCGGGTCGTACGGCGTGCGGGTCAGCCGGAAGCTGGCCAGGTCCAGGTGCGACACCGCCCCGTCGTCGCCGCGGACCGGGCGCAGCAGCTCACCGGCGTAGTAGTGGTCCAGGCCCCGCCAGACCTGCTCGCCCCCCACCACGCGCTCGCGCACGAACCGCGACCCGCGCCCGGCGCCGTGCATGCCCGCCAGCTCGAAGCCCGAGGCCGTCGCGCGCACCAGCAGCGGGGCCGGGCCCCAGTACCAGGGCCCGACCAGCTCCAGCACGTCGGCGGGCACCTCCCGCGGCACCCACGGCACCGGCGGGTGCGGCTCGGTCTCCAGCAGCGTCGACAGCAACCGGGCGGGCAGGTCGCCGAAACCCGTCGTGGAGTTCGTCAGGGCGATCACGGCGTCCCCCGTGGCGACGTCCACGCGCAGCATCGCGACGAAACCGGGCATCGACCCCGAGTGCCCCGCGAAGCGCCGGCCCCCGGCGTTCCACACCTGCAACCCCAGCCCGTAACCGCTCGTCCAGGCCCCCGCGCGGGCGTCGTCGACGCTCTGCGGCTCCCACATCGACTCCACCGTGGCGCGCTGCAGCACCGGCGAGGTCCCGGCCACCACGGCGGCCCAGCGGGCCAGGTCGAGGACCGTCGACCAGACCTGCCCCGCCGGGGCCATCGCCCCGGCGTCGTGCTCCGGCTCGGGCAGGACGACGTCGGCCCACGGGTGCACCGCCAGCCCCTGCGCGGCGGGCGCCTGCGGGCGCAGCGAGGTGCGCGTCATGGCCAGCGGCTCCAGGAACTGCGCGCGCACGACCTCGTGCCACGGCGCCGACCGCACCCGGGCGACGAGCTCGCCGAGCACCCCGAACCCCACGTTGGAGTAGTGGAAGCGGGTGCCCGGGCGGTGCCGCAGCGCCCCCTCACCCAGCAGGGGGACCAGCGAGGCCCAGTCCCCGCCCTCCGTCCGCTCCCACCACGGGCCGTCGGTCTCGGCCTGCACCCCACCGGCCTGCCCCAGCAGCTGACCGACCGTCACCCGCCCCACGCCGTCGGTCAGCTCGGGCAGGTGGGCGCGGACGGGGTCCTCCAGGCCCACGAGCCCGTCCTCCACCGCCCGCAGGACCGCCGCGGCCACGAACGTCTTCGTGATCGACCCGATGCGGTACTGCGTCTCCGGGCCCGGGTCGCCCGGCACCCCCGTCGTGCCCGCCGCCCCGGTCCAGACCAGCTCCCCGTCGCGCACGAGCCCGGCCACCACCGAGGGCAGCCGGGACCCCGCCTGCGCACCGGACAGCAGGTCGTCCAGGGTGCGGGTCGTCGAGGGCAGCAGCACGGTCGTCATGGACCGACCCTGCCAGAGAGCGCACCGGGACGACGCGACAGGATGCGCCCGTGGACCTGCGCATCTTCACCGAACCCCAGCAAGGCGCCAGCTACGAGACCCTGCGCCGCGTCGCCGTCCGGACCGAGGAGACCGGGTTCTCCGCGTTCTTCCGGTCCGACCACTACCTCACGATGGGCGGCGACGGGCTCCCCGGCCCGAGCGACGCCTGGACGACCCTGGCGGGCCTGGCCCGCGACACCACCTCGATCCGGCTCGGCACGCTCGTCACCTCGGCCACGTTCCGCCACCCCGGCGTGCTCGCCATCCAGGTCGCCGGCGTCGACGAGATGTCGGGCGGTCGCGTCGAGCTCGGCCTCGGGGCCGGGTGGTACGAGGCCGAGCACACCGCGTACGGCATCCCCTTCCCGCCCCTGGGCGAGCGGTTCGAGCGCTTCGAGGAGCAGCTCGCCCTCATCACCGGGATGTGGGCGACCCCGGTGGGGGAGACGTACAAGTTCCAGGGCCGGCACTACGCGCTGACCGACTCCCCGGCGCTGCCCCGCCCCGTCCAGCCCACCGTGCCGATCGTCGTCGGCGGCGCGGCACGGCCCCGCGGAGCCGCGCTCGCGGCGCGGTACGCGACCGAGTTCAACGTCCCCTTCAGCTCCCCGCAGGAGACCGCCGAACGGTTCGGGCGGGTGCGCGCCGCCTGCACCGCCGCCGGGCGCGACCCGCAGGACCTGACGTACTCGGCCGCCCTGGTGCTGTGCGCCGGCAGCGACGAGGCCGAGTTCGCCCGGCGGGCCGCGGCCATCGGCCGGGAACCGGCGGACCTGCGCGAGAACGGGCTGGCCGGCACCGTCCCGGAAGTGGTCGACGCCATCGGCCGGTACGCCGAGGCGGGGGTCGAGCGCCTCTACCTGCAGGTCCTCGACCTGTCCGACCTCGACCACCTCGACCTCGTCGCCGCGCAGGTCGCACCCCAGCTGTGACCGGACCACGGCGTCGCCGGAACCGTCGCCCCGCGGGGTGAGCGGCTAGCCCGGAGGCGGCGGCGGGACCGGGCCCGCCCCGGGCAGGTCCGCGCCGGGCAGCAGCTCGGCCACCACCGCCGCCGCCTCCAGCACCCCGACCCGCCGGCCCGCGCCGGCGCTGAGCGACGTCGCGCCCGCGTCGGGCAACCCGCACGGCACGATGCGGCTGAAACCCCGCAGGTCCGTGTCGCAGTTCAGCGCGAAACCGTGCATCGTCACGCCCCGGGCCACGCGCACCCCGATCGCGGCGAGCTTGTTCTCCGGCCGCCACCCCGGGGCCAGCGGCTCGTCCGCCGTCCACACCCCGGTCCGGTCCTCCACGCGGTACCCCTCGACGCCGAACCGCGCCGCGACCGCGATGAGCAGCTCCTCCAGCCGGCGCACGTACCCCACGACGTCCAGCGCCCCGCGCAACCGCACCACCGGGTAGCCCACGAGCTGGCCGGGGCCGTGCCAGGTGATCCGCCCCCCGCGGTCCACGTCCACGACCGGGGTCCCGTCGTCGGGACGTTCCCAGGAGTTCGTGCGGCGTCCCGCCGTGTACACCGGCGGGTGCTCCAGCAGCAGCACCGTGTCCGGGGCGTCCCCGGCGACCACCTGCGCGTGCCGGGTCCGCTGCAGCTCCCACGCCTCGGCGTAGTCCACCAGCCCCGCACCGAGCCGCACGGGCTCGACGACCAGCTCCGCCACCGGCACCCGCGTCACCCCCGCAGGTCCCGCGGTTCGACGCGCGTCTCCACGACCCCCTCGGCTCCGCGGCGCACGACGTACGCGCCCTTGCCGGGGACCTCGGTGACGGCCTCGACCAGCTCGGTGTCCCGGTACACCAGACCCACGCCGTCGTCGCTGCAGTGCGTCTCGCCCAGGACCCCCGAGGCCACGAGCTCGTGCACCAGCGGGCGACGGCGGGCCTCGGAGTCGTAGTGCACCCCGTTGCCGTACGGCAGCAGCCCCAGCCCGTCCGTCACCGGGCGCAGCACCGGGCCGAACGAGTCGGTGGTCCCGCCCGTGAACCAGCAGATCGACCCCGCCGA
Organism: Kineococcus lubricus; assembly: GCF_050871965.1. Lineage (NCBI taxonomy): Bacteria > Bacillati > Actinomycetota > Actinomycetes > Kineosporiales > Kineosporiaceae > Kineococcus > Kineococcus lubricus. The sequence continues at coordinate 59,444 of NZ_JBJLSK010000021.1, forward strand.
CACCCCGCCGAGCACGACCCCGGCCTCCCACGCCGCGCGGAACGCCTCCTCCAGCCCGTGCACCCGCCACACCGCGAGCAGGTTCGCCACCGAACCGCCGCCGACCCAGACCGCGTCCGAGGCGAGCAGCTGCCCGGCGGGGTCCTCCACGCTCGGCATCGGGAACAGGTCCAGGACGGTCGTGCGGAAACCCGCCCGCTCCCCGGCGGCGTGGACCTCCGCGGCCCACGACCGCTGGTCCCCGCCCGCCGTCCCCAGGTACGTCAGCCGCGGCGCCCGGCCGTCCGGGACCCGGGCCAGCGCGGTCGCCAGGTGCACGGTGCCGGCCCAGTCCACGCCGCCCCGTTCCCGGCGGACCAGGCCCCCGGACGTGGCGACGATCGTCGGTCGTTCAGCCGGCACGCTTGAACCCGTTGCGGCCGAAGGCCTTCGTCAGCACGGCGTCGGCGGCGCGGCGACCCGACACCAGCGCCCCCTGCAGCGAGGCGTTCTCCCGGTGGTCACCGGCCACGAACACCCCGTCCCCGACGTCGACGGGCTGCGGGCCCTCGAACGGCGGCGCCACGACCGGCAGCGCGTGCGGGATCGCGTGCGCCGCGACCCGCGTCCACGCCGCGGTGTTCACGCCGTAGACGCGGCCCAGCTGCTGACGGACCCGCTCCTCGGTCGCGGAGGAGACGTCCGCACCGAGGACCTGCGCGCTCACCAGCGCACGGTGCTCCGACCCCGCCCGCACGTACTGCGGGGCCACCGCCGAGATCACCGCGGAGTTCACGACCGGACCGGACCGGTCACCGTCGAGGTGGAGGAGCCTGGCCCGCGACTGCGGCGCCGGCGACGTCGCCGTCCCGAACCAGAACGTCGAGAGGGCGTGGCTGTCGGGCACGCGCAGCGCCGGGACCAGGTGCGCCGCGGCGTACGCGTCGGTCGCCACGACGATCGCCTCGCAGTTCACCCCGCCCCCGGCGGTCTCCACCACCAGCGACCGGGGAGCCAGGCCGATGTGCCGCACCTCCACGCCCGTCACCACCGTGCCGGCCGGCAGGGCCGCGGCCATCTGGTCGGGCACCGCCTGCATCCCGCCCGCCGGCAGGCCCGGGGTGCCGCGCAGGAACGTGCGCACCAGCAGGTCGACGAAGCGCCGCGACGTCGTCCCCTCAGCCTCCCCGACGACACCGGCCAGGAACGGCTCCAGCACCGACCGGCGCAGCTCACCGGTGACCTCGGCGGCGTCCAGCGCCTGCGCCCACCCCGCGTCCGCCCCCTTCAGGTCGGCGGCCGACGTCGTCTTCAGCAGCCAGCGCGCGAGCGCCGCCTTCTCCCGCGCCGAGCCCAGCGGGAAGCGCAGCGCGTCCAGCACCGCCCCCGGGTGCCGGCGCGGGTCGCGCACCGTGCTGACGCGGCCCCGGCTGTGCACGGCGACGCCCGCGTCGAACGGCTGCAGGTCGAGGGCGTCGAGGTCGAGGACCTTCACGACCTCCGGGTAGGCGGGGTTCAGCAGCTGGAACCCCCGGTCCACCCGGAAGCCGTCGACCGTCTCCGACCGCACCCGGCCGCCCACGGCCTGCGCCGCCTCCACGACCTGGACGTCGACGCCGGCGGCGCTCAGGTGCCGCGCGCAGGCCAGGCCGGCCAGGCCTGCGCCGATGACGACGACCTCGGCGGACCCCCGCAGGGCGGCGGGCGGGTGGTGGATGTCGGGAAGGGAGCCAACGGTCACGCCCCAGAGCGTATCGAGCCTGTGGACAACGAGCGCGGCAGTCCCCGCCGGTGCGTCACCCTGTCCCGGTGACCCTCACCGACCCCACCACCGGGCCCCTGGACCGGCCCCGGCGCGGCGGCGGCGCCGGCCCGCTGCGGCAGTGGCGACGCGACGCGCTGGCCGCCCTGGGCGACGACCCCCGCCGCCGGCCGCCGGTCGTCGACGGGTACGCGGTGGGCCGCCTGGTCGGGGCCGGCGGGTCGAGCGTGGTGTGGGCCGGGACGGGCGTGGACGGCGTGGAGCGGGCGCTGAAGGTGCTCGCCGGGCCCGACGGCGCCGCTCCCGACGCGGACCTGCTGGCCGAGCTGTCGATGCTGCGGCGCGTCCGGCACCCCCGGGTCGTGGCCGTCCACGACATCTCCACCGACGCCGAGGGCCGTCCGGTGCTCGTCCTGGACCTGGCCCCCGGCGGTTCGCTGGCGGGGGTGCTCACCGGCCGCCGGCGGCTGTCCGCCGGGGAGGTCTCCGGCCTCGTGCACGTGCTGGGGCCCGCGCTGGAGGACCTGCACGCCGCCGGGGTCGTCCACGGCGACATCGCCCCCGGCAACGTCCTGCTCGACGCCCGGGGTGAGCCGCTGCTGGCCGACCTCGGCGTCTCGCGCGCCCTCGGCCGCCGGCACGGCAGCGTGCTGGGCACTCCCGGGTTCGCCGACCCGGCGGCGCTCGCGGGGGAGGGGGTGGGCGCGGCCTCGGACGTCTACGGCCTCGCGGCGCTGGCGTGGTTCGCGCTGACCGGGGAGGTGCCGCCCGTCACCGGTGCCTTCGGGGCCCGCTCGGCGCACCGGCGCGCGGTCGCCGGCCTGCCGACGCAGAACGCCGGTGCGGTCCTCGCCGCGCTGCGCGAAGGACTGCACCGCAAGCCGTCCCGCCGGCCCACCCCCGGTGAGCTCGCGACCGCCGTGGCGGCCGCGGCCCGCCCGCGCGCGGTCCGCGCCCCTGCGGTCGCCCCTGCGCTCGCTTCCCCGGTGGCGCCCGCGGTGGTGCCCGCTCCGGCGCCGCACCCCGACGCCGGCGCGGAGGCCGGGCCGGCTCCCGCGCCCCCGGCGGTGACCCGTCGGGTGCGGTCGGCCGCACCGGTCGTGGCGCCCGCGCCGGCCGGTGCCCGGCCCGCCGCGGGAGGGCGCCGGTCCGTGCGGCCGTCGCGGCGCCGGGTGCGTCCGGTGCTGGTGGCGGCGGTGCTGGTGCCCCTGGCCGCCGGGGCCGTGCTCGTCCTCGGGCTGCGCGCGGACGGTGGACCGGCGACCGCGCCGGTCGCGGTCGCGGCGACGGCGGACCCCGCGCGGGCCGAACCCGAGGCGGCCGAGCCCCCGGCGGTCGACCCCGTGGCGGCTCCGCAGCCGGCGACGACGGAGCCGGTGGGGGAGCCGGTCGGGGAGCCGGTCGGGGCGGAGGTGCTGCGCGGCGACGACGCCCTCGCCGTCGTGTCGGAGCTGGCCGACCGCCGGGCTCGGGCTTTCACCAGCGGACGGGTGCAGGCGCTGGACGACGTGGACGTCCCCGCCGGCGCGGCCCGGGCGGCCGACGAGGCCGCCCTCGCCGAGCTGGCCGCCACCGGGTCGACGTTCGAGGCCCTCGCCTTCGACGTGGTCGCCGTTCGCGAGGTCTCCCGCGACGGCGACCGCTGGGTGCTGCAGGCCGACGTCACGACCGGTGAGCACGTCGTGGTGTCCGGGGCCGGGACCCGGTCGCGGGTGCCTGCCGGCGAGCCCCGGACCTCGGTCCTGACCCTGCAGCGCGTCGCGGGGGAGTGGCGCGTGGCCTCGGTCGGCTGAGCGCTCCGCAGCGGTCTCAGGCCTGCGCCAGCCAGGCCGTCACGGCGGGGACGTCGGGGTGGCGGAAGCGGAACCCCGCCTCCAGCAGGACGCGCGGGACGACGCGCTGGCTGCCGAGGGGCTGAGCGGCGAACTCGCCGAGCGCCAGGCGCAGGGCGGCTGCGGGTACGGGCAGCAGGGCGGGGCGGTGCAGCGCCGCTCCCAGCGCGGTGGTCAGCGCCTGGTTGGTGGCCGGTTCGGGGCACACGAGGTTCACCGGCCCGGACACGTCGTGGGTGAGCAGGAACTCCAGCGCCGCGAGCTCGTCGGGCATGGTGATGGGGCTCCACCACTGCAGCCCCGAACCCAGCGGCCCGCCCAGACCCAGGCGGAACAGGGTGAGCAGCTGCCCGAACGCCCCGCCGACGGGGTTGGCCAGCAGGCCGGTGCGGGCCAGCGCCACCCGGATCCCGGCGTCGGCGGCCGGCGCGGCGGCCCCTTCCCACTCCTGCACGACGTGCGCGAGGAAGTCGTCCCCGCGGGGGGAGCCCTCGTCGAGCACGGTCGACCCGCCGTCGCCGTAGGCCCCGATCGCCGAGGCGTTCACCAGGACCCGGGGAGCCTGGTCCAGGCGGAGCAGGGCCTGGACGAGCGTCGCGGTCGTCGAGACCCGTGAGCGCAGGATCGTCTCCTTGTAGGCGTCGTTCCAGCGCCGGTCGCCGACCCCGGCTCCCGACAGGTTGACGGCCGCCTCCACCCCGCGCAGGGCGGCGGGGTCGAGGGAACCGGTCGTGGGGTCCCACGTCACCTCGTGCGGTTCGCGCGCGGGGCGCCGCACGAGGGTCAGGACGTCGTGACCGGCGCTTCGGAGGTGGGCGACGAGGTGACGGCCGATGAGGCCGCTGGCCCCGCTGACGACGGTGCGCACTGGAACTCCTGGGGGCTGGACGGGCGGGGAGACGGAACAGCCCCGTCCCTCGCAGGAGGGACGGGGCTGCCGGTGGGACGGTGCGGGACCTCAGAGACCGAGGTCGCCCTCGAACGCGCCGGCCTCGACGCGCTTCTTGACGGTCTGCAGGAAGCGGGCCGCGTCGGCGCCGTCGACGATCTGGTGGTCGTAGGACAGCGCCAGGTACATCATCGAGCGGATCGCGATGGTCTCCTGGCCCTCGGCGTCGGTGAGGACGACGGGGCGCTTGACGATCGCGCCGGTGCCGAGGATGGCGACCTGCGGGGCGTTGAGGATCGGGGTGTCGAACAGGGCCCCGATGCTGCCGGTGTTGGTGATGGTGAAGGTGCCGCCGGACAGGTCGTCGGGGGTGATCTTGCTGGCCCGGGTGCGGGCCGCGAGGTCGGCGATCTTGCGGGCCAGGCCGCCGAGGTTCAGGTCGCCGGCGTCCTTGATCACCGGGGTGATCAGGCCCTTGGGGGTGTCCACGGCGAGGGAGATGTTCTCGCTGCCGTGGTAGACGATGTTCTCGCCGTCGATGCTGGCGTTCAGCGAGGGGTGCTGCTTGAGCGCCTCGACCGCGGCCTTGACGAAGAACGGCAGGAACGTCAGCTTCGCGCCCTCGTTCGCCGCGAAGGAGTCCTTGGCCCGGGCGCGCAGCCGCGCGATGCGGGTGACGTCGACCTCGATGACGGTGGTCAGCTGCGCGGAGTTCTGCAGCGACTCCTTCATGCGCTGGGCGATGACCTTGCGCAGCCGCGACATCTTCTCGGTGGTGCCCCGCTTGGGGGAGACCTCCACGGCCGGGGCGGGCGCGGCCGACGACGGAGCCGCCGCTGCGGGGGCCGGCGCGGCCGCCTTCTCCGCGGCCGCCTTCTCCGCCTTGGCCTTGTCCGCGGCCTCCTGGACGTCCTGCTTGCGGACCCGGCCACCGACGCCGGTCCCGGTGAGCGAGGACAGGTCGACGCCGAGCTCCTTGGCGAGCTTGCGGACCAGCGGCGTCACGTAGGTGCTGCCGCCGGTGGCCGGGGCCTGCGCGGCGGGCGCCGCGGCGGGGGCGGCGGCGGGGGCCGCCGGGGCGGCGGTCTGGGCCGGGGCGGCGGCGGGTTCGGCGGCGGGGGTGGCCGACGGCTGGGTCGCGGCCTCGGCCTGCGACCGCGCCGCCTCCCGCTCCTGCACCTCGTCGGCCAGCGACTCCTCGGCGGCCGGGACCGGCGCCGCGGCCGGTTCGGCGGCGGGGGCCTGCGGGGCCGGGGCCGACTGCGCGGACGCGTCGCCGATGCGGGCCAGGTCCGCGCCCACCTCGGCGGTCTCGTCCTCGCCGACCAGGACCTCCAGCAGCGTGCCGGCGACCGGGGAGGGGATCTCGGTGTCGACCTTGTCGGTGGACACCTCCAGCAGCGGCTCGTCGACCTCGACGCTGTCGCCCACGGACTTCAGCCAGCGGGTCACGGTGCCCTCGGTGACGGACTCGCCCAGGGCGGGCATCTTGACGGCCTGCCCGGCTCCCGAGCCGCCGGAGGCGGCCGGCGCGGCGGGCGCCTCGGCGGCCGGCTGCGCCGGGGGTTCGGGCTGGGCCTGGGGTTGGGGCTGGGCCTGGGGTTCGGGCTGCGGTGCGGGAGCCGGTTCCGCGGCGGGGGCCGGGGCGTCCGCGGAACCGCCCTGCTCGGACTCCTCGCCGATGCGGGCCAGGTCCGCGCCCACCTCGGCGGTCTCGTCCTCGGGGACCAGGATCTCCAGGAGCACCCCGGCGACCGGGGAGGGGATCTCGGTGTCGACCTTGTCGGTCGAGACCTCCAGCAGCGGCTCGTCCACGGCGACCGTGTCACCGACCTGCTTCAGCCACCGCGTCACGGTGCCCTCGGTCACGCTCTCGCCGAGAGCGGGCATCTGCACCGAGTTCGACATCTCTACGGTTCTCCTCACGGACGGTTCCGGCGCCCGGGGACGCCGCGGGTTCAGGGGTTTCGGACGAGTCGCCCGAGGGGCTACGAGTGCGAGTGCAGGGGCTTGCCGGCCAGCGCCAGGAACGCCTCGCCGAGCGCCTCGTTCTGCGTGGGGTGCGTGTGCACGAGGGCCGCGACGTCCTCGGGGTACGCCTCCCAGTTCACGATGAGCTGGGCCTCGCCGACCTGCTCGCTCATCCGCGAACCGATCATGTGCACGCCGACGACGGGACCGTCCTTCTGCCGCACCAGCTTCACGAAACCGGTGGTGCCCAGGATCTGGCTCTTGCCGTTGCCGCCGAGGTTGTACTCGAGCACGTCGACGTCGCCGTGCTTCTCCCGGGCCTTGGCCTCGGTGAGCCCGACCGAGGCGATCTCGGGTTCGCAGTAGGTGACCTTGGGGATGCCGACCTCGTCCACGGGCTGGGGGTCGAGACCGGCGATCTCCTCGGCCACGAAGATGCCCTGGGCGAACCCGCGGTGGGCCAGCTGCAGACCGGGGACGATGTCGCCGACGGCGTAGACGCCCTCGACGTTCGTCCGCAGGCGCTCGTCGGTCAGGACGAACCCGCGGTCCATGGTGATGCCCTGCTCCTCGTAGCCCAGGCCGGCCGTGTTCGGCCCGCGGCCCACGGCGACGAGGAGGAGGTCGGCCTCGAACGTCTTGCCGTCCTCCAGGGTCACGACGACGCCGGATTCGTTCTGCTCCACGCCCTTGAACCGGACGCCGAGGGAGAAGGCGATGCCGCGCTTGCGGAAGGCGCGTTCGAGGGCCTTGCTGATGGCCTCGTCCTCGAGGGGGGCGAGGTGGGGGAGGGCCTCGACGATGGTGACGTCCGCCCCGAACGACCGCCAGACGCTGGCGAACTCGACGCCGATGACCCCGCCGCCGAGGACGACGACCTTGCGGGGCACCGAGTCCAGGGCCAGGGCCTGCTCGCTGGTGATGACGCGGCCGCCGATCTCCAGACCGGGCAGGCTGCGGGAGTAGGAACCGGAGGCGAGCACGACGTTCCTGCCCGTGTAGCGGACGCCGTCGACCTCGACGGTGTTCTTGCCCACGAGCCTGCCGGTCCCGGCGACCAGTTCGACCTTGCGCGACTTCACCAGCCCCTGCAGGCCCTTGTAGAGCCGGGCGATGACGCCGTCCTTGTACTTGTTCACCCCGGCCATGTCGATCGAGTCGAACGTGGCGCGGACGCCGAACGCCTCGGACTCCCTGGCCGTGTCGGCGACCTCGGCGGCGTGCAGCAGGGCCTTGGTCGGGATGCACCCGCGGTGCAGGCAGGTCCCCCCCAGCCGGTCCTTCTCCACCAGGGCCACGGACAGGCCCAGCTCGGCGGCACGCAGTGCGGCGGCGTAACCCCCACTGCCTCCCCCGAGGATGACGACGTCGTACTCCTGCTCGGCGGCACCTGCCACGAAATGCTCCTGAAGTCGGCTGTGCTGGCGACTGCTCCTTCGCGATCCTCTCACTGCGCCCCGGCCGAGGCGCGAGGGGGTGCGTGGTGGGTCGCGGGCCCGCGGGACGGCGCCCGCCGCAGCCGGTGCCCGGACGCGCGAACGGCACCTCCCGAGGGGGAGGTGCCGTTCGCGGGGGCGTCGTGGCCGGTGTCGGGGGGTCGACGTCGCGGGCCGTGGGGTGCGACCCCGGTCAGCGCTCCTTCTCGGCGGTGGTCGACTCCTTGCGGGCGACCGCGCTCTCCTTGCGCTCGACCGTGGATTCCTTGCGGGTGACCACGGACTCCTTGCGCGTCACCACCGACTCCTTGCGGGTGACGACGGACTCCTTGCGGGTGACCACGCCCTCCTTGCGGGCGGTGGAGGACTCCTTGCGCGCGGTGGAGGACTCCTTGCGCGCGGTGGAGGACTCCTTGCGCGCGGTGGAGGACTCCTTGCGCTGGGTCTCCTGCGTCGTCGTCCCCAGGCCGGGGGCGGTCTTGGTGACCGTCGTCGCGGTGCCGGGCGCCGCGGTGGCCGAGGCCGCCGCCCCGAGCCCACCGCCGGCGATGACCGCCGCGGCGGTGAGGGACAGGGCCGCGCGGCGGGCGAAGGTCTGGACGGACTGACGCGTGGACATGGTGCCTCCGTGACACGTGCTCCGGTGCACACCGGGAGCTTGGATGAGGGAACCGAACGGGTCGGCGGTGACGCCCCCGAACTAGGCCGTCACGGTGAGCATATATCTAGTAGCACAACGTGCACGACGGCTGAGGAGTGAGGATCACCCGTTCGGCGTAGCACCGCCTGCGGGGGCGGAGAGGTCGCCCAGGAACTGCTTCTCCTGCAGACCTTTCCGCCCCGGAAACGTTCCCGGACTGGCTCGTCCGTCAGGCGCGCGCGTGGTCCTCGGCCAGCGCCACCAGCGTGCGGACCGCCACGCCCGTCCCCCCGCGGTGGGTGTACCCCCACGGCTCGCCGGTCGCGAAGGCCGGGCCCGCGATGTCCAGGTGCGCCCACGGGATCGGGGTGCCGGCGGCGGAGTCGCCCACGAACTCGCGCAGGAAGACGGCCGCGACCAGCATCCCGCCCGCGCGGTCGCCGATGTTGGCCAGGTCGGCGACGGGGGAGTCGAGGGTGGCGCGCAGCTCGTCGGGCAACGGCATGGGCCAGAACGACTCCCCGGCCCGCTCGGCCGCCGCCAGCACCGCGGCGCGGAAGGTGTCGTCGTTGCCCATGACCCCCGAGACGCGGTTGCCCAGCGCGACGACCTGCGCACCGGTGAGGGTGGCGACGTCGACGATGGCGTCCGGCTGCTCCTGCGAGGCCGCGACGAGGGCGTCACCCAGGACGAGCCGGCCCTCGGCGTCGGTGTTCAGGACCTCGACCGTCGTGCCGCCGAACATCGTCAGCACGTCGGAGGGGCGGATCGCCGTGCCCGAGGGCATGTTCTCGGCCACCGCCAGCCACCCCGTGACCTTGATCGGCAGCTTCAGCTCGGCGACCGCCCGCACGGCGGCCAGCACGGCCGCGGCGCCCGACATGTCGCTCTTCATCGTCTCCATGCCGGCCGCCGGCTTGATCGACAAGCCGCCGGAGTCGAAGGTGATGCCCTTGCCGACGAACGCCAGGTGGCCCTTGGCGCGCGCCGGTGCGTGCTCCAGCACGACCAGCCGCGGCGGGCGCGAGGAGCCCTGCCCGACGCCGAGGATGCCGCCGTACCCGCCGGCGGCCAGAGCGTCCTCGTCCAGGACGCGGACCGTCAGCCCGGTGCCCTCGGCGGCCCGGACGGCGGCGTCGGCCAGGTCGGCCGGGGCCAGGTCGGCCGGGGCGGTGTTGATCAGGTCGCGCGCGGTGTGGACGGCGTCGGCCACGACCCCGGCGCGGTCGACGGCGGCCCGGACCGCCTTGTCGCGCGGCTTGTCGACCAGCAGGGTCACCTCGGCCACCGGCTCGCGGCCGGCCGCGCGGTAGCGGGTGAAGGCGTAGGCGCCCAGCGCGGCGCCCTCGGCCACCGCGGCCACGGTCGCGGCGTCCGGCAGCGGCAGCGCGAGGGCCACGCGGCGCGACCCGGCCAGCGCGCGCACGGCCGAACCGGCGGCCCGGCGCAGCGTCTCCAGGTCGGCGTCGGGCCCGACCCCGACCAGCGCGACGAGGCGGGTCGCCGCGCCGCTCACCCCCGGCACCAGGTGCACCTGACCGGCGTCGCCGGTCGCGCCGAGCGCCACGGCGCTCTCGGCGAGCGCGGTGCGCGTGGCCCGGGGCAGGTCCTCACCCCCCAGCAGGACCGGCGCGGTGGACTTCGCACCCGCGGGTGCCGGCACCAGGCCCAGCACCAGGGCGTCCACGGACACGCTCTTGACCGACTTGCTGCTGAGGAGGAGACGCGGCACCCCGGCACCCTAACGTGACCCTGTGCAACGGGGCAGTGGACCAGGACGGGGTGGGCCGGTCGGCGACGGCCGGGACGGGCGCGAGGAGGAGGTCCAGCCGGGGGTGCGGTGGCGCGCGGTCCGCGCCGAGGACGCGCCGGCGCTGTCGCGGATCTGCCGCCTCACCGGCGACGCCGGTCGCGACGCCGGCGACCTGACGGCCTTCCCCGACCTCCTCGGCGACGTCTACGCCGCCCCCTACGCCCACCACGAGGCCGCCTTCGGGACGCTGGTCCTGGACGACGAGGGCCCCGCCGGGTACGTCCTGGGGTGCCTGGACACCGCCCGCTTCGAGCGCTGGCGCGCCGAGCGCTGGTGGCCGCCGCTGCGGGAGCGCTACCCCCGCACCGGGGCCCGCCCCTTCGACGCCGACCTGCTGCGGTCGGTCCACGAGCCGGTCACGCCGTCCCCGGTGTGGACCACCCACCCCTCCCACCTGCACGTCGACCTGCTGCCCCGCCTGCAGGGGCGGGGCGTGGGCCGGGCGCTGGTCGAGCGGCTGTGCGGGCAGCTCGCGGCGGCCGGGTCACCCGGGGTGCACCTGGGCGTCTCGGCCCGCAACCCCGGCGCGGTGGCGTTCTACCGCCGCACCGGGTTCACCGAGCTCGAGGTCACCGCGACCGGTCACACGTTCGGGCGGGTGCTCTCCCCGGCGGGCTCGGCGGCGGGCTCGGCGGCGGGCTCGGCGGGCGTGCTCTGACCGTCCTCCGCGGCGGGCTCAGCGGCGACGGCTGCGGGCTCCGGGGTGGCCTCGGGCTCGGCCTCGGGCTCCGGCTCGGGCTCGGGCAGCGGGGGCAGCTCGGCCTCGTCGGCCTCGGCCAGCACCTGCGCGGCCCGCAGCACCGGCAGCGCGGTCAGCGCCCCGGTGCCGCCGCCGCGCCCGGCCCCCAGGTCCAGCAGCGGCACCACCTTCAGCCGGTCCACCGCGAGGGCCTGCGCGGGCTCGGCCGTGGCGGCACCGACCTGCCACCACTTCTCCGCCCCCGGCACGCCGCGCGAGGCGACCAGCGCGGCGGCCACGCCGACGGTCCCGTCGAGCAGCACGGGCGTGCGGCGGGCGGCGGCCCGCAGGAGGAAGCCGACGGCCGCGCTCACGTCGGCGCTGCCGACGGCCTGCAGCACCGCCGTCGGGCGGGTGGCGAGCTTGCGGGCGCGGCGCACGGCGTCGCGCACCGCGGCGGTCTTGCGCATCCACGCGTCGTCGTCGATCCCGCTGCCGCGTCCGACGACGTCGACGGCACCCTTGCGCAGGCAGGCCGCGACGAGCGTCGCGGCCACCGTCGTGGCCCCCGCGCCGAGGTCGCCGAGCAGCAGCAGGTCGACCCCCGCGTCGACCGCGGCGTCGGCCACGGCCGCCCCGGCGCGCACCGCGGCCTCGGTCTCCTCGGCGGTCAGCGCGTCCTCCACGGCGATGTCCCCGGAGGGCCGCACGGCCCGGGCGACCACGGCGGCCGGCACCCCGGCCGGCCCGTCCGCGCCCCAGTCGACCCCGAGCGCGTGCACCTCCACGGGCACCCCGGCCCGGGCGGCCAGCTCGGCGAGCGGACCGCGCCCGGCCACCAGGTCGCGGGGGGGGGGGGGGGGGGGGGGGGGGGGGGGGGGGGGGGGGGGGGGGGGGGGGGGGGGGGGGGGGGGGGGGGGGGGGGGGGGGGGGGGGGGGGGGGGGGGGGGGGGGGGGGG
>NZ_JBJLSK010000022.1:0-68973 GCF_050871965.1 Kineococcus lubricus
GCCCCGCACCGGTCGGTGCGGGGCCCTCCGTCGTGCTGCGGGCGGGTCAGGCCGACTTGTCGCGGCGCTCGCGGGTGCTCTTGCGGGCCGGGGCCTCGCGCGGCACCAGCGTCGGGTTGACGTTCTTCAGCACGACCTCGCGGGTCACGACGACGCGGGCGATGTCGTCGCGGCTGGGGACGTCGAACATCACCGGCAGGAGGACCTCCTCGATGATGGCGCGCAGGCCGCGGGCCCCGGTCCCCCGCAGGATGGCCTGGTCGGCGACGGCCTCGAGGGCGTCGTCGGTGAACTCCAGCTCCACGCCGTCCAGCTCGAACATCCGCTGGTACTGCTTGGCGAGGGCGTTGCGCGGCTTGGTGAGGATCTGCACGAGGGCTTCGGCGTCGAGGTTCTCCACGCTCGTGATGACCGGCAGGCGCCCGATGAACTCCGGGATCAGCCCGAACTTCATGAGGTCCTCGGGCATCACGTCGGCGAAGCTGGGCTCGGCCTTCTTGTCGCTGGAGCGCAGCTGCGCCCCGAAGCCCAGGCCCTGCTTGCCCGAGCGGGCCTCGATGATCCGGTCCAGCCCGGCGAAGGCGCCGCCCACGATGAACAGCACGTTCGTCGTGTCGATCTGGATGAACTCCTGGTGCGGGTGCTTGCGCCCGCCCTGCGGCGGGACGCTCGCGGTGGTGCCCTCGAGGATCTTCAGCAGCGCCTGCTGCACGCCCTCCCCCGACACGTCGCGCGTGATGGAGGGGTTCTCGGACTTGCGGGCGATCTTGTCGACCTCGTCGATGTAGATGATGCCCGTCTCGGCCTTCTTGACGTCGTAGTCGGCCGCCTGGATGAGCTTGAGGAGGATGTTCTCGACGTCCTCGCCGACGTAGCCGGCCTCGGTCAGCGCGGTGGCGTCGGCGATCGCGAAGGGGACGTTGAGCATCTTCGCCAGCGTCTGCGCCAGGTACGTCTTGCCGCAGCCCGTCGGGCCGATGAGCAGGATGTTCGACTTGGAGATCTCGACGGCGTCCTCGCGGGCCTTGCCCGCGGCCTCGCCGACCTGGATGCGCTTGTAGTGGTTGTAGACGGCCACGGCGAGGGACTTCTTCGCCGACGACTGGCCGATGACGTACTGGTCGAGGAAGTCGAAGATCTCCTTCGGCTTCGGCAGCTCCACCAGGCCCAGGTCGTTGGCCTCGGCGAGCTCCTCCTCGATGATCTCGTTGCACAGGTCGATGCACTCGTCGCAGATGTAGACGCCTGGGCCCGCGATGAGCTTCTTGACCTGCTTCTGGCTCTTCCCGCAGAACGAGCACTTCAGCAGGTCGCCACCGTCACCGATGCGTGCCACCGACGATTCCTCTCCTCGTGCTGGTACCCGACCCGGGGGGCCGGAGGAACCGGACCCGGCATCGCGTCACTGCTGACCACGCTACCCGGCGAGACCGGCTCACCGGACTCATTAGACGCTCCCGGGGGACACGGTGCCAGACCGGCCCCCCGGCGCGTCGCGCGTCACGTCACGCACTGCTGCGCATGGGTGACGCTACGTGCTCACAGCGAGGGGGCGGACGCCTTGCGGCTCGTCAGCACCTCGTCGATGAGGCCGTACTCCACGGCCTCGGTGGCGGTGAGGAACTTGTCGCGCTCGATGTCCTCGCGCACCTGGTCGGCGGTCCGGTTCGAGTGGAACGCCAGCGTGCTCTCCAGCCACGAGCGCATGCGCAGGATCTCGTTGGCCTGGATCTCCAGGTCCGAGGCCTGCCCGTAGTCGCCGCCGGCCATGGCCGGCTGGTGGATGAGGATGCGCGAGTTCGGCAGCGCGAACCGCTTCCCCGGCGCACCGGCCGCCAGCAGCACCGCGGCGGCAGATGCGGCCTGGCCCATGCAGTACGTCTGGATGTCCGGGCGGATGTACATCATCGTGTCGTAGATCGCCGTGAGGGCCGTGAAGGACCCGCCCGGGGAGTTGATGTACATGATGATGTCGCGCTCGGTGTCCTGGGACTCCAGCACGATCAGCTGGGCGATGATGTCGTCGGCCGAGGCGTCGTCCACCTGCACGCCGAGGAAGATGATGCGGTCCTCGAAGAGCTTGGTGTACGGGTCCGAGCGCTTCATCCCGTAGGACGTGCGCTCCTCGAACTGCGGCAGCACGTAGCGCGCGGACTGGTCGTACGCCGGGTTCAGCCGGGACTGCGGGTTCATCGGGCGGTCTCCCCTCGAAGCGGTCGTGAACGGCGGGCGGTGGAGCTCAGGCACCGGTGCCGCCCCCGCCCTCGACCTCGCTGGTGTGCCCCACGACGTGGTCGATGAGGCCGTACTCCTTGGCCTCCTGCGCGGAGAACCAGCGGTCGCGGTCGGAGTCGCGGGTGATCGTCTCGAACGTCTGCCCCGAGTGCTGGGCGATGAGCTCGGCCATCTGCCGCTTCGTGGCGATGATCTGCTCGGCGAGGATCTTGATGTCGCTGGCCGAGCCGCCCAGGCCGCCCAGCGGCTGGTGCATCATGATCTTCGCGTGCGGCAGCGCCGAGCGCTTGCCCGGGGCACCGGCGCAGAGCAGGAACTGCCCCATCGAGGCCGCCATGCCGGTGGCGATCGTCGCCACGTCCGGCTTGATGTACTGCATCGTGTCGTAGATCGACATGCCCGCGGACACCGAGCCGCCGGGCGAGTTGATGTACATGAAGATGTCCGCGTCCGGGTCCTCCGCCGCCAGCAGCAGCAGCTGCGCGCAGATGGCGTTGGCCATGTCGTCCCGGACCTCGGTCCCGAGCCAGATGATCCGCTGCTGCAGGAGCCGCTGGTAGACGTTGTCGTCGAGGCCCATCCCCGGCGTACCCGTGCGGGCCTGCTGCGGCGTCACCAGTCCCGGTGCGCTCAAGATCTCGCTCACGCTGTTCCCTGGCCCTCTCCTGGCGTCGACCACCCACCCCGGACGTGTCCGGGAGGGTCCGGCGGATGCTCCGCCGATCTCGATCGACCCTAACGCGCAGGCCCCGACGACCATGTCGGGGCCGGGCCCTTTTCGCTGTGGGCGCACCGCCACGGCGGTGCGCCCACAGCGTCCGGGTCAGCTCTTGGACTCGTCCTGCGCGACCTGCTCGGCCGCGGCCTGCTCGTCCTCACCGGTGGGGTCGACGGTCTGGCCGTCCTCCGCGGGCGACTCGACGGTCTCGTCCTGGTCCTGGCCCTGGCCCTGCCCGGCCTCGTCCTCGTCGCCGCCGACGAGCTCCTCGAGGTCCACGGCGTTGCCGGAGGCGTCCGTCACGGTCGCCTTCTCCATGGCCACGGCCAGCGCCTTGCGGCGGCGGACCTCGCCGACCATCGCCGGGACCTGGCCGGCCCCGTCGACCATCTGCACGAACTGGTTCGGGTCCATGCCGTACTGCTGGGCCTGGCCGACCAGATACTCGATGAGCTCGCCCTGCTCGACGCCGATCTCCTCGCGCTCGGCGAGGGCGTCCAGCAGCAGCTGGCTGCGGATGGCCTGCTCGGTCGAGCCGGTGATCTCGGCGCGGTGCTCGGCGTCCTCGAGACGGTTCTCGCGCTCGAGGTGGGCGTGGATCTCGGCCTCGACCAGCGACGCCGGGACCGGGACCTCGACGACCTCCAGGAGCTTCTCGAGCACCTTGTCGCGCGCCTGCAGGCCCTGCTCGAACTTCTTCGACTGCTCGACCTGCTTGAGCAGGTCCGCCTTCAGCTCCTCCAGCGTGTCGAACTCGCTCGCGAGCTGGGCGAAGTCGTCGTCGGCCTCGGGCAGCTGGCGCTCCTTGACCGACTGCACGGTCACGGTGATCTGCGCGTCCTCGCCCTTGCGGTCGCCGCCGGCCAGCGGGGCGGTGAAGGTGGTCGTGCCCTCGGCCGACACGCCCGTCAGCGCCTCGTCCAGACCCTCGATCATGTTGCCCTGGCCGATGCGGTAGCTGATGCCCTTGGCGCTCTCGATCTCCTCGCCGTCGATCTCGGCGAGCAGGTCGATGGAGACGAAGTCGCCGTCGGCGGCCGCGCGGTCGACGCCGACGAGGGTGCCGAAGCGCTCGCGCAGGGACGTGAGGCGCGTCTCGACCTCCTCCTCGGGCACCTGCAGGTCGTCCACCGTGACGGTGATGGTGGACAGGTCGGGCAGCTCCAGGGTCGGGCGGACGTCGACCTCGACGGAGAACTTCAGGTCGCCGCCCTTGGCCGGGTCCGGCGCCTGGGAGACGTCGACGGTCGGCTGCCCCAGCGGCAGGTAGTCGGAGGCCTCGACGGCCTGCTGGTAGAACTTCGGCAGCGCGTCGTTGACGGCCTCCTCGAGCACCACGGCCCGGCCGAAGCGCTGGTCGATGACCCGCGCCGGCACCTTGCCCTTGCGGAAGCCCGGCACCTGGACCTGCCCGCCGATGGTCTTGTAGGCCTTGTCGAGACTGGGCTTCAGCTCGTCGTACCCGACTTCGACGGTGAACTTGACCCGGGTCGGGTTGAGGGTCTCGACGTCGCTCTTCACAGCGGGGATCTCCTGGGGTCTCTCCGCCTGCGCGGAGGTCGTGGTCAGGCGTGCGGCACGCCGGGGCAGCCCCGACGCACCGCGAAAGCGTAGCCGTCCGCGCCGGAGCCCTTCACTGCGCGACCGGCGCCCGCGCTGCGCACGGGCGGACGGTCGCGCGTCCGTCGGGGTACCCGGATTCGAACCGGGGGCCTTCCGCTCCCAAAGCGGACGCGCTACCAAGCTGCGCCACACCCCGCGCGCCCCCTCGCGGGGGCACAGGGAGCAGGCTACCGCCCGGGGGCCGCTACGATGGTCCCCGAGGGACACGGGCCGTCGGCCGGTGCCCCCGTGCGCGGGTGTAGCTCAATGGTAGAGCCCTAGTCTTCCAAACTAGCTACGCGGGTTCGATTCCCGTCACCCGCTCCCCCGGCAGCGGTCGGCCCCCCGGGCCGGCCGCTGTCCTGCGTCCCGCCCCCGGCTGCGCACCCTCGGTAGGGTCCGCGCATGCCGTCCCCCTTCCACGTCGTCGTGGCCCCGGACAAGTTCAAGGGCTCCCTGACCGCCGGCGAGGTCGCCACCACCATCGCCGCCGCCTTCGAGGACGGCTTCCTCGACGCCTTCACCGGCACCGCCCGCTCCCGGGGCGTCGACGTCGAGGGCGCGGTGGCCCTGGAGACCACCGTCCTGCCCGTCGCCGACGGGGGCGAGGGCACCGTCGAGGCCGCGCTGCGCTCGGCGGGGTTCAGCGCCGTCACCGCGGTCGTGCCCGGGCCGACGGGCGAGCCGGTGGAGGCGACGTTCGCGCGCGACGGGGACACCGCCGTGGTCGAGATGGCGCAGGCCTCCGGGCTCGACCGGCTCCCCGGCGGGACCCCCGCACCGCTGACGGCGACCACGCGCGGCACCGGCGAACTGGTGCGCGCGGCGCTGGACGCCGGGGCCCGGCACGTCGTGCTGGCCGTCGGCGGCAGCGCCTCCACCGACGGTGGCGCCGGCCTCCTGACCGCCCTCGGCGGCCGGTTGCTGGACGCGGCCGGCCGGGACCTGCCCGACGGCGGCGCCGCGCTGCTGGACCTCGACCGCGTCGACCTGTCCGGGCTGGACCCCCGGGTCCGGCAGGTGCGGTGGACGCTGGCCGCCGACGTCGACAACCCGCTGCTCGGCGAGCGGGGCGCGGCGGCGGTCTTCGGCCCGCAGAAGGGCGCGACCCCCGACGACGTCGCCCTCCTGGACACCGCGCTGACCCGCTTCGCCGACGCGCTGGCCGCCGGGACCGGCCTCGACGCCCGCGACACCCCCGGCGCCGGGGCGGCCGGCGGCGTCGGGCTGGTCGCCCTGGGGCTGCTCGGCGCGACCCGCCGGCCCGGGGTGGAGGTCGTGCTGGACCTCGCGGGCTGGAGCCACCGCACGCGGCAGGCCTCCCTGGTCATCACGGGCGAGGGCAGCTTCGACGAGCAGTCCCTCGGCGGGAAGACCCCGGTGGGCGTGGCCGCGGCCGCGGCCCGCATCCCGGCCCCCGTCGTCGTCCTCAGCGGCCGGCGCGCGCTGGCCGAGGAGCGCTGGCGCGCGGCGGGCTTCGCGCAGGCCCGGGCGCTGACCGACGTCGAACCCGACGTCGGCACCTGCGTGCGCGAGGCCCGGCGGCTGCTCGGCGCCCTGGCGCGCGACCTCGGCGCCCAGTACGGGGCCGAGCACGCGGCGCGGGCGGGCGCGGCCGGCGCCCGGGGGTGAGCCCCGGGGCCCGGCCGCCCCGGCGTCAGGCGGTGGGGCTCTCCTGGTGCCCCGCGGGCAGCGGCGGCAGCTGCCCGGTGCGGGCGTACTCGTCGAGCATCTCGATGCGCCGCACGTGCCGCGGGTCGTTCGAGAAGGGCGTCGCCAGGAACGCCTCGGCCAGCGCCGTCGCCTCCTCCAGCGTGTGCATCCGCGCACCGATGCCCACGCACTGCGCGTCGTTGTGCTCGCGGGCCAGGCGGGCGGTCTCCACCGACCACGCCAGCGCGCACCGGATGCCGGACACGAAGTTCGCCGCGATCTGCTCGCCGTTGCCCGACCCGCCGATGACGATGCCCAGGCTGCCCGGCTCGGCGGCCACGGCGTGCGCGGCACGCAGGATGAACGGCGGGTAGTCGTCGACCCGGTCGTAGTGGTGGGCGCCGTGGTCGACGACGTCGTGGCCCTGGCCGCGCAGGTGCGCGACGAGGTGCTCCTTCAGTTCGAAACCGGCGTGGTCGGTGCCGATGTGGACGCGCATGGGGCCAGCTTGGCAGCCCCGGACCGGGCCCGTGCCGCGGGGGCGGGTCGGCGCGCGGCTCAGTCGAAGACCGGCCCCCGGGTGCGGGTGCGCTTGAGCTCGAAGAACCCGGGGGTCCCGGCGACCAGCACGCAGCCGTCCCACAGCCGCCCGGCGTCCTCGCCCTTGGGCGCGGGGGTCACGACGGGCCCGAAGAAGGCGACGTCCCCGAACGCGACGACCGGGGTCCCGACCTCCTCGCCGACCCGGCCGATGCCCTCGGCGTGCGAGGCGCGCAGCTCGGCGTCGTAGGTGTCCCGGTCCGCGTACCCGGCCAGCTCGGCCGGCAGCCCCACCTCGGCCAGCGCCTCGGCGACGATGCCGTCCCAGTCGTCGCGCCCGCCGGGGTGCCGCCGGGTGCCCAGGGCCGTGTAGAGCGGCAGGACCACGTCCTCGCCGTGCAGGACCCGCGCCGCGGTCACCACCCGCACCGGCCCCCAGCCGCGGGAGAGCATCTCGCGGTACTCCTGCGGCAGGTCGGGCTTGTCCTCGTTGAGGACCGACAGGCTCATGACGTGCCAGCGGACGGTGATGTCGCGGACCTCCTCGACCTCCAGGATCCAGCGCGAGGTCATCCAGGCCCACGGGCACAGCGGGTCGAACCAGAAGTCGGCGGTGGCCGCGGGAGCGGTCCGGGCGGGGGTCTCGGTCGTCATGGGCCCATCGTGCTCCTGCGGCCCGGCACCCGGGTGGCGGGGCCCGTGTCGGCCCGGCGTGGCAGAGTCGGGGACGACTTGGACCTGCGAGGAGAGGACGTGCCGTGCCCGGCGAGAACCTGACCCGCGAGGAGGCCCGCACCCGGGCCGAGCTCGTGCGGGTGGAGCACTACGACGTCGACCTGGACCTGACGACGGGCCCGGAGACGTTCCGCTCCACCACGACGGTGCGGTTCTCCGCGACCGCGGGGGCCTCGACGTTCATCGACCTCATCAGCGCGCAGGTCCACGAGGTCGTCCTCAACGGCACCGCCCTCGACGTGGCGGCCGTGGACGACGGCGTGCGCATCGCGCTCGACGGCCTGGCCGACGAGAACGAGCTGCTGGTCGTGGCCGACTGCCGGTACATGAACACCGGCGAGGGGCTGCACCGCTTCGTCGACCCCGTCGACGACGAGGTGTACCTGTACTCCCAGTTCGAGGTCGCCGACTCCCGCCGGGTGTACGCCGTCTTCGAGCAGCCCGACCTCAAGGCCGAGTTCACCTTCACGGTGACCGCGCCGGAGCACTGGCGCGTGGTCTCCAACGCCCCCGTGCAGGTGAAGCACCCCGTCGAGGCGGGCCTGCGGTGGACGTTCGAGAAGACGCCCCGGCTGTCCTCCTACGTGACCGCGATCATCGCCGGGCCCTACGAGGGGTCCGAGGACTCCCTCGTCTCCGCCGACGGCCGGACGATCCCGCTGGGCGTGTACTGCCGCAAGTCCCTCGTCCAGCACCTGGACGCGCACAACGTCGTGCGGGCCACCAAGCAGGGGTTCGAGTTCTTCGAGCGCGAGTTCGACCGCCCGTACCCGTTCGCCAAGTACGACCAGGTGTTCGTCCCGGAGTTCAACGCCGGCGCGATGGAGAACGCCGGCGCGGTGACCTTCGTGGAGAGCTACGTCTTCCGCTCCAAGGTCCCGCAGGCCACGGTCGAGCGGCGCGTGGTCACCGTCCTGCACGAGCTGGCGCACATGTGGTTCGGGGACCTCGTGACCATGCGCTGGTGGAACGACCTGTGGCTCAACGAGTCCTTCGCGGAGTTCGCCTCCACCCTGGCCGCGGCCGAGGCGACGGAGTGGGTGGGGTCGTGGACCACCTTCAACTCCCTGGAGAAGTCCTGGGCCTACCGGCAGGACCAGCTGCCCACGACGCACCCGATCGTCGCGGAGATCAACGACCTCGAGGACGTCGAGGTGAACTTCGACGGCATCACGTACGCCAAGGGCGCCAGCGTCCTCAAGCAGCTCGTGGCCTACGTGGGGCGCGAGGAGTTCCTGGCCGGGGTGCGGGCGTACTTCGCCCGCCACGCCTACGGCAACACCGAACTGGTGGACCTGCTGCGCGAGCTGGAGGCGACCTCGGGCCGGGACCTGTCGTCCTGGTCGCGCGAGTGGCTGGAGACGGCCGGCGTCGCGACCCTGCGCCCGGTGCTGGAGACCGACGCCGACGGGACGATCACCGCGGCCCGGCTGCTCCAGGAGGCGCCCGCCGAGCACCCGCACCTGCGGGCGCACCGGCTGGCGATCGGCTGCTACGACCTCGTCGACGGCGGTTTCGAGCGCACCCACCGCGTCGAGCTGGACGCCGCGGGCGCCAGCACCGACCTGCCGCAGCTCGTCGGCCGCAAGCGCCCGGACCTGCTGCTGGTCAACGACGACGACCTCGCCTACGCCAAGATCCGGCTCGACGGGGCGTCGCTGGCGTCCGCCCTGCAGCACCTGGACGCCTTCCGCGACTCGCTGCCGCGCTCGCTCGTCGCGGCGGCGCTGTGGGACATGACGCGCGACGGGGAGTCCCCCGCCCGCGACTACGTCGACCTGCTGCTGACGACGCTGCTGCCCGGTGACGCCGCCCGGTCGGACTCGACGGTCGCGCTGGTGCTGCTGCGCCAGCTCGCGACGACGGTCGAGCTGTACACCGCCCCGGCGCACCGCGAGCAGGTCCGGGCCCGCACGGCGGCGACCCTGCTGGAGCTGCTGCGCGCGGCGGCCCCCGGCAGCGACACCCAGCTGCAGTTCGCCCGGTCGTTCGCCTCCTCCGCCCGCAGCGAGGAGCACCTGTCGGTCGTCGAGGGCCTGTACGACGGCTCCGGCGCCCTCGAGGGGCTGGAGGTGGACACCGACATGCGCTGGGTCCTGCTGACCGCGCTGGTCGCCGGCGGACGGGCCGGGACCGAGGAGATCGAGGCCGAGCTGACCCGCGACGCGACCGCGACGGGGCAGCGCTCGGCGGCCGCGGCGCGCGCCGCGGTCCCCACGGCGGCCGCCAAGCAGCAGGCCTGGGCGGACGTCGTGGACCGCGGCGACCTGCCGAACGCCGTGCAGGCCTCGGTGATCGCCGGGTTCACCCGCGCCCACGACGAGGGGCTGCTGCGCCCGTTCGTCGAGCCCTACTTCGCGGCGCTGCGCACGGTGTGGGCCGAGCGCACCAACGAGATGGCCCAGCAGATCGTCACGGGCCTGTACCCGCTGGACCTGGCCGACCAGGCGCTGCTGGACCGGACCGACGCGTGGCTGGCGGCCGAGGCGGACGCTCCCCCGGCGCTGCGCCGCCTGGTCCTGGAGAACCGCGACGGGGTGGCCCGCGCCCTGCGCGCCCAGGAGCGCGACGCGCGGTGAGGCCCGCACCGCGGTCCCGGGCAGCGCCCGGGACCGCGGTGCAAGGCGACCGCAAGGCGCGGGCGCCACGGTGGACCCGTGAACGACTCGATCCGCACGTCCGAGGACCGCACCGGCCCCTGGCTGCCGTCGTGGTTCACCCACCCGGCGCACCTGGAGCTGGACAGCGGGTTCCACCTGCGGCCGCTGCGGGCCGTCGACGTCGACCTGCACCGGGTCGCCGTCGCGCGGTCCGGGCTCAGCCGGCGAGCCCGGCTGGGCCGGGTCCGGCAGCGGCCGCCGGCGGACCCGGCCGCCGCCGCGGACCCGGGCCACCAGCCCCTGTGGGAGCGGTGGGCCGCCCAGGGCGCCTCCTTCACGTATGGCGTGCTCGACGAGGCCGAGGACGAGATGGTCGGCTGCGTCCACGTCGGGCCGCCCCGGGGCGGCGCCGCGGGCGGGGTGGACGCCGACGTGTCGTGGTGGCTCGTCGACGCCCACGCGTCGTCCTCGCTGCACGCCGAGCTGCCCGGGGCCCTGCGCGCGTGGACGACCCGGGACTGGCCCTTCACGCGGCCCCGGTTCGTCGGGGTCGACGTCAGCTGGTCGCGGTGGGCTGCGCTGGACGGGCCGTGCTGAGGGTCGTGCCGAGGGCCGAGGTCACGGCCGCGACGGCGATCCCGACGGCCTCGGCCAGCGAGGCCGACGCCCCGCGGGCCGTCGCGTGCCGCAGCTGGTGCGCGTCCAGCAGCTCCCCCAGCTCGGCCCGCGCGGCGGCGAGCGCCACCGGGTCCCGCGGGTAGTACCGGTACACCTCGAACCCGACGCTCTCGCGGGCGGCGGCGGCCGCGGCCGCGGCCGCCGCGAGCAGCCCGGCCGTCGCCGCGTCGCGGCGGGCGGCGGGGACCAGCAGGACGACGAGGGCTTCCAGGAAGGCGGAGAGGTTGGCGCGGTCCCGCAGCTGCTCGGACAGCCGCACGCCCTCCAGCAGGGTCCGCGCGGCCCGGTCGGGGGCGGCGTCGGCCTCGACGAGGGCCCGGTTGTAGAGCGCCAGGTAGGTCGCGAGCCGGTCCCCGACGCCGCGGGCCAGGGCGAGCGCGGTGTCCAGGTCCGCGCGGGCGTCGTCGGCGCGGCCGGCGCGCCAGGCCGTGGTGGCGGCCCAGATGAGGTTGAGCCGCACGATCCACGGGCCCCAGGAGTCCGCGGGCAGCCCCGCGGCCAGCTCCACGGCCCGCCGGTGCTGGCGCGCCGCGGTGTCCAGGTCGCCGTCGACGAGCGCGCAGATCCCCAGCCCGGCCTCGCAGTGGGCGCGGGCCTCGGTCCGTTCGGCCTCGGTGCAGCCGGTGGCACCGGCGCAGGCGTCGAGGGCGTCCTGCCAGCCGGTGCGGGCGGCGGCCGCGTCGTCCTGGGCGAAGGCCATGGCCGCCGCCGCCGTCCGGGCCCGCACGGTGGCCAGGCTCTGCCCGGGCCCGGTCGGGACGCCCGACACGACGGCCTCGGCGGCGCGGCGCCCGGTCCGCAGGTGCCCGCGCAGCCACCAGAACAGCCAGCTCGCCCACACCAGGCGGGCGGCGAGGTCCCGTTCGCCGGCGCCGTGGGCCCACTCGAGCGCCGCGAGGACGTTGGGGTGCTCGACGTCCAGCCGTTCGAGCCACTGCACCTGCTCGGCCTGCTGGTAGCCGGTGGCGGCCCGCTCGGCCAGGCGCGCGTAGGCCCGGGCGTGGGCGAGGGCGGCCCGGTCGCGCTCGTCGGGGGTCAGCAGCCGCCGCGCGTGCTGGAGGGTGGGTTCGAGCATCGAGTACCGCGCGGGCCCGCCGACGGGGAAGTCGACGGTGACCAGGGAGTGCTCGACGAGGGTCTCCAGGTGCTCCAGCACGTCGGCGCCCTCGACCTCCTCGAGCACCTCCAGCGTCCAGCCGCCGGTGAAGACCCCGAGGCGGCGGAACAGGCCGCGGCTGGCGGGGTCGAGCAGGCCGCAGCTCCAGTCGAGGGTGGCGCGGACGCTGCGCTGGCGGGCGGGCAGGTCGCGGGGCCCGCCGGCGAGGGCCTGGTCGAGCCGGGCCAGCAGGTCGGCGACGTCGAGGACCCGCACCCGCGCGGCGGCCAGCTCCAGGGCCAGCGGGATGCCGGAGACGGCCCGGCAGATGTCGTCCACGACGGCGGTGGTGCGCTCGTCGAGGGCGAAGGACGGGACGACGGCCCGGGCCCGGGCGCAGAACAGCTCCCGGGCGGGGTCGGGGGGCAGCGGGGCGACGCGGTGCTCGACCTCGCCGCTGACCCGCAGCGGGGCGCGGGAGGTGACGAGCACGGACAGGTCCGGGCAGGCCCGCACGAGCGTCGCGACGTCGGGGGCGGCCTCGAGCAGGTGCTCGCAGTTGTCCAGCACGAGCAGGTGGCGGCCGGTGGCCAGGCGGGCCGCGACGGCCCCCGGGGCGTCCTCGTCGGTGGGCTGGGGCAGCCCGACGGCGCGGGCGACGGCGGGCAGCACCCCGGCGGCGCGGGTCACGGTGGCCAGCGGCACGAACCACACGCCGGCGCCGAACGCGGGGCGGGCCGCGTCGGCGACGGCCGCGGCCAGGCGGGTCTTGCCGACGCCGCCGGTCCCGGTGAGCGTGACCAGCCGGGCGCGGTCCAGCAGGTCCCGCAGGGCACCGATCTCGGGGTCGCGCCCCACGAGCGGGGTCGGGACCACCGGCAGCGCCACCGGGGGTCGGGGCGGGTCGGGGACGGCGGGGACCTGGTCGGCGGGGGCCTGGTCGGCGGGGGCCTGGTCGGCGGGGGCCTGCACGGGGGCGTCCAGCTCGGGGTCCTGCCGCAGCACCCGGTCCCGCAGCCGCCGCAGCGCGGGCCCGGGGTCCAGGCCGAGGTCGCGGCCCAGCAGGTCGCGGCCCTCGTCGAGGACGGCCAGGGCCTCGGCCTGGCGGTCGCTGCGGTACAGCGCCAGGGCCAGGCTGGCCCGCAGGTCCTCGTGCAGCGGGTGGGCGGCGACGAGGTCGGCGAGGTCGGTGAGGACCTCGCGGTGCCGGCCGAGCCGCAGGTCGAGCCGGGCGCGCAGTTCGAGGGCCTCGACGCGGCGGGCCTCCAGCCGGCGGGCCTCGTCGTGGGCGAACCCGGTGTCCACGCCGCCGTAGGCCGGTCCGTGCCAGCGGGCCAGGGCGTCCTCGACCGCGCGGTGCGCGGTGCGGGGGTCGGGCTCGGTGCGGGCCCGCGCGAGCGAGCGCTCGAAGGCGCGGGCGTCGACGTGGGCGGTCAGCCGGTAGCCGGGGGCGCGGGTGGCGAGGGCTTCCCCGGCGCCGGCCAGGGCGCGCCGCAGCCGCGAGACCGAGCTGTGCACCGTGGAGGCCGCCGGCCGGGTGCCGCGCTCGCCCCAGACCCGGTCGGACAGGACGTCGGCGTCGACGACGCGGCCGGCGTCGAGGGCGAGCGCGGCCAGCACGGTGCGCAGCGACGGCCCGAGCGGGACGGGGTCGCCGTCGACGCGCAGCTCGACGGTCCCCAGCACGCGGACCTCGACGCGGGTCTCGGCGCGGGTCTCGGCGCGGGTGTCGACGTCCGGTCCCGTGGCCGGGCCCGTGGCCCCCTGTCCTGGCACGGGGTCACGGTAACCAGCCCCGGCCCGGGCGCGGGCCCGATCGGGGCGGGTCGGGTGGCCGCAAGGCGCTGCAAGCGGCTCGCAAGCGCGCCGGGGCAGGCTGGGGCCAGCTCCAGCGGGGGGTGCCGGGACGCCCGGGGGGACGTCCCGGCAGGAGCACGGTCCGGGCGTGGACGACGCTGAGCGGTTCGGGACCAGGAGGGGACGGGGGGACGAGGACCCGGGGTCGGGTCAGGTCCCCTCCTGAGACCGCAGGGCGTCGTCCACCGCCCGGGCCAGCGACTGGGCCCGGGGGTGGTCGGCGAGGTCGTCGAGCAGCACGACCTTCCCGTCGGGCCCGGTGAGCGGCATCCGCCAGTTCGGGTACTCCTGGGAGGTGCCCGGCTGGTTCTGGGTGCGGCGGTCGCCCACGGCGTCGACGAGGGCCACGCCCAGCAGCAGGGAGGGCGACAGGGCCAGGTAGCGGTGCAGGGCCTCGACGGTCGCCTGCTCGTCGGCGTCCTCGGCCAGCAGGCCGCGGTCCCGCACGAGCCCCAGGATGCGCTCCTGCTCGGCCGCGTCCTGCTCGCGCTCCTGCTCCACGGGCCGGGTCAGCAGGCCCAGGCGGTCGCGCAGCGCGACGTGCTCCTGGGCGAGGTAGCCCGCCGTGGGCGGCAGGTCGTGGACGGTGACGCTGGCCAGGGCCAGTTCGCGGAACGCCTCGGGGGCCTTGGGGCGGTCCCCGTCGTACTCGAACCACAGGACGGCGCTGCCGAGGATGCCGCGGTCGGCGAGGTAGTCGCGCACCCACGGCTCGACGGTGCCGAGGTCCTCCCCGACGAGGACCGCGCCGGCGCGGTGGGCCTCCAGCGCGAGGATCCCGATGAGCGCCTCGTGGTCGTACTTGACGTACGTGCCGGCCGAGGGCGCGGAGCCCTGCGGGATCCACCACAACCGGAACAGGCCGAGGACGTGGTCGACGCGCAGGCCCCCGGCGTGCCGCAGGATGGTGCGGACCATGTCGCGGAACGGCGCGTAGGCGACCTCGGCGAGCTGGTCGGGCCGCCACGGCGGCTGGCTCCAGTCCTGCCCCTGCTGGTTGAAGGCGTCCGGGGGCGCCCCGACGGTCACGCCGTGGGCCAGCGCCGGCCCCAGGGACCAGACGTCGGCGCCGTCGGGGTGGACGCCGACGGCGAGGTCGTGCACGATCCCGGGCCCGGTGCCGGGGGCGGTGGCCGCGTCCTGGGCGGTGCGCAGCTGCTCGTCGCACTGCCACTGCAGCCAGCGGTGGAACTCGACGCGGTCGGCGAGCTCGTCGGCCAGCCCGGCCTCCCGGGCGGCCTGCGGCGAGGCGGCCTCGGCGGGCCAGTCCGCGGCGGGCAACCCGAACCGCTCGGCGAGGGCGCACCAGGTGGCGAACCCCGACAGCCCGGGTTCCTCCGAGGCCACGTACCGGCGGAACGCGGCCTCGCGCGCGGGGGTGCGCCCGTGGGCGAAGACGACCTCCAGGGCCTGCTTCTTCGCGGCCCACGCGGCGTCGCGGTCGATCTCGCCGTCGTCGTGGACGGCGGGCCGGACCCGCTCGGCCAGGCGCTCGACCAGCGCCCGGTCCCCCGGGGACAGGTAGGCGACCTCGCGGACGTCCTCGACGCGCAGGTACAGCGGGTTCACGAACCGGCGGGTGGTGGGCAGGTACGGGGAGGCCTCCATGGGCGGGACCGGCTGCGCCGCGGCGAGCGGGTTGACCAGGAGCCAGCCGGCGCCCTGGTCGGCGGCGACGGCCGCCAGCTCGGCCAGGTCGGCGAGGTCGCCCACGCCCCAGGAGCGGGAGGAGCGCACCGAGTACAGCTGCGCCTGGTAGCCCCAGCTGCGGCCGGACTGCAGGGTGCGGGGCAGCTCCAGGACGTCGGGGGTGACGACGACGGGGCACTCGGCCTGCCCGGTGGGGGTCTGCGCCTTCAGGACGTGCCAGCCCAGGGGCAGGTCGTCGGGCAGCTCGAAGGTGGCCCGGCCGGTGAGGCGCCCGTCGACGCGGACGGGGTCGATCCAGCGGTCGAGCTGGCGCAGCGGCGCCCAGCCCTCCCCGCCCTCCAGCTCCACGACGACGTCGACGGGGTCGCCGTGCGGGACGTGCACGGGCACGCCCTGCGACCGGCCCTCGCGGGCGACGACGACCGGGGGCAGGACGCGCCGCCAGGGCCGCTGCTTGACCTCCTGCAGCGCGTCGCGGACGCGCTCGCGGGAGGTGACGTCCAGCCCCATGGCGGTCAGGACCGCCGTGATCGTCGAGGCCGGGACGGTCGTCTCGCGCCCCTGCCAGTCGTGGAAGGTGGTGGAGACCCCGCAGGCGGCCGCGAGGTCGGTGAGGTCGGCGCCCAGCTGGGCGCTCGGCGCGTCGGTGGCCACCCGTCGACTCTGCCAGAGGTGCCGTCCGGCGGCGCGTCCGAGACGTCGGGGGGACCGCGGCGGGTCGCGCGCGGTTCGACGGGCCCGGGGGGACGCGACCTAGGGTGGTCGCCCATGGGCACCCCCACCTCCCCGTCCCCGGACCCGCGGCTCGCTCCCCGCCTGGACGTCGTCGACGACCTGCACGGCGTGGCCGTCGCCGACCCGTACCGCTGGCTGGAGGACGCCGCCGACGAGCGGACGGTGGCGTGGTCGCGGGCCCAGGACGAGGCGTGGGAGCGGTGGGCGGCGGCGCTGCCGGGCCGGGACCGGCTGGAGCGGCGGGTGCGGGAGCTCATGGCGACCGGGTCGGTCGGCGCGCCCGTGCACCGCGGGGACCGGGTGTTCCGCACCCGGCGCGCCCCGGACGCCGAGCACGGCGTCCTGCTCGTCACCGACCCCGGCGCCGCGCCGCGCGTCCTGGTGGACCCGGTGGCGCTGGACGCCTCCGGGACGACGACGCTGGACGCGTGGCGCCCCGACGTCGAGGGCGACCTCGTCGCGTACCAGCTGTCCGAGGGCGGCAGCGAGGAGAGCGTGCTGCGCGTGCTGGACGCCGCGACCGGTGAGGTGGTGGACGGCCCGATCGACCGGGCCCGCTACTCCCCCGTGGCCTGGCTGCCCCGCGACGGCGACCGGCGGGCCTTCTACTACGTGCGCCGGCTGCCGCCGGAGCAGCTGCCCGAGCAGGAGCGGCAGTATCACCGGCGGGTGTACCTGCACGTCGTGGGGACGGACCCCTCGGCCGACGTCGAGGTGTTCGGCGCGGGCCGGTCGATGACGAACTACTACGGCGTGTGGACCTCCCGGGACGGGCGCTGGCTGGTGGTCACGGCCTCGGACGGGACGGCACCGCGCAACGACGTGTGGATCGCCGACCTGTCCGGGTCGGACCCGGCGAGCCCACGGTTCCGGACGGTCGTGGAGGGGCGGGACGCGAACACCGGCGCCTGGGTGGGCCGCGACGGGCGGCTGTACGTGTTCACCGACCTCGACGCCCCGCGCGGCCGGCTGGCCGTCGCCGACCCGGGCGCCCCGGAGCCGGAGCGCTGGACGGACCTGGTGCCGCAGTCCGACGCGCTGCTGGACGACGTCGCGGTGCTGGACGGCGCCGAGCTGGAGCGGCCGCTGCTGGTGGTCGGCTGGACCGAGCACGCGGTGAGCTCGGTGACGGTCCACGACCTCGCCACCGGGGAGCGGCTGGAGGGTTCGGCCGGACGGGTGGAGCTGCCGGGGACCGGGTCGATCGGCGGGCTGGTGGGCCGCCCCGAGGGCGGGCACGAGCTGTGGTTCGGGTACACCGACACCACGACGCCCTCGCACGTGTGGCACTACGACGCCCGCACCGGCGCGCTCGCCGTGGAGGCCGCCCCGCCCGGCGCCGTGGACGTCCCGCCGGTGGTCAGCGCGCTGCTGGAGTACCCCAGCGCCGACGGCACGACCGTCCGGCTGCAGGTCACCGCGCGCGCGGACCTGCTGGACGCCGACGGCGTCCCCCGGCAGCCGGCCCCCACGATCCTCTACGGCTACGGCGGGTTCGGGATCAGCCTGTCCCCGCACTACGCGCCCGACGCCCTGGCCTGGGTGGAGGCCGGCGGGGTGTACGCCGTGGCGAACCTGCGCGGCGGCGGGGAGGAGGGCGAGGACTGGCACCGGGCGGGGATGCGCGGGCGCAAGCAGGACGTCTTCGACGACTTCCACGCCGCGGCGCGGTTCCTGGTGGACCGCGGTTTCACCACGCCCGGGCAGCTGAGCGCGCACGGCGGTTCCAACGGCGGCCTGCTCGTCGGGGCGGCGCTGACGCAGGAACCGGCGCTGTTCGCCTCGGTGGTGTGCTCGGCGCCGCTGCTGGACATGGTGCGCTACGAGCTGCACGGCCTGGGCGCGACGTGGAGCGACGAGTACGGGACCGCCGCGGTCGCCGAGGAGTTCGGCTGGCTGCACGCCTACTCCCCCTACCACCGCGTGGTGGAGGGGACGGCGTACCCGTCGGTGCTGTTCACGGTGTTCGACGGGGACAGCCGGGTCGACCCCCTGCACGCGCGCAAGCTGTGCGCCGCGCTGCAGCACGCGACGAGCTCGGACCCGGCCGTGCGGCCGGTGCTGCTGCGGCGGGAGCGGGACGTGGGGCACGGGGCCCGGTCGGTGTCCCGCACCGCCGGGCTGGTCCGCGACACCCTGGCCTTCGCCGCGCGGGCGACCGGCCTGACCCTGGACGACTGACCCCGGACGACTGAACCCGGACGACTGAGAAGGAGCTGCACACCCTCGTGCTGGACGACATCACGCAAGCCCTGTCGGCGGTCACCGCCGACGACGCCACCGCCGGCGCCCAGGACGTCGTGACGTTCCTGCTGGACAAGCCCCTGAAGATCGTCGTGATCCTGCTGGTCTGCTGGATCGCCCGGTTCCTCGTGATGCGCCTCATCGGCCGCGTCGCGGCGGGCATCGCGACGGGGGCCGGCAAGCTCGGCGGCGGCCGCCGCAACGGGCTGCTGGAGTCCTCCCCGCTGCTGTCCGAGCGGCGGCAGCAGCGGGCCGAGACGCTCGCCTCGGTCCTGAAGAGCACCGCGACGTTCGTGCTGGGGATCCTGGCGATCCTCATGGTGCTGGACACCGTGGGCATCGCGATCGCCCCGTTCCTGGCCTCGGCGGGGATCGCCGGGGTGGCGCTGGGCTTCGGCGCGCAGGCGCTGGTGAAGGACTTCCTGTCCGGGATCTTCATGCTGGCCGAGGACCAGTACGGCGTGGGCGACTCCGTGGACCTGGGCGACGCCTCGGGCACGGTGGAGGCGGTGGGCCTGCGGGTGACGCGGCTGCGCGACGTGAAGGGCACCGTCTGGTACGTCCGCAACGGCGAGATCCTGCGGGTGGGCAACCAGAGCCAGGGCTGGGCGCGCGCGGTCGTGGACATCTCCGTCGCCTACGGGCAGGACCTGACCCGCACCCAGCAGGTCATGCAGCGGGTGGCCGACGACCTGGTGGCCGAGGAGGCGTGGCGACCGCTGGTCCTGGACGCCCCGGAGGTGTGGGGCGTGGAGCAGATGACGATCGACGGGATCGTGCTGCGCCTGGTCGTGAAGACCGCGCCGCTGCAGCAGTGGGCGGTGCAGCGGGAGCTGATGCGGCGCATCAAGGCGGTGTTCGACGCCGAGGGCATCGCGTTCCCGCCCGCGCAGCGCACGGTGTTCCTGCCGCACGACGACCAGCGCGACGCCCAGCGCGACGACGTCCCCCGGCAGGCCCAGCCGCTGCCGGACCCGGCGAAGGCGGTGACCCCGCAGCCGCCGCCGCCCAGCGAGGCGGACGTGGCCGCCGCGGACGCCGCGGCGGCCGACCCCGCCCGCACCCACCGGGGGCTGTGACCCCCGTCCCCGCGGCGGTCGAGGACGGCCGGACGGGTGTCGTCGACCGCGGCGGGGTCACAGGGTCCAGTCGCGGACCTCGGGAACGTCCTGCAGGTGCTCCACGACGTACTCGTGGTGCCGGCGCAGCTGCGCCTCGCACCACGCCTTGAGGTCGGCGGCCCCGCTGGGCAGCCGGGTCGCGTTGTTCAGCGCGTCGACGACGAGGTGGTAGCGCGACACCCGGTTCCGCACCGTCATGTCGAAGGGGGTCGTGGTGGTCCCCTCCTCGATGAACCCGCGCACGTGGAACCGGTCGGCGTCGGGACGGCCGTGCACGAGCTGGTGGATCGCGCCGGGGAAGCCGTGGAAGGCGAACACGACGTCGACGTGGTCGGTGAACAGCTCCCGGAAGGCGAGCTCGTCCAGGCCGTGCGGGTGGTCGGAGGGGCGGTGCAGCCGCATGAGGTCGACGACGTTCACCACCCGGGTCCGCAGCGTCGGCAGCCGTTCGCGCAGCAGCGCCGCGGCCGCGACGGTCTCCATCGTCACGACGTCCCCGGCGCAGCCCAGGACGACGTCGGGGTCGGACCCGCCGTCGTCGGTGCCGGCCCAGTCCCAGACCCCCACCCCGCGGCGGACGTGCTCGGCGGCGGCCGCGGCGTCGAGGTACTGCAGCTGCGGCTGCTTGTCGATGACGACCAGGTTGATCCGCGAGCGGGTCCGCAGGCAGTGGTCGGCGACCTCGAGCAGGCAGTTCGCGTCCGGCGGCAGGTAGACCCGCGACACCGCGGCGCGCTGGGTGAGCGCGGTCTGGATGAGCCCGGGCCCCTGGTGGCTGAACCCGTTGTGGTCGTTGCGCCACGCCGTGGAGGTCAGCAGCACGTTCAGGCTGGGGACGGGCGCGCGCCAGGGCAGGTGCTCGGCCTCCTCCAGCCACTTGCCGTGCTGGACGGTCTGGGACGCGCTGACCATCGCGAACGCCTCGTAGGTGGCGAACAGGCCGTGCCGGCCGGTGAGGGTGTACCCCTCCAGCCAGCCGTGGCAGTTGTGCTCGGACAGGACCTCCACGACCCGGCCCTCGCGCGAGAGCGCCTCGTCCCCGGGTTCGGTGGCCTCCATCCAGGTGCGGTCGCTGACCTCGAACACCGCGCCGAGGCGGTTGGAGTTCGTCTCGTCCGGGCAGAACAGCCGGAACGTCTCGGGGTTGCGGCGGTAGACCTCCCGCAGGTACTCCCCGAGCCGCCGGGTGGACTCGGCGCGGGTGGTCCCCGGCCGTTCGACGGCGAGGACGTGGTCGGCGACGTCGGGCAGGTCCAGGTCCTGCGTGAGCGTGCCGCCGTTGGCGTGCGGGGTCGCCGACATCCGCAGGTCACCGGTGGGGTCGTTGGCGCGGACGAGGGCGGTGGGGCGGCCGGCGGCGTCGAACAGCTCCTCGGGGCGGTAGGACCGCATCCAGTCCTCGAGCAGCCGCAGGTGCTCGGGGTTCTCCTTCACCCCCGACAGCGGCACCTGGTGCGCGCGCCACGTCCCCTCCACCTGCACGCCGTCGACGACGCCGGGGCCGGTCCACCCCTTGGGTGAGCGCAGCACGATCACGGGCCAGGCGGGCAGCCCGGCCGGCGGGGTCCCGGTGCGCGCGGCGCGCTGGACGTCGCGGATGCGCCGGTGCGCCTCGGCGAGCGCGGCGGCGAACCGGTGGTGCATGCCCGGCAGGTCCGAGCCGGTCACCTCCAGCACGTGGTAGCCGTGCCCGGCGAGCAGCGAGCGGACCTGGGCGGGGTCCTTGCGGGCCAGGACGGTCGGGCCGGAGATCTTGTGCCCGTTGAGGGCCAGCACCGGCAGCACCGCCCCGTCGCGGGCGGGGTTGAGGAACGAGATGCCCTTCCAGGCCCCCTCCAGGGGCGCGGTCTCGGCCTCCCCGTCCCCGACGACGGCCACGGCGAGCAGGTCGGGGTTGTCCATGACGGCCCCGAAGGCGTGGACCAGGACGTACCCGAGCTCACCGCCCTCGTGGATCGAGCCGGGGGTGGTGACCGAGGCGTGCGAGGGGATCCCGCCCGGGGAGGAGAACTGCCGGAACAGCCGGCGCAGCCCGTCGGCGTCCTGGGTCACGGCGGGGAAGCAGTCCGCGTAGGTGCCCTCCAGCCAGGAGGCGGCCACCAGGGCGGGGCCGCCGTGCCCGGGCCCGGCCAGGTACACCGTCCGCTGGCCGGTGTGCCGGATGAGCCGGGAGACGTGGGCGTACACGAACGACAGGCCGGTGCTGGTGCCCCAGTGGCCCAGGAGGCGGGGTTTGACGTCGGCGGGGGTCAGCGGGCGCTGCAGCAGGGCGTCGTCCTGCAGGTAGATCTGCCCGATGGTCAGGTAGTTCGCGGCGCGCCACCAGGCGTCGACCGTGCGGAGTTCTTCGTCGGTGAGGGTCTCGGGAAGGGTCTCGAGGAGGTCCACGGGCCCAGGCTCGCCCAGCGGCCCCCGACGCGCCAGGGCACGAGGTCCTCGGGCGGGACCCTCAGCCGTGGGCGACGTAGACGGCGGCCTGGGTGCGCGAGCTGAGCCCCAGCTTCGCCAGGAGGTTCGAGACGTAGTTCTTCACGGTCTTCTCGGCCAGGTGCAGTTCCCGGCCGATCTGCCGGTTCGTGCAGCCCTGACCCAGCAACCGCAGGACCCGGCGTTCCTGCGGGGTCAGCTCGGCCAGTCGCGGGTCGGCCGCCAGCGGGTCCTCCAGGCGCCGGCGGACGGCCTCGACGGCCTGCGGGTCCAGCAGCGAGCCGCCCGCGTGGACCGCCCGCACCGACCCCACGAGGTCACCGGTGCCGATCTCCTTGAGCAGGTACCCGGCGGCGCCGGCGACCACGGCCGACAGGAACGCCTCGTCGTCGTCGTAGGAGGTGAGCAGGATGCTGCGCGTGCCGGGCGAGACGCGCCGGGCCTGCCGGCACACCTCCACACCGGACCCGTCGGGCAGCCGGCCGTCGAGGACGGCGACGTCGGGGCGGGTCAGCGTGATGCCCTCGACGGCCTCGGCGACGGTGCCGGCCTCGCCGACGACCTCGATCTCGGGATCGGCCTCCAGGACGGCCCGCAACCCGGCGCGGACCACGGCGTGGTCGTCCAGCAGGAACACCCGGACCATCGACTCGTCCCCTCCCCCGTGCGGTCGTCCCGGCGACGACCGTCTCCGGCGATCCTCACCCCTGCGGCCCGGTCCCCGCCGCCGACCGGCCGGGTTCGGGACCAAGGTCCCGGCCCGGGGGCTGCGGGACGACCACGACGGGGCCGCCGGCGCGGTGCAGGACGGCGTGGCTGACCGAGCCCAGCAGGGCCGCGGCGAACGCGCCGCGGCCGCGGGTGCCGGTCACCAGCAGCCGCGAGCCGTCGGCGGCGGCCAGCAGGGCCTCGGCGGCCGACTCGTCGCGCACGAGCCGGTGCGCCACCGGCAGGCCCGGCTGCTGCGCCCGCACGGCCTCGACGGCCGCCTCGAGGCGTTCGGCGGCGGCGTCCTCGACCACGCGCAGGGTCTGCGTCCAGTCCGGGACGTCGAGGCCGTACGGGGTGGCGGCCACGGCGAACGGCGGGTGCCAGACCGCGACGACGGTCAGCTCCACCCCGGCCTCGGCGGCGTACCCGGCCGCCCAGCGCAGGGCCGCGTCGGCGTGCCCGGACCCGTCGTGGCCCACGACCACTCCCGCCACCGGGCCCCCGGCCGGCGGCAGGGTCCGCACGAGGGCGGTCGGGACGGGCGCGTGGGAGGCGAGGAACAGGCTGGTGGACCCCAGTTCCAGGGCGCCCAGGGTCCGCAGGCCGCGCCGGCGGCGGGCGCCGGTGACGACCAGCGCGGCCCCGGCGGCCTCGGCCAGCAGCGCCCGCCGGGGCTGGTCGTGCACCAGGCGCACCTCCACGTGCGGGGCGCCCGCCGCGCGCGCCACCTCCGCGGCCGCCTCCAGCCCGGCGCGGGCCCCGGCGTCGACCTCGTCGAGCACCGCGGAGGAGTACCCGGCGTCGAGCAGGTCGGCCGAGTGGGCCGCGGCGTGCACGACGCGCACCGCGACGTCGCGGCGCGCGGCCTCCCGGGCGGCCCACGCGAGGGCCGCGCGCCCCTCCTCCAGCCGGTCCACGCCGACGACGACCGCGCCACGCCCGGAGTCCGTCACGACTGCCTCCCCACCTCGGGCCGGGAGCCGCGGGCGCGGCCCCCTGCTGGCACCAGGCTGCTCCCGGGAGCCCCCCGCCGGGCAGGGACCTCGGTCCCGGGCCCGCGCGCGGCGGGGGCGGTCCGGTTCACGCCCGCCGGGGCGCGCGGGCGGCGGCGCGCAGCTCGCCGCGCTCGCGACCCGCGGCGTCGAGCACGACGGCGTGGTCGGCGTGCCGGTCGGCGGCCAGCAGCGCCAGCCCGACGGCGGCGGCCCCGCCGGGCCCGGTGAACGTCCCCCACCGCTCGCGGACCGTCCCGTCGTCGTCGCGCAGCTCCACCCGGCAGGCCTCGCCCCCGGTGCCGCCGCCGGCGTCCTCGTGCAGGCCCTGCCGGACGCGCGGGAGCACGTCGGGCCGGATGGGCAGCACCTCCACGACCCCTCCGTCGTCGCGCAGCACCAGCTGCGAGCGCAACGGGTCCGGCCGGACCTCCACCGTCACCGGTCCCCGCCCGGTGAACCGCTCGCGCACCTCGACCACCCGCCTCCTCGTCCGTGCCCCTGACGGTGTGTCGGGGGCGCGCGGTAGGAAAGGGACGAAGGTCCTGCCCACCACCCCGACCCCTGGAGCCCCTCGTGCGCACCGGAACCGCCGCCGGAGTCCCCTACGTCGCCCTGCCGCCGGCCACGCCCCGCCCGGACGCGCCGGTCGTCGTCGCGTGGCACCTGCTGGACGCCCCGCGGACCCCGCAGGCGTTCGCGGCGGCGCTGCCGCTGGCCGGGTTGGACGCGTGGCGGCTGTACCTGGGGCTGCCGATGTCGGGGGCCCGGATGCCGGCCGGCGGGATGGAGGAGGTCCTCGCCCTCGCGGCCCGGGACATGACCGGGCTGGTCCACGGCCGGATCGCGCGCGAGGCCCTGGCCGAGTTCCCCGCCGCGTGGGCCGCGCTGCGCGGGGAGCTGGGCCTGGGCGGGGGCCCGGTGGCGCTGGTGGGCGGGTCGATGGGGGCGATGGTCGCGCAGCTCGTCGCCGTCTCCGGGGTGGTGGCACCGCGGGCCCTGGCGCTGCTGAGCCCGCTGATCGAGCTGCGCGTCACCCTGCCGTTCATCGCCGACGTCCTGGGGGTCGAGCTGGTCGAGTCGCCGGGGAACGAGGAGCTGCTGGAGCAGTGCGACTTCGTCGTGCGCGCCGCAGAGCTGGCCGGCGTCCCCCGGCTCGTGGTGGCCGGGGACCAGGACGCCCCGTTCTTCCTGGAGCGGATCGCGGCGCAGCGGGCCGCGCTGCCCGACACCCGGTACGAGGAGATCGCCGGGATGGGGCACGCGCTGGCCGACGAGCCGGGCCTGGAGGCGGCGCCGCAGACCCCGCACGCGGTGCGGGTCGACGAGCTCGTGACGGGGTTCCTGGCCCCGCTGCTGCGCTGACGCCGGGTCGCGGGGGCGCACACCCGCTCCGAGACTGGGGGCCATGAGCGACATCGCTGCGGGGGACGGTCGGCTGGCGCTGGTGACGGGGGTCACCGGGTACATCGGCGGCCGGCTGGTCCCCGAGCTGCTGGAGGCGGGGTTCCGGGTGCGGGCCCTGGCCCGGCGCCCGGAGGCGCTGCGCGACCGGCCGTGGATCGGGGACGTGGAGGTCGTGCAGGCCGACGCCTCCGACGCCGGGCAGGTGCGCGCGGCGCTGGCCGGGGTCGACGTCGCCTACTACCTGATCCACGCGATGAGCGCCGGCGGGGCGTTCCCGGCCCGGGACCGCCGCACGGCGCGGACGTTCGCGCGGGCCGCGGCCGAGGAGGACGTGCAGCGGATCGTGTACCTGGGCGGGCTGCACCCCGAGGGCGAGGACCTGTCGACGCACCTGGAGTCGCGCCGGGAGGTGGGCGAGATCCTGCTGGACGCCCCCGTGCCCGCGACGGTGCTGCAGGCCGCGGTCATCATCGGGTCGGGCTCGGCGAGCTTCGAGATGATGAGGTACCTCACCGAGCGGCTGCCGGTGATGGTCTGCCCGGCGTGGGTGAGCAACCGGATCCAGCCCATCGCGGTCCGCGACGTGCTGCGCTACCTCGTGGGGTCGGCCTCGATGCCGCCGGAGGTGAACCGCACCTTCGACATCGGCGGCCCGGACGTCATGACGTACCTGGACATGATGCGCGGGTACGCCGAGGTCGCCGGGCTGCCCCGGCGGCGGGTGCTGCCGGTGAAGGTCATGTCCCCGCAGCTGTCCAGCCACTGGGTCGGGGCGGTCACGCCGGTGCCGGGGTCGATCGCGCGGCCGCTGGTGGAGAGCCTGGTGCACGAGGTCGTGTGCAAGGAGCACGACGTGGCGCGGTACGTGCCGGACCCGCCCGGCGGCCTGATCCCGTTCCGGCGGGCGGTGCAGCTGGCGCTGCAGCGCATCCAGGAGGCGAACGTCGCGACGCGGTGGAGCTCGGCGTCGGTGCCCGGCGCCCCGAGCGACCCGCTGCCCAGCGACCCGGACTGGGCGGGCGGCAACCTGTACGTCGACGACCGCACGACCGTGGTGGACGCTCCCGCGGACGTGCTGTGGCGGGTGCTGGAGGGCATCGGCGGGGAGCAGGGCTGGTACTCGTGGCCGACGGCGTGGACGGTGCGGGGGGTGATGGACCGGTTCTCCGGCGGGCCCGGTCTGCGCCGCGGCCGGCGCGACCCGCGGCACCTGATGGTCGGGGACGTCGTGGACTGGTGGCGGGTCGAGGAGCGTCAGCCGGGCCGGCTGCTGCGGTTGCGCGCGGAGATGAAGCTGCCGGGCCTGGCCTGGCTGGACCTGAGGGTCGAGACGGACCCGGTGGGCCGCACGCTGTTCCACCAGCGCGCCCTGTTCCACCCCCGAGGTCTGGCGGGGCAGGCGTACTGGGCGGCGATCAGCCCGTTCCACGGGGTCGTGTTCGGCGGGATGCAGGAGAACGTGAAGGGGGCGGCCGAGGCGGCGGCCCGCGGTGAGGGGCGGGTGAGCCCGGCCGAGGCCGCCCCCGGCGCGGAGGAGGCACGCGAGGGGGCGACACTGGTGGGGTGAGCCCCGACCTGCCGTTCGTCCGCCCGCAGAACCTCCTCGGCCGCACCCCGGCCGGTCCGGACGGGGCGACGCGGACGTTCTACGACGAGGTCGGCGGGCACGAGACGTTCGTCGCGCTCGTCGCGAGGTTCTACGAGGGGGTCGCGGCCGACGAGGTGCTGCGGCCCATGTACCCCGAGGCCGACCTGGGCCCGGCCGAGCGCCGGATGCTGATGTTCCTGGAGCAGTACTGGGGCGGGCCGACGACGTACTCGGCCGAGCGCGGGCACCCGCGGCTGCGGATGCGGCACGCGTCGTTCAAGGTCAACCCGGACGCGCGCGACCGCTGGCTGGGCCACATGCGGGTGGCCGTGGACTCCCTCGGCCTGCCGCCGGCGCAGGAGGGGGTCCTGTGGGACTACCTGGAGCGGGCCGCGCACAGCATGCTGAACACGTTCGAGGACTGACTCACCCGTCCTGGCCCGCGCAGCGCTCGGCGGGCAGGTTCTGCTGGGCCCAGCGCGTCAGCTCCTGCAGCGCGGGGGCCAGGGCGGTGCCGGAGGCGGTGAGCTCGTAGACGACCGACACCGGTGGCCCGGGGTGGACGGTGCGGGAGACCAGACCGGCCCGGCACAGCTCGGCCAGCCGGTCGGCGAGCACCGAGTCGCTGATGCCGGCCACGGTGCGCCGCAGGTCGGAGAACCCGGCGGGGCCGTGGGTCAGGGTGGCGAGGAGGATGCCGTTCCACCGCTTGCCGAGGAACCCGAAGGCCCGGGCGAGCGCGCCGTCGCACGCGCGCGGGTCGTGCACCACCTGCGGGTCCGTCATCCCCCCACCCTACTCCTTGACTCTTCAACCTCCGGTGCTACTCTGTTTTTCGAAGCAACACCGTCCAGGCTAGTATGAGGAGCACCGCAGATGACCACGCTCACCCAGGACCCCCGCCGGCTCGACGAGGCCACCCTCGCCGCCCTGTTCACCGGCGCCCACACGGCCAACACCTTCGCCGACACCCCGGTCGGCGACGAGGAGCTCACCCGGATCTGGGAACTGGCCCGCTGGGCCCCCACCGGCGCCAACCTGCAGCCGCTGCGCGTCCTGTTCGTCCGCACCCCCGAGGCCAAGGCCCGGCTCGTCCCGCTGCTGGCCGACACCAACCGCGACCGCGCCGCGAGCGCCCCGGCGATCGCCGTCCTCGCCGTCGACGACCGGTTCCACGACGCCATCCCGACCGTCGCGCCCTTCATGGTCCCCCGCCAGGGCTGGCTGGAGGAGAACGCCGCCGCCCGCGGCGAGATGGGCGCCTACAGCGGCGCCCTGCAGGCCGGGTACTTCATCCTCGCCGTGCGCGCGCTCGGCCTGGCCGCCGGCCCCATGGCCGGTTTCGACAAGGCGGGCGTGGACGCTGAGTTCTTCGCCGGCACGAGCTGGCGCTCCAGCCTCGTCGTGAACATCGGCCACCCCGGCCCCGACGCCTTCCGCCCGCGGCTGCCCCGGCTGCCGCACGAGGACGTCGTGCGCTTCGCCTGAGCGGCCCCACCCCACCCCCTCCGCGATCAAGGACACCCGCCCCGCGATCAAGGACACGTGTGTCCTTGATCGCGGGGCGGGTGTCCTTGATCGCGGGGGTCCTCGAGGGGCGGTGGGGAGGCGTCAGGCCTCGGGCTGCCGGGGGGCGTGGGAGGACAGGAACGAGTAGACCTCCAGGTCGTCGACCCCGGGGAACCGGCCCGAGGGCAGCGGGGCGAGGGTCTGGGCGTGCAGGCGCGCGCTGGGCCAGGCCGCGTCCGCCCACCGCTCGACCATGCTGCTCGGCGGGCGGCGGCAGCAGGCCGCCTCCGGGCAGGTGCTGACGGTGCGGACCCGGGTGTCGCGGCCGCGGAACCACTTCGCGTGCGCGTACGGGACGCCGACGGTGATCGAGAAACCCCCGTCGTTGCTCATGCCGGTCTGGCTCGAGCACCAGAACGTGCCGGCCGGGGTGTCGGTGTACTGGTAGT
This sequence comes from Kineococcus lubricus, assembly GCF_050871965.1. Taxonomy (NCBI): domain Bacteria; kingdom Bacillati; phylum Actinomycetota; class Actinomycetes; order Kineosporiales; family Kineosporiaceae; genus Kineococcus; species Kineococcus lubricus. Next base: position 28,548 of record NZ_JBJLSK010000022.1, read on the forward strand.
TCTCGGTGGTGCGGTTGCGGACGTCGAACACCGTGCGGGCCGTCCACTTCCGGCAGACCGGCTGCCCCTCGATCGCGCCCGAGGAGTCCTCCGGGAACGGGACGCCGTCGTTTTCGTACCCGCGGTACAGCGCCCCGTCGTCGCCGACGCGCAGGAAGTGCACCGGGATGCCGAGGTGGGAGGTCAGCAGGTTCGTGAGCCGGTGCGCGGCGGCCTCGTGGGTCACGCCGAACGCGTCCCGGAAGTCCTCCACGGCCAGGTCCTTGTCGGCCTTGGCCGCCGACAGGAACTCCACGGCCGCGCTGCGCGGCAGCAGGCAGCACGCCGCGAAGTAGTTGATCTCCAGCCGCTGCCGCAGGAACTGGGTGTAGCTGGCGGGCCGCTCGTGCCCCAGGACGCGGTGCGCGATGGCCTGCAGCGCCATCGACCGCAGCCCGTGCCCGCCGGGGATGGAGGCCGGCGGCAGGTAGATGCGGCCGTTGGCGAGGTCGGTGACGGTGCGCGTGGAGTGCGGCAGGTCGTCGACGTGGATGAGGGTGAACCCCAGGTCCCCGGCCATCCGGGCGACCTGCCGGTGGGTCAGCGCCCCGACGGTGTACCCGGCCGAGCGCACGAGGTCCTCGGCGACCTCCTCGATCTCGGGCAGGTGGTTGTCCGAGGCCCGCATGAGCAGCCGGATCTCGGTGTTGGCGCGGCGGGCCTCCTCGGGCGTCGCGTTCGACGCGTCGTGCCGCCGGGCCAGTTCGCGGTGCAGCTGCACCAGCGCCTCGAGGGCGTCGGTCGGCAGCTTCCGGCTCGAGCGCACCTCGGTGAGCCCCAGCGAGCGGGCCAGGGTGGAGCGCTGGGCGTGGTCCAGCTCGATCTCCAGCGCGGCGCGCCGGCTCGGCGGCGGCGCGGGGTCGAGCAGGTCCGACGGGGGGACGCCCAGGGCCTTGGCGACGGCGGTGATCAGGGAGAGCCGGGGTTCGCGCTTGCCGTTCTCGACCTGCGACAGCTGGCTCTGGGCCGCGCCGACCTCCTCGCCGAGGCGGGCCAGGGTCCAGCCCTTGGCCTGGCGGTGGTGGCGGATGCGCCGGCCGACGGTGAGGGCGTCCAGCCCGGTCTCCGGCGCGGGCGCGGCGAGCGCCGGGTCGGTCAGCGGTTCGAGCGCAGCGACGCGCAGCGGAGCCATGGGGTTCACCGTACGTGAAGAACGACCGATCTTCACCCCTGTGATCCGTTGTGCGGGGACCGCACCGGGACCATGCTCGAAACCATCGCCGCCACGTCCCTCGGGCACCGGGCTCGCCGGGAGGACGTGGCGGCGATGAACCGGGTCCGGCCCCGGGTCAGGGACGCACCAGCACCTTGCCGACGGCCTCGCCGGACTCCAGCCGCGCGAACGCGTCCCGCGCATCGGCCAGCGCGTGCACGGAGTCGATCTCCGGTTCCAGCCCCGCGGTGTCGCAGAACTGCAGCAGCCGCTCGAACTCCTCGCGCGTGCCCATGGTCGAACCCAGGACCCGCAACTGCCGGAAGAAGACGTTCTGCAGCATCGCGGGCGGGTCGCCGCCGGTCGTCGCCCCGGCCACGACGACGCAGCCGCCGGGCCTGAGCGACTGCACCGAGTGCTTCCAGGTGGCCTGCCCGACGGTCTCGAACACGGCGTCGACGCGGGCGGGCAGCCGTTCCCCGCTGCCGAACGTCGCCGCCGCCCCCCACGCGCGGGCCCGGGCGAGCCGCTCGGGCGAGCGGCCGGCGACCCAGACCCGCAGCCCCGCCGCCGACCCCAGGACGACGAGGGCGTTCGACACCCCGCCGGCGGCGCCCTGGACGAGGACGGTCTGGCCGGGCACGGCCCTCGCCTGGGTGAACAGCATCCGGTAGGCCGTCAGCCAGGCCGTCCCCAGCGACGCGGCCCGCTCCACGCTCCAGCCCGCGGGCCGGGGCAGGACGTTGCGGCGCGGCACCCACACGTGCTCGGCGAGGGTCCCCGGGTGCTCCTCCGACAGCAGCGAGCGGGCCGGGTCGAGGGTCTCGTCGCCGCGGAAGTCGTCGTCGGACACCACGGCGTGCACGACGACCTCGCGGCCGTCGTCGGTGGTGCCCGCGGCGTCGCAGCCCAGCACCATGGGCAGCCGGTCGGCGGGCAGCCCCACCCCGCGCAGGCTCCACAGGTCGTGCCGGTTCAGGGCGGCGGCCCCCACGGTGACCCGCACCCAGCCCTCCGGCGGCGGCGCGGCGGGCGCGTCGGCGACCTCCAGCGCGGACAGCGGGTCGTCGGGGGCGGCGCGGACGGCGCGGGCGGCGAGCACGCGCCGACCGTACTGCGGCGACCGTCGCGCGGCCCGGCGGTAGCGTGCCCGGATGACCGCCTCGCCCCTGCTGCCCGTGCTCGACGTGCGACCCGCCGAGGACGCCGTGGACGTGTTCGGGGGCCCGAACCTGCCGCACTGGCGGCCGCGGCTGTTCGGCGGCCAGGTGCTCGGGCAGGTCGCGGTCGCCGCCGGGCGCACCGTCCCCGAGGACCGCGCGCTGCACTCGCTGCACGCCTACTTCCTGCGCCCGGGCGACCCCGACGTCCCCGTGGCCTTCACGGTGGAGCGCCTGCGCGACGGGCGCTCCTTCTCGGCCCGGCGCGTCCAGGCGACGCAGGCGGGGGTGCCGATCCTGTCCGGGATCGCCTCCTTCCAGACCGCCGCCGAGGGGCTGGAGCACCACGAACCGGCCCCCGAGGTCCCCGACCCGGAGGACCTGCCCAGCGACTACGAGCTGCTCGACGCCCTCGACCACCCGATGGCCGCGCGGATCGGCCGCGGCCGCCACGTCGACGTGCGCCACGTCGAGCCCGCCCTGTACGCCGCCGCCGATCCCCAGCGGCGGGCGGGGCAGTCGGTGTGGTTCCGCCTCGACGCCCCGCTGCCCGGGCCGGACCTGCTGCACCGCGGCGCCCTGGCCTACGCCAGCGACCTGAGCGTCCTGGAGCCGGTGCTGCGCCGGCACGGGCTGGCGTGGGCGACGCCGGGGATGAGCGTGGCGAGCCTGGACCACGCGATGTGGTGGCACCGGCCGGCGCGCGCCGACGAGTGGGTCCTGTACGTCACGCAGAGCCCCAGCGCCTCGGGGGCGCGGGGGCTGTCGACCGGCCGCATGTACGACCGGCAGCGGCGGCTGGTGGCGACCGTCGCGCAGGAGGGCATGCTGCGGCTGCCCTGACCGACCCGCCGAACGGGTGGGACGGTCTCAGCCGCGGCCCACCCCGCGCCGATCGTCCACCCGTGAACACCTCGCGCGGCGGGACGCTCCTGCGCCTGCACCTGATCGTCGGCACGACGCTGGCGGTGCTGTGCACGCTGCTGCCGGTCGGCCCGGTGCGCGACGTCCTGTACACGACCATCAGCTTCGGCTGCGCGGCCCTCATGGCCGTCGGCGTGCGCCGCCACCGCCCCCGGGCGGCGGCCGCGTGGTGGCTGACGACGGCGGGCATCGCCGTGTGGGCGTGCGCCGATCTGCTGTGGGCCGTCTACACGTGGGTGCTCGGCGTCTCCCCGTTCCCCTCCCCCGCCGACGCGCTGTACCTGGCCAGCTACGTCCTCATCGCCTCGGGCTTCTGGCTGTTCGTGCGCGCCCGGCGCGGGGAGGGCGACCGCGAGGGCGTCATCGACTCCCTCATCTTCACCGTCGGCTTCGTCCTCGTCAGCTGGGTGCTGCTGATGCGCCCGGGGCTGGAGTCGGCCGGGGAGTCGACGGTGGCGCGGGTCCTGGCCGCGGCCTACCCGCTGGGCGACGTGCTGCTGCTGGCCCTGCTGGTGCGGCTGCTGACCACCACCGGGGCCCGCACGGCCGCCTTCAGCTGGCTGGTGGCGGCCAACGCGCTGCTGCTGGTCGCCGACTGCGCCTACCAGTACGTCCTCATGACGACCGGGTACTCCGGCGGCATCATCTCGCTGCCCTGGCTGCTGGGGTACGTCGCCTTCGCCGCGGCCGCGCTGCACCCGTCGATGCGCGGGCTGACCGACCCCGGCCACGGCGACGGGGACACCCGCTTCACCCGCCGCCGGCTGGCGGCGCTGACGCTGGCCAGCCTGGTGGCGCCCGGGACGCTGCTGCTGCAGCTGGCCTTCCACTGGCGGCTGGAGGCGTGGGCGGTCGGCCTGGCGTCGGTCGTGCTGTTCCTGCTGGTGGTGCTGCGCATGTCGGGGCTGCTGCGGCACCTGGAGCAGCAGGCGTCGCGGCTGGCGGACCTGGCGCGCACCGACGCGCTGACGGGGTTGCCGAACCGGCGCACCAGCGACGCGGAGCTGGAGCGGATGCAGACCCGCGCCCGCGCCGAGGGGACGGCGCTGTGCGTGGCGGTGCTGGACCTGGACCGCTTCAAGTCGTTCAACGACACCTTCGGCCACCAGGCCGGGGACCGCCTGCTCGTGCAGTCGGCCGCGGCGTGGCGGGAGGGTCTGGCCACCGCGCACGCCGGGACCGGGCCGGGCCGGGCGGCGATGCTGGGCCGCTGGGGCGGTGAGGAGTTCGTGCTGCTGCTGCTGGGCCACGACCTGGCGTCGGCGACGGCGGTCGCCGACGGGCTGCGCACCCTGACCCCGGCGGGGCAGACGTTCTCGGCCGGGGTGGCGCTGTGGTCGGGGCTGGAGAGCCCCGCGGAGCTGTTCGCCCGCGCCGACACCGCCCTCTACCTGGCGAAGACGGCCGGCCGGGACCGGGTGGTGCCGGCCGCCGCGCCGCCGCCGGTGGGCGACGACGCGGCGGGCGCGGCGGGGGTCCCGGTCAGTCGCGGGTGAGCTTGCGGTACGTCACCCGGTGCGGGCGGGCGGCGTCCGGGCCCAGGCGGGCGACCTTGTTCTCCTCGTAGCCGGCGAAGTTGCCCTCGAACCAGTACCAGTTCGCCGGGTTCTCCTCGGTGCCCTCGTAGGCGAGGATGTGCGTCGCGACGCGGTCGAGGAACCACCGGTCGTGGCTGACGACGACGGCGCAGCCGGGGAACTCCAGCAGCGCGTTCTCCAGCGAGCCGAGGGTCTCGACGTCGAGGTCGTTGGTCGGTTCGTCCAGCAGCAGGACGTTGCCGCCCTCCTTGAGGGTCAGCGCGAGGTTCAGCCGGTTGCGCTCCCCGCCGGACAGGACGCCGGCGGGCTTCTGCTGGTCCGGGCCCTTGAACCCGAACGCCGAGACGTAGGCGCGCGAGGGCATCTCCTGGCTGCCGACCTGGATGAAGTCCAGGCCGTCGGAGACGACCTCCCACAGCGTCTTGGAGCCGTCGAGGCCGCCGCGGGACTGGTCGACGTAGGACAGCTTGACCGTCTCGCCGATCTTCAGGTCGCCGCCGTCGAGCGGCTCGATGCCGACGATGGTCTTGAACAAGGTGGTCTTGCCGACGCCGTTGGGGCCGATGACGCCGACGATGCCGTTGCGCGGCAGGGAGAACGACAGGCCGTCGATGAGGGTGCGGTCCCCGAAGGACTTCTTGAGGCCCTTCGCCTCGATCACCACCGACCCCAGCCGCGGCCCGGCCGGGATCTGGATCTCCTCGAAGTCGAGCTTGCGGGTCCGCTCGGCCTCGGCGGCCATCTCCTCGTAGCGGTTCAGGCGCGCCTTGGACTTGGTCTGGCGGCCCTTGGCGTTGGACCGGACCCACTCCAGCTCGTCCTTGAGGCGCTTGGCGAGCTTGGCGTCCTTCTTGCCCTGGACCTCCATGCGGGCGGCCTTCTTCTCCAGGTACGTGGAGTAGTTGCCCTCGTAGGGGTAGGCGCGGCCGCGGTCGAGCTCGAGGATCCACTGCGCGACGTTGTCGAGGAAGTACCGGTCGTGGGTGACGGCCAGGACGGCGCCGGGGTACTTCGCCAGGTGCTGCTCCAGCCACGTCACCGACTCGGCGTCGAGGTGGTTGGTGGGCTCGTCGAGCAGCAGCAGGTCGGGCTGCTCCAGCAGCAGCTTGCACAGCGCGACGCGGCGCTTCTCGCCACCGGACAGGACCGAGACGTCGGCGTCGCCGGGCGGGCAGCGCAGCGCGTCCATGGCCTGCTCCAGCTGGGAGTCCATGTCCCACGCGTTGGCGTGGTCGAGCTCCTCCTGCAGCTGGCCCATCTCGGCCATGAGGGCGTCGAAGTCGGCGTCGGGGTCCTCGAACAGGCCGGTGATCTCGTTGTAGCGGTCCATCTTGACCTTGAGGTCGCCCAGGCCGTCCTGGACGTTCTGCAGGACCGTCTTGGTCTCGTCCAGGGCCGGTTCCTGCATGAGGATGCCGACGCTGTACCCCGGCGAGAGGCGGGCCTCGCCGTTGGAGGGCTGGTCCAGCCCCGCCATGATCTTCAGGACGCTGGACTTCCCCGCGCCGTTGGGGCCCACGACGCCGATCTTCGCCCCGGGGTAGAACGACATGGAGACGTCGTCGAGGATGACCTTGTCCCCGTGCGCCTTGCGAGCCTTGGACATCACGTAGATGAATTCCGCCACGGCCCCAGGCTAGTCGAGCACCGCCCCGCGGCGGGAAGCGCGCCCGCCGCCCGCCCCGGCCGGGACGGCGGCGGGCACCGGGGCGGGCTCCCGCCCGGCCAGCCAGCGTTCCAGCTCGTGGGCGGGCAGCGCCTTGGAGTACAGCCAGCCCTGCACGACGTCGCAGCCCGCGGCGGCCAGCTCGCGGTTGGTCTCCTCGTCCTCGACGCCCTCGGCGACCAGGCGCAGGCCCAGGGAGTGGGCCAGCATGATCGTCGACCGCACGATGGCCAGCGCCCGGTCGTCGGCCGTGAGGTCGGTGAGGAAGGCCTTGTCGAGCTTGAGGTCGTCGACGGGCAGCTCGCGCAGGTAGGCCAGGGAGGAGTAGCCGGTCCCGTAGTCGTCCACGGCCACCCGCACGCCCTGCCCGCGCAGGCGGTGCAGGATCCGCCGCGCCCGCTCGTGGTCGACCATGAGGAAGTCCTCGGTGATCTCGATCTCCAGCAGGTGCGGGGGGAGCCGGCGGGCGGCCAGCAGCTCCGCGACGCGCTCGGGCAGCTCCTCGTCGCTCAGGGACGACGCCGACAGGTTGACCGCGACGGCCAGGGGCCGGCCCGCCCGCCACCAGTCGCCGGCCTGGTCCAGCGCCTGCTCCAGCACGGCCCGGGTCAGCTCCTCCATCAGGCCCGCGCCCTCCACGGCGGGCAGGAAGGCGTCGGGGAAGAGCAGCCCGCGCCGGGGGTGCAGCCAGCGCACGAGGGCCTCGACGCCGTGCACCGCGCCGGTGCCCACGTCGACCTTCGGCTGGTAGTGCAGGACCATGCGGCGGGCGGCGATGTCACCGCGCAGCAGCTCGGCGGTCTCCAGCCGCTCCCCCGAGCCGAACTCGTCGACCTCCTCGGAGTAGGCGAACGTGCCGAGGTGGTGGGCCTTGGCGTGGTACATGGCGACGTCGGCCTGGCGCAGCAGGGCGTCGAGGCCGGCCGAGGCCGCCGGCAGCACCGAGACGCCGACGCTGGCGCGCACGTGGACCTGCACGCCGGCGACGGTGCAGGGCTCGCGCAGGGCCTCGTGGACCCGCCCGGCCAGGGCCAGCGCCCCGGCCCGGGTCGCCGCGGCCCCGCCGAGCACCACGGCGAACTCGTCGCCGCCCAGGCGCACGACCGCGGCGCCGGGGGCGTCGGCGACCTGCCGCAGGCGCCCGGCCACGTCCCGCAGCAGGGAGTCCCCGGCCTGGTGCCCGAAGCTGTCGTTGACCTCCTTGAAGCCGTCGAGGTCGAGCAGCAGCAGGGCGACGTCGGCGCCGGGACCGGCGGCCAGGAGCAGGTCGGTGGTGCTGCGGTCCAGCGCCCGGCGGTTGCCCAGGCCCGTCAGGTCGTCGGTGCGGGCCAGTTCGCGCTGCCCGGCGAGCCGGGTGACCTCGCGGAAGGTGAAGAGCAGGCGGGCCAGGGCGCTGAGGACGGTGGCGACGGCCAGGACGACGGCCACCGGGTGCAGGGGGTGCCGGTGGTCCACGACGAACACGCCGAGCGCCACGACCGTGGCCAGCAGGGGGATCGACACCAGCGCCCACCCGGGCAGGCGCGGCCCCCTGGGCCCGGGCGCCCCGCCGGGGGCGAAGCCCATGAGGACCACGCCGGCCACCCAGACGCCGTCGGTGAGGCGACCGGAGACGTAGGTGCCGGTGGCCGTGGCGAGCAGGTAGGCCAGGTCGGCGACGACGAACAGGACGAGCCCGGCGGCGAGCCGCCACAGCCCCCGCGGCGGGCGCCAGCCGAAGAGGGAGAGCACGGCCGCCAGCACCAGCAGCAGGACCAGGTCCAGCGCGGGGTAGGCCGAGGTGGTCGCGACGGCGGCCCAGGAACCGGACGCGGAGACGATGGGCCCGATGACCGCGGCGGCGGCCACGGCGCCGACCGCCAGGCCCCCGACGACGCCGTCCAGCCACAGGCTGCCGGCGTGCCGGTCGTCGCGGTGGCGGGCCAGCAGGATCAGCGCCGTGAAGGCGGCCGGGTAGAAGAGGAAGAAGCACAGGTCGGCGCCGGAGGGGTACGGCTGGTCCGCCAGGGGCCGGACGAAGAGGCTCCAGAAGACGTTGCCGGCGCCGTAGACGGCCAGGCCCGCCGCCAGCAGGTACCCGGCGCGCCGGGCGCGGGGCATCGCCAGGGTCCGCACGAGGCAGATCGCGGCGGCGGCCTCGTAGGCGAGGTTGTTGAGCAGGCCGTCCAGCAGCGGGGTGTACCCCTCCTGGGCGCGCACGCCCGGGATCGTCGAGACGACGAAGGCGATCGGGGCGACGAGCAGGGCTGCCTGCAGCAGCAGGTGGCGCGCCGGCGCCTGGGCGCGGGTCGCGCTCACGTGGTCCTCCCGGGGGTCGCAGGAGGTGTCGGCACCCGGGGGCCGGGCCTGGACCCCCCGACCGGGTGGCGGGCCCGGCCGGTCGCCCCGGGGGCCTCGCGGCGGAGGTGCGCGCGCCCGCGACTCGCTAAGGTGTGCGCGCCGGCCGTCGCCGGCGCAGGCGCTCGTAGCTCAACGGATAGAGCGACCGGCTTCTACCCGGTTGGTTGGGGGTTCGAATCCCTCCGAGCGCGCCTCACCCGGCCCCGCCGCGCCCCCGCAGCCGCACCCGCAGGACGCCGGGGGTCCGCCCGGTCAGGTACACCCGTTCCCCCTCGGCCGCGTGGCTGCCGCGCAGGTAGTCGTACTGCTCCCCGCCGTCGTAGCGGGCCGGCTGGTCGGCCGCGCCGGCGCCCTCGCCGGTGCGGGTGAGGACGATCTCGTCCGGCCCGACGGCGTAGCGCACCTGCGCCCCGGTGGGCACCGACCCGCCGCCCGCGGCGGGCGCCACGCCCTCCAGGACGCCGCCGGGGCGGAAGGTCAGCTCCAGCGCGTACGACGTCGCGGCGCCGCCGAACCCGACCGTGAGGTCGGCACCGTCGTCGAGCAGGTCGACGCGGACGTCGGTGACGAGCTCGACCGCGTCCACCCGCCGCCGGTCGAAGGCCATCGCGGCGTGGAAGCGGCCCTCGTCGCCCAGCGGGTAGGCGCCCGCCGGGTCGCGGTCGGCGGCCGCCAGCGGCTGGTAGTACCCGGCCCGCAGCTCCTGGTGCAGCAGCACCGCCCCGTCGTCGGCGCGGCCCAGGGTGGCGCTGCGGAAGGGGCCGAGGCCGAAGAAGGCCGTCGACAGGCGCACCGACTCCAGGACCGCGGCCCCGTGCCGCAGCCGCAGGAAGGTGGCGGAGTTGGCCGTCCCGGACCGGATCGTCCCCACCCGCGGCTGGTCGCTGCCGCCGAACACGACGGTGCGGGTGCGGCCGCTGGCGTGCACGAGCAGGCCGGAGGCGGGCAGTTCGGCCCGCCCGTTCCACGCCGTGCCGGGCCCGGCGGGCAGGACCGCGCCGAGGGCGGGCCGCACGAGCACCTCGGGCAGCAGGCGGCGGCCGTCCACGCCGTGGGCCTGCAGCAGGCGCGCCGCGTCGGCGAAGTCGGCCCGGCCCTCCTCGAGCGCCAGGCGGCGGTAGGGCAGCAGCAGGTCGCGGCCGGGGTGGCCGGGGGCGTGCTGGTCCTGGCGCCGGGAGTGCACCGACTCCACGACGCCGTCCTCGTCGAGCAGCGGCAGGAACGCCTCGAGGTTGCGGCGCACCGGGTCCAGCAGCTCGGGGCGGTCCAGCAGGTCGGCCAGGACGAGCAGCGAGGGGTTGGTGACGGCCCCGGCGTACAGGGGGCTGCGCTCGGAGTACATGCCGTCCGGCTGCAGGTCGACGCCCTCGGCGAGCCACTCCTCGACGCGGGCGCGCACGGCCGCGTCCGGGCCCAGCAGGGCTTCCAGCCGGGCGAGCGCGCTGGCCAGCTCCCACCGGTGGTTGGGGGTGTGGACCCCGCCGGTCAGCAGCGGGGGCAGGACGCGCGCGGCGACGTCCCGCAGGCCCGCGGCGACGTCGGCCAGCGCGGGGTCGCGCTCGGCGATCGCGGCGGTCAGGCACAGGTCGTTGACGGTGAAGGCGGTGTCCGGCGGGGAGGCCAGGTTGGTGCTGTCGAACAGGCCGCCGGGGGTCTGGGCGGCGCGCAGCTGCCCGACCAGCCGGGACGCGGTCGCGTGCACGAGCGCGGAGCCGTGGTGCACCGAGCCGGGGTGGCAGGCGGCGGTGACCAGCGCCTTGAGCCGCGAGGTGGTCTCGCGGTGGGCCAGCGGGCTGAGCGCGGGGGCGTCCGGGGCGAGCAGGCCGGTGACGTCCTCGTCGAGGTCGCGCACCAGGGCCGCGGTGAACGCGGTGTCGCAAGCGGTGTCGCAGGCGGGGTCGCAGGCGGGGTCGCACGGGGGGGTGGGGGTGGGGTGCACGGGGTCCTCCGGACGGGGTGGGCGCGCGGCGCCGGGTGGGCACGACGCTGCGCCACCGGCGGTGACGTTATCGTGCGCATGACCTGACGAGAAGTCATGCGCACCAGCGTCGTGTCCCTTGACCCGGTAAACCCTTTCCACCTACGTTCCAGGAACCGCCGGCACGGCGGTGCCGTTCCGACCGCCGGCCCCCTCTCGGGCCACCCGACGACGGGTGCGGGAACGGCTGGGGACCGGGAGACGAGGAAGTCCATCCATGAGCCAGAACAGCACCAGCCGGCGGTCCGTCCTCCTCGGCTCCCTCGCCGCGGCCGCCACCGCCGGGACCCTCAGCGCCTGCGGCGGGGACTCGTCCACCGGCGGCGGGAACGCTGACAAGATCACCTTCTGGCTGTCGGCCAGCGACGCGCAGGCGAAGGGCTACTACGACCTCGCCGACGCGTTCGAGGCGCAGCACGGCACCACCGTCGAGATCGTCAACGTGCCCTACGACGGGTACCAGACCAAGCTGCGCCAGGCCGCCCAGGCGGACTCGCTGCCCGACGTGGCCAGCGCACCGTCCCTGGACCCGATCTGGACGAACAAGCTCCAGGACCTCAGCGCCGTCGCGACGAACCCGGCCAACGGGATCGACGACAAGCTGTACCAGGAGACCGACGACGGCAAGATCCTCACGATCCCCTCCGACATCACCGCGGCCGGGTTGTTCGTCAACGCCTCGCTGTTCCAGCAGGCCGGCGTCGCGTACCCGACCGACCCGGCGAGCACCTGGACGTGGGACGAGTTCCTGGCCGCCGCGGCCCAGGTCCGCACCGCCACCGGCGCCCAGTACGACCTCGTCTACGACGCCTCCCCCGCCCGCATCCGCGCGTTCGTCTACGGGCACGGGGCGAAGGGTTTCCAGCTGAACGACGAGGGCACCGAGTACACCGTCGACGACGCGACGGTCACGGCCCTGCAGGAGTTCGTCGACCTCAACGACGACGTCGTCATGCCCAAGTCGGTGTGGACCTCCGGCGCCGACCCCAACGCGCTGTTCAAGAGCGGTCAGGTCGTGGCGTACTTCTCCGGCGTCTGGCAGGTCGCCGACTTCGCCGACAGCATCTCGCAGTTCACCTGGGCCGCCGTCCCCACGCCCGCGCAGCCGACGCACGCGACGGACATCAACACCGGCGGCAAGGTCGTCGCCTTCGACAACGGCGACACCAAGGACGCGGCGATGAAGTTCGTCGAGTTCCTCTACGACCCCGCCAACTACGCGAAGGTCGCCGCCACGAACGGCTGGCTGCCCGTGGAGACCGGGCTCGACATCGCCTACCCGGGGACCAACCAGGCCGCCCTGGACGGGTACGCCCTCTACCAGCGGGAGATCGAGCTCGCCGACCCGATCTCCACCTCCGGCAGCGAGGCCGGTGAAAAGCTCACCCTGGCGGGCAAGGCCATCACGACCGACCCCACCAAGGACGAGCTGGGCAAGGCCATCAACGGCCAGCAGACCGTGCAGCAGGCGGTCGACAACATCGTCGAACTGCTCAACCAGCAGATCGCCTGACGTCCCCGCCCGGACCCGGGACCGCCGGGTCCGGGACCACCCCCAGGAGGTTCCATGACCCCCAGCGCCCCGGGTCCGGTCCCCGCCGCGGTCGGGACCGGCCCCGCCGCCCCCGCGCCGGCCCCGCGCCCGGCCACCGGCCGCGCCACCCGCCGCCGCGCGGCGCGCTACCGCCTCGCCCCGCTGCTGTTCGTCGCCGTCAACGTGGTGCTCTTCGCCCTGTTCTTCGTCTGGCCCGCGGTGACGGGGCTGTACTACTCGTTCACCAGCTACACCGGCGTCGGGTCGGCCCCGTGGGTGGGGCTGGCCAACTACGAGAAGCTCCTCGGGGACGCGGCGTTCTACTCCGCCTTCGGTCGCACCGTGGTCTTCACGGCCGTGTCGGTGCCGCTGATCTACGTCCTGTCGCTGACGATGGCGGTGCTGCTCACCAGCCCGCACGCCAAGGGCAAGGCGGTCGCCCGCGTGCTGTTCTTCGTCCCGTGGCTCGTCTCCCCCATCGTCGCCGGGGTCATCTGGCGGTGGATCTTCGGGGAGAACTTCGGGCTGGTGAACTACCTCATCACCTCCCTCGGCGGCAGCGCCGTCCCGTGGCAGTCCAACGCCGACCTGTCGCTGGTCATCGTCGCCATCGCCGGGGCCTGGGGCGGGACCGCGTTCAACATGCTGCTGTTCGTCGCCGCCCTGCGGAACGTGCCCGTCTCCTACCACGAGGCCGCCTCGATCGACGGCGCCTCCCCGTGGCAGCGGTTCCGCTACATCACCCTGCCGAGCATCGCGCCGACGTCGTTCATCGTGATCCTCCTCGGCAGCCTGGGCGCCATGAAGGAGTACGCCCTGCTGCAGTCGCTCAACGGCGGCGGCCCGGGCACGGAGAACAACCTCCTCGTCCAGTACATCTTCCGGACCGGTTTCCAGCAGGGGCAGATCGGCTACGCCAGCGCGGCCTCCTTCGTGCTCATGGCCGTCCTCATGGCCATCGCCCTGCTCCAAGTCCTCGTCAACCGACGCCGGGAGGCGTGAGATGGCCCTCTCCTCGCTGCCGCGCCCGAAGGCACCGGCGCTGCGCCGCGCCGCCGCCGGACGCGAGGGCGGTTCCCCCGCCCGCACCGTCGGCGCCACCGTCCTGCTGTGGCTGCTGGCCGTCCTGTACGGGTTCCCGGTGCTGTGGTTCGTCCTGTCGTCGTTCAAACCGGCGGGGGACCTGTTCTCCTACCCCCTCACCCTGCTGCCGCAGAACCCGACGCTCGCCGGGTACGAGCAGGCCTGGACGAGCTTCGACTTCGCCCGGTACTTCACCAACACGCTCGTCGTCGCCGTCTCCACCACCGTCCTGACCGTCCTGGCCAGCGCCATGACCGGGTACGCGCTGGCCAAGTACCAGAACTGGTGGCTCAAGGCGTTCTTCCTGTGCATCCTCGCCACGACGATGCTGCCGACCGAGGTCATCCTGTCCCCCTCGTTCCTCGTCGTGCGCGACCTCGGGCTCTACAACCACCTGGCCGGGATCGTCGTCCCGTCGATCATCACCGCGACCGGCTGCTTCATGTTCCGGCAGTTCTTCTCCACGGTCCCGAACGAGCTCCTGGAGGCGGCCCGCATCGACGGCTCGAACGAGCTCACGACGTTCGTGCGGGTCATGCTGCCGATCGCCCGGCCCATCATGGTGACGCTGGCGATCTTCTCGTTCCAGTGGCGCTGGAACGACTACATCTGGCCGCTGATCGTCCTCAACGACCCCGGCAAGTTCACGCTGCAGATCGGCATCCAGAGCATCGTGGGGGCGCAGAACGTCAACTGGTCGGTCCTGCTGGGGGCCTCGGTCATCTCGATCGTCCCGCTCGTCGTCATCTACCTGGTGTTCCAGCGGTACGTCATGAACGCCGACATCAACGCCGGTCTGAAGGACTGAGCACCTTCCCCGGGCGGACGGCCGCCCGCCCGGGGACAGTGGGCCGGTGGACACCTTCACCCGCGCCGGCCTGCGCTTCGCCGTCTCCGACTCCGGACCCGCCGACGGGGACGTCGTGGTGTGCCTGCACGGGTTCCCGCAGGGTCCGGAGGCCTACGACGCCGTGGTGCCCCGGCTCGTCGCGGGCGGGCTGCGGGTGCTCGTGCCCGAGCAGCGCGGCTACTGCCCCACCGCCCGGCCCCCGCACCGGCGCGGCTACGCGCTGACCGAGCTCGTCGCGGACGTCCTCGCCCTCCTCGACGCCGCCGCCCCGGGGCGCCCGGTGCACCTCGTCGGCCACGACTGGGGCGGGGTCGTAGCCTGGGCCCTGGCCGCGGCGCACCCGGACCGGGTCGCGTCGCTGACCGCGCTGTCGCAGGCCCACCCCGCGGCGTTCGGTGCGGCGATGACGCGCTCGACGCAGCCGCTGCGCTCGACGTACGTCGCGTTCTTCCAGCTGCCGGCGCTGCCCGAGCGGCTGCTGCTCGCCGGGGGCGGGCGGCTCCTGGCGGCGTCGTTGCGCCGCAGCGGGCTGCCCGCCGGGCTCGCCGCCGGGTACGCGCGCCGGCACCGCGCCCCGGGGAGCCTGACCGCGGCGCTGAACTGGTACCGGGCGCTGCCGCACGCCGGTCCGGTCGGTTCCGTCGAGGTCCCCGTGACGTACCTGCACGGCCGCCGCGACCCGTTCTACGCGCCCGCCGCCGTGACCGGGACCGCCGACCACGTCCGGGGCCCCTACCGGCGGGTGCCGCTGGACACCGGGCACTGGGTGCCCGAGCTGGCCCCCGGGGCCGTCGCCGAGGCGGTCCTGTCCGCTGCGGGCCGCCGGGACCGGACGTAGCGTCGGCGGCGTGAGCCCCGACGCGACGACCGACCCGACCACGCCCGTCCGCACGCTCGACGGCACCCTCGACCTGCCCCTGGTGGGCCTGGGCACGTACGGGCTGCGCGGCGAGCCCGGGTACCGCGCGCTGCGCGACGCCCTCGACGTGGGGTACCGGCTCCTGGACACCGCGACGATGTACGAGAACGAGGACGAGGTGGGCCGCGCGGTGGCCGACGCCGGCCTGCCGGACGTGCGGATCACCACGAAGCTGCACCACGAGCACGCCGGCCGCGAGGAGGAGTTCCTCGAGCGGAGCCTGCGGCTGCTGCGGGTCGACGTCCTGGACCTGTGGCTCATCCACTGGCCGCCCGGCGGGGCGGCGCGACCGGACGTGTGGGAGCGGCTCGTCGCGGCGCGCGAGGCCGGGCGGGTGCGGGCGGTGGGCGTCTCGAACTACTCCCTGGCCCAGCTCGACGAGCTGACGGCCGCGACCGGGGTGACCCCGGCGGTGAACCAGGTGAAGTGGGGACCGGCCCTGTTCGACGCGGAGCTGCTCGCCGCCCACCGCGAGCGCGGGGTCGTGCTGGAGGGCTACTCGCCGTTCAAGGCGACCGACCTCACCGCCGGGCCGCTGCGCGCGGCGGCCGACCGGCACGGGGTGAGCGCCGAGCAGGTCGTCGTGCGCTGGCACGTCCAGCACGGCGTCGTGGTCATCCCCAAGTCCGGGGACCGGCAGCGGCAGGCCCGCAACCGGGACGTGGCGGGGTTCGCGCTGGACGCGGCGGAGGTCGCCGCGATCGACGCCCTCGGCCGCTGACCGGCGAGCGCCCCGGCCTCACCCCGTGACGCGCACCGTCCACGTCCCCCCGCCCAGGCCCACGACGTCGCCGTCGGCGAGCTGGCGCCCGCGCCGCTCCTCCGGCTCGCCGTTGACGGTGACGTCCCCGGCCACGAGCGCCTCGCGGGCCTGCCCGCCGGTGTCCACGGCCCCGGCCAGCTTGAGGAACTGCCCCAGCCGCACGACCCCGGTCACCTCGACCACCTCGGCGTCGGGGCCGCTCACTCCTCGACGGCCAGGGCGGTGAGCACCCCGGCGATCCGGTCGGCCTCGGCGCGGGTGAGGCGCTCGGGCACCAGGACCTCCACGCGGGTGCCGTCGGCCAGCGGGACGGTGTGCATGAGCATCGCCCGCCCCTCGGCCACGACCTCGGCCTCCTGGACCTCCTCGGTGCTCGCCCCGCCGGGCGCCGGGGTGGTGCCGAGGAACGCCTTGAGGCGGTCGATGCCCTGCGCGGCGAGGCGCTCGGCCTGCGGGTCGATCCGGCCCTGCCTGAGCAGCCCCCGCAGCACCGAGTCCAGCGACTCGCCCTGACCCTTGTTCTCGTCCATGGCCCCAGCCTCGCACCCCGGCGCGGTCGGGTCGTCCCCCCGGGGTCGGACCCCGGCCTCACCCGGCCAGGTGCCCCCAGTCCCCCTCCAGCTCCTTCCACGGGCCGACCGCCTCCACCCGCCCGTCGGCCAGCACGACGACCCGGTCGGCGGCCAGCAGCGCGGACCGCTTGGAGGACGCCCCGATGACGGTGGTCCCCCGGTCCCGCAGCGACTGCCACAGCTCCAGCTCGGTGCGGGCGTCCAGCGCGGAGGACACGTCGTCGGCGACGAGCAGGTCGGCGCCCGAGGCGAGCGCGCGGGCCAGCGCGAGCCGCTGCACCTGGCCGCCCGACAGCCGCACCCCGCGGTGCCCGACGAGGGCGTGCCGGCCCCCGGCGGCCGTGACGTCGCGGGTCAGGCGGGCGTCGCGCACCGCGTCGTCGGCCAGGGCGCGCGCGTGGGCGTGGTCGAGGGTCACGTTGTCGTCGAAGCTGCCCGACAGGACCCGCGGGACCTGGGCGACGTAGCTGACCCGGCCCGGGCGCAGGAAGGTCTGCGGGTCCTCCACGTCGACGCCGTTCCAGCGCACCGCGCCCTCGTGGTCGACCAGACCGGCCAGGGCGGCGAGCAAGCTGGACTTGCCGGACCCGACCCGGCCGGTGAGCAGGACGAGCTCACCGGCCTCCACGTGCAGGTCGACGTCCTGCACACCGACGGTGCCGTCGTCGTGCACGGCCGTGAACCCCTCGACGTCGACGTGCCGCAGCGGCGTGCGCGGCGGCGCCTCCGGGGCGGGCGCGCGGCCGGTCAGCAGGTCCGTGCCGGCCGGGACGCGCACCACGTCCGGCGTCCCGGCGAGCGCGGTGACGGCCCGCAGCCACTCCCGGGCGACGGGGGCCTCGGTGATGACGGCGCCGGACACCGTGCCGTAGTAGGACGCTCCCGCGACGGCGGTGGAGACCAGCAGGGCGTCGGCCAGCGACCACCAGCCGCTCAGGTGCAGGCCCCAGGTCACCACGACGCCGGCCTGCACGAGCACCCCGGGGACCCCCTCCAGCAGGGCCCGGACCCGCAGCTCGCGCACCGAGGCCCGCACGCGCCGGCCGTCGACGGCCACCAGGCGGCGCAGCACGTCGGGGACGGCCCCGGCGAGCTTGACGGTGCGGGCGGCGTCGACCGCCGAGCCGAGGTCGCGGCCGAACACGGCGCGGGCGTCCCCGGCGGCCCGGCCCCGCCGCCCGGCCAGCGGCGCGCCGACGACGGAGACGAGCGCGGAACCGGCCATGACGACGGCGACGACGGCCCCGGCCGTGACGTCCCCGGCGACCAGGGAGGTCACGGCCACGACGAACACGCCGATGACGACGTCGACGCAGCGGTCGGTGTAGAGGACGAACCGCTCGGAGTCCAAGCACCGGGCGGTCACCTCCCCGGCGGGCACCCGGGCGAGGCGGTGCTGGCGGGTCTGCCCGCGCAGCACCGCCAGCCGCGTCGTGAGGGTGATCGCGTTCCACCACAACGGGTACACCCGCAGGGCGACGGTCAGCAGGAAGGGCACGGACACCAGGACGAGGACGAGGCCGGCCATCGGCGCCCACACCCGCTGCGGCTCGGCGCCGGTCTGCAGGCCCTGCACGACGAGCCCCCACAGCCAGCCGGCCACCGCGCCGTAGGTGCCGAGCACCGAGCACAGGGCGAACAGGACGGCGCCGAGCAGCCCCCAGCTCGGGTGCCGGGTGACGGCGGTCGCGACAGCCCGCAGCAGCCGGGGGCGGGGGCCGGCCGGGGCGGGCGGGCGGGGGCGGCGGGGCCGGCTGGACAGGACCTCGCCGTCGTGGTGGACGGGGTCGAGCTGCTCGGAGCCGCTGGCGCGCAGCAGGTCGGCGAACGGGCCGGGCCGGTGGGCGAGCTCGGCGCGGGGCCCGTGCTGGACGAGCGCGCCGTCCTCCAGGACGGCCACGTGGTCGGCGCGGGCGGTGGTGCTGAGCCGGTGGGCGATGAGCAGGCCGGTGCGGCCGGCGAGCAGCCGGGCGGCGGCGGCGCTGACGCGGTGCTCGGTGACGGGGTCCATCCGGGCGGTGGCCTCGTCGAGGACGACGACGCGGACGTCGCGCACGAGCAGCCGGGCGAAGGCGACGAGCTGCTCCTCGCCGGCCGACAGGGTGCTGCCGCCGGGACCGAGCCGGGTGAGCAGCCCCTCGGGCAGGCCGTCGACCCACTCGCGCAGGCCGAGGGAGTCGACGGCCGCCTCGAGCCGGGCGGGCGGGACGTCGGCGTCGAGGGTGATGTTCTGGGCCAGGGTCCCGGCGAGCAGCTCGGTGCGCTGGGTGACGACGCCGACGCTGCGGCGCAGGTCCTGCAGGTCCAGCGCGCCGACGTCGTCCCCGCCGAGCAGCACCTGCCCGGGGCCGGGCTCCAGGGCCCGCGACAGCAGGGCGGCCAGCGTCGACTTGCCCGAGCCGCTGCGCCCGACGAGGGCGCAGGTGGTGCCGGCGGGGACGGTGAAGCGGACGTCGCGCAGCGCGAAGCCGCCGGGGTGGGCGAAGCGGACGCCGGCGAACTCCACGCTCAGCGGGCCGGCGGCCACCGGACGGCCGCCGACGGGCTCGGCGGGAGCGGTCAGCAGGGCCCGGATGCGTTGCACCGCACCGAGCCCGGCCTGCACCTCGGGCAGCCGCTCGGCGATCTGGTTGAGGTCGCCGGCGAACCCCGAGCACAGCAGGAAGATCGTCACGAGCTGCGCGACGCCCAGGCGCCCCTCGCCCACGAGGGCGACCCCGCCGACGACGAGCGCGCAGCACAGCAGCGACAGGACCAGGACGCTGCGGCGCGCGACGGTGGCCGAGACGGCCGTGGTGGCCCGGACCCGGTCGAGCACCGCGGCGGCCAGGGCCGCGTAGCGGCGCACCACGTGGGGGCGGCCCAGGCTGGAGCGGATGTCGTCGCGTCCGGCGACGGCCTCCTCGAGCTGGGCCGCGTGCTCGGTCCAGGCGACCTCCTCGGCCACCTTGCGCTCGACGAGGAGCGCCGCGGGCCGGCGCACGGCGAACCACACGACGACGGCGACGACGGGGAACACGATCCACGCCGGCCACCAGACGAGCCCGGCCACGACCCACCCCGCCAGGCAGCGCACGGCGCCGCGGCCCAGGTCCCAGACGGCTTCGCGGACCAGCTGGGCGAGCTGGCGGGGGTCGTCGTCGACGCGGTCGATGACCTCGCCGACGGCCTGCTCCCCCAGCGCCGGGACGGGCTGGGCGAAGGCGGCGGCCAGCAGGTCGGCGCGCAGCCGGCCCTCGGCCCGCCCGACGGCCGTGGCCAGCGCGACCCGGCCCAGGGTGTCCCCGGCGCTGGCCCCCACGACGAGGACGGCGAGCGCGGCGAGCAGCCCGACGCCGGGGTCGGCGGCCAGCCGGCCGGTGACGACGGTGCCCAGCGTCTCGGCGACCGCGGCCAGCACCCCCAGGACCGCCGCCCCCGCCGCCGTCGGGCCGGCCAGGCGCCGCCAGGACAGGGTGGGGCGGGACATGCGGGTCCTCCGGTGAGCGCTCGGGGCGGCGGGGTCGCCCCGTCGACGCTAGCGAGGGGCGGGCGCCGGGGGCCTCCCGTTTTCCGGGCGCCGTCCTACGCTGCGGGGGTGACGGCGGCGGACGAGGGCGGACCCTTCTTCCACGGGACGCGGGCCGAGCTGGCGGCCGGCGACCTCCTCGTGGCCGGTCGCCGGTCGAACTACCGCCCCGAGGTGGTGATGCACCACGTCTACTTCACGGCGCTGCGCGACGGGGCGGGCCTGGCCGCGGAGCTGGCCGTGGTGCTGGCCGGGGGCCCGGGCAGCGGTGCGGTCCCCCACGTCTACGAGGTCGAGCCGACCGGCCCCTTCGAGGACGACCCGAACGTGACGGACAAGAGGTTCCCGGGCAACCCGACGCGCTCCTTCCGCAGCGCCGACCCGTTGCGGGTCGTGCGGGAGGTCCACGACTGGACGCGCCTGTCCCCGCAGGCGCTGCGGCAGTGGACCGAGCGCCTCACGGCCCTGCGCGAGGCGGACGCCGAGATCGTCAACTGACGTCCCGGCGGGTCCGGGCGGCGGGTTCAGGCGGCGGTCGCCAGGAAGGAGTCCCAGCGCGGGTCCGGCTGGTCGGCCCCGCGCACGGCCCACGACGCGCCGCGGGGGGCGGCGGGCCGGAACGGCAGGTGCCAGCCCATCTCCTCGGGCGTGCGGTCCCCCTTGGCGTTGTTGCAGCGCACGCAGCAGGCGACGAGGTTCTCCCAGCTGTCCGGCCCGCGCCGGCTGCGGGGCAGGACGTGGTCGACGGTGGTGGCGTGGCCGCGGCAGTAGGCGCAGCGGGAGTGGTCGCGACGCAGCACCCCGCGCCGGCTCACCGGGACGGTCTGCCCGCGCGGGACCCGGACGTAGCGCGTCAGGAGGATGACGGAGGGCCGTTCCAGGCTCATCGTGGCGCCCACGACGGGGTCGGCGTCGGCGAGGACCACCGACGCCTTCCCGGCCAGGACCAGCACCAGGGCGCGCCGGAAGGACACGACCGCGAGGGGTTCGTAGCCGGCGTTCAGCACGAGCGTGCGCACATCCACCTCCTGAGACGACGAGAGGCGCCTTCCCCGGCGGGGAGAGGCGCCTCTGAGAGAGCGACGACGGTCACATGGTGGTGGTGCACGCGGTGGTGCCCCGTGACCTGGGCCGCGGACCGGCCGTGCGGTATCGCGGTCCCCGTCCGGGGGGTGGTTCCGGGCTGAGCCGTGGTCATCGCCCCTCCGCGTCGTGGGTCCGGTCCGACGTCCTTGGAGGGAGAGTACGTCGCCGGTGGCGGGGCAGTCAGCAACTTTCCCGTGAATCCCACCCGACACGACCGGCGCACCCGCGACGGTCCCGGGGACGACGCAGGCGCGGGCCGTCGGGTGACGGCCCGCGCCTGGCGGGGGGAGTGTTCGGTGGGACTGCTCAGACGGTCGGCGCGAGGCGGCCGAACGTGACGGCGTCGCTCCAGATCGCCCGCAGCTGGACGGGCTTCCCGGCGCGCGGGGCGTCCCACATCATGTTGTCGCCGGCGTAGATGCCGACGTGGTACGCGCGGCCCCCGCCGTTGGCGAAGAACACGAGGTCGCCGGGGACCGCGTCGCCGCGCGAGATCGAGGCGGCGGCCTGCTTCTGCGCGTTGGCGGTGCGGGGGATCTCGAAGCCCAGCTGGCGGTACACGTAGCTGGTGTAGCCGGAGCAGTCGAAGCCGCGCGGGGTGGTGCCGCCGTAGACGTAGGGGACGCCGGCGTAGTCGTCGGCGACCTCGAGGATCCGGTGCCCGAGGGGGACCGGCGCGGGGGCGGGAGCCGGCGCGGGGGCGGGGGCGGGGGCCGGCTCGGCCACCGCGGCGGCGGCGACCGGGACGGCGACGGCGCTCTCGGCGACGGAGGAGGCGACGACCGGGGCCGCGTCGCCGGCGCGGACGGCCCGCTCCAGCGTCGGGGCGACGACCACGGGGGCGGCGGCCGGGGCCGCGGCGAAGGTGGCGGTGGCCGCGGGGGCGGCGGTGGTGGCCGGGGCGGAGACCACGCCGATCGGGTTGGCCCCGAAGGCGGCGGGCACGGTCGAGGCGACCGAGCTGTCGATCGCGGCGGGGGCGGCGGCGGGGGCCGCACCGGCGGGCAGGGCGACCGCGAGGAGCAGGCCACCGGCCGCGGCCGCGACGGCGCCGGTGCGAGCGGCCCCTCCGGCGGTGCGGGCGACGCTGTCCGAGAGGTCGGTCAGGGGCGTGAGGGGACGGACGGCGGCGCGGTGGCGCGCCTGGACGCGAGTCGTCAAGGAAGTGGCCTCTCCGACGCCTGCGAGGTGAGCTGTCGGGTTCGGGCTGGAGTTGCCCGGCCGGTTCGCACCGGCTTCACCCCTAGGGCTCGGACCGACCGGAGGGTCGGACGTCGCCCGGGAAACGTGGTTCCCCCACCCCTGCCATGAACTGTCTCGGGGGACCTCGGCGTGGTGGCAGGGCTCGGCGTCCACGCGAGGGCGACCACGTGCGCTGTCGTGGTTGCGGGTGGACCATAACCCCTCCGCCGCCGCGATGTCACGACCCGGTGACGAACGGGTGCCGGGAGTGTGACGGGCCGTCGTCACGAATGCAACGGAGAGTGACTAGTCGGCACGCTGCGCCGATCTCGTCCGGCCCTGGACGACGAACGGCCCCCGCACGCAGCGTCACCGCGATCGCGGTGCCGCGCAGGTGCGAGGGCCGAACGGGTGGAGCGGGCGGACCGGTCAGAGCGGGGCGACGAAGATGTGACCGGCCTCGGCGGTCGTGAGGTCCACCACACCGTCGCCCACGGCGACCTCCACACCGCCGCCCACGGACTTCACGACGACCTCCGCGCCCGGCACCAGGCCCGCGGCGCGGAACCGCGCCAGCAGCGGCACGTCGGTCTGCAGCGGCTCCCCGAGCCGGCGCACGACCACCGGCCGGCCCTCCACGTCGGGGGCCGTCGACGGCTGGACCCCGGAGCGGAACCCCTCCGCGGCGTCGTCCTCCCCCAGCTCCCCCAGCCCGGGGATGGGGTTGCCGTACGGGTCGAAGTGCGGGTGGTCCAGGATCGCCACCAGCCGCTTCTCGACCTCCTCGGACACGACGTGCTCCCAGCGGCACGCCTCCTCGTGCACCAGGCTCCACTCCAGCCCGATGACGTCGGTCAGCAGGCGCTCGGTCAGCCGGTGCTTGCGCATCACCCGCATGGCCTTGGCGTTGCCCGCCTCCGTCAGCTCCAGCCGGCGGTCGGTGCCGACGTGCAGCAGGCCGTCCCGCTCCATGCGGGCCACGGTCTGGGAGACGGTGGGCCCGGAGTGGTGGAGTCGCTCGGCGATGCGAGCGCGCATCGGCACGATGCCTTCCTCTTCCAGTTCGAAGACCGTCTTGAGGTACATCTCGGTGGTGTCGATGAGATCGCTCACGGGGCACATCATCCGGTACGGACGGTGGTGGTCGCACCCCTGACCCGCCGCCCGGCACCCGGCCCCGGCACCCGGCCCCGGCACCCCGGCCACCGGCTGCGATCGCGGCCGGGACCGGACGCGGTTAGCGTCGGCGGTCGTGGCTGCGCGCGAGGAGAGCACGAGCGTCCTGTGGTTCCGGCGGGACCTGCGGCTGGAGGACCACCCCGCGCTGCTCGCCGCCGCCGCCGACGGCGCGGTCCTGCCGCTGTTCGTCGTCGACCCCGCCCTGTGGGGCCCCTCCGGCGACGTCCGGCGCACCTACCTGCTGCGGTCGCTGCGCGCCCTCGACGCCGACCTCGGCGGCCGGCTCGTCGTCGAGCGCGGCGACCCCGTCCGCGTCGTCGCGCAGGTCGCGGCGCGCGTCGGCGCCCGCCGCGTCCACGTCACCGCCGACGCCGGCCCCCACGGCCGCCGCCGCGACGACGCCGTCGCCGCCGCGCTGGCCGCCCACGACCGCGAGCTCGTCCGGACCGGCACCCCCTACGCCATCGGCCCGGGCACGATCCTCAACGGCTCGGGCCGGCCCTTCCAGGTCTTCACGCCGTTCTCCCGCGCCTGGGCCGAGCACGGCTGGCCGGCCCCGGCGCCGAGCCCCGGCACGGTCCGCTGGATCGGCGACGGCGAGGGCGTGGACGGCCGCCACTGGCCCGCCGAGCCCGACCTGGGCGACCTCACCCTGCCCGAGGCGGGCGAGCGGGCCGCCCACGAGCGGTGGGAGGACTTCCTCGGCCACGGCCTGGCCGGGTACGGCGACGAGCGCGACCGCCCCGACCACGACGGGACGTCCCAGCTCTCGCACGCCCTGAAGTGGGGTGAGCTGCACCCGCGGACGCTGCTGGCCGCGCTGCGCCGCGAGAGCTCCCGCGGCGCCGAGACGTTCCGCACCGAGCTGTGCTGGCGCGAGTTCTACGCCGACGTGCTGTGGAACCGGCCCGAGACGGCCCGCGAGTACTACAAGCCCCAGCTCGCCGGGCTGCGCTACGCCGAGCCCGGCGAGGCGTTCACCGCCTGGTCCGAGGGCCGGACCGGGTTCCCGATCGTCGACGCGGGGATGCGGCAGATGCGGTCGGTCGGCTGGATCCACAACCGCGTCCGGATGATCGTCGCGAGCTTCCTCGTCAAGGACCTGCACGTCGAGTGGCCGCACGGGGCCCGGGAGTTCATGCGCTGGCTGCGCGACGGGGACCTGGCCAGCAACAGCCACGGCTGGCAGTGGGTCGCGGGTTCGGGCACGGACGCCTCGCCGTTCTTCCGGGTGTTCAACCCCGTCACCCAGGGGCAGCGGTTCGACCCCGCCGGCGACTACGTGCGGCGCTACGTGCCCGAGCTGCGGCACCTGGCCGGCAAGGCCGTCCACACGCCGTGGGAGGCCGCCGACGGGTACGCCCACGGCTACCCCGAGCGCATCGTCGACCACGCCCACGAGCGGCGGGTCGCGCTCGACGACTACGCCCGCCTGCGCGCCACCTGACCCCGGGGTCAGGGGACCGGGTGGCGGGCGTCGTAGCGCAGGAACCCGCGCTGGCGGTCGGCGAGCACGAGCACCGCGACGACGCACGCCGCTCCCCCGGCCAGCGCCGCGAGACCCTCCCCGACGGCGCTCGCGGTCGAGCCGAGGACGAGGTCGCCCAGGCGCGGCCCGCCGGCGACCACGACGATGAACACGCCCTGCAGCCGGCCGCGCAGCGCGTCGGGGGTGGCGACCTGCAGGATCGTGCCGCGGAAGACCGAGCTCACCGCGTCGGCGGCGCCGCTGACCGCGAGCAGCGCGACGCACAGCCACAGCTCCCACCCGGCGCCGCCGGGCGCGAGCACGAGCACGACCCCGAACGCGGCGACCGAGGCGCCGTAGACGGCGATGCAGCCGACGACGAACGCGCCCTGCCGGCGCACGGCCCCCAGCGGCCCGGAGAACAACCCGGCCAGGACGGACCCGGCGGCGAAACCCGCGCCGAGGATCCCGACGGTCCGGGCCCCGCCGCCGAGCTCGGCCGCCGCGATCGCGGGGTACAGCACGCGCGGCATGGCGAACACCATGGCGCACAGGTCGGCCAGGAACGTCATGCGGACGTTCGGGCGGGTGCCGAGGAACCGGACGCCCTCCAGGACCGAGCGCAACCCCGGCCGGTGGGCACCGGGGACGGCCTCCGGCGGCATGGCCGGCAACCGGTGCACGCCCACGAGCGCGGCGACGAACGTGACCGCGTCGACGGTGTAGGCGGCCTGGAACCCCCACGCGCCGACGAGGAAACCCGCCAGCAGCGGGCCGACGGTCAGCGCGAGGGCGTTCGTGGTGCCGGACAGGGCGTTCGCGGCCGGCAGGAGCTCGCGCGGCACGATGCCCGGCACGATCGCGGACCGGGCCGGGTTGTTCACCGCGAACGCCGCGCTCTGCAGCGCCACGAGGGCGTAGAGCAGTTCCACGGACCCGACGTGGAACCAGGCCTGGGCGGCGATCGCGACGGCGAGCACCCACAGCGCCAGGGAGGCGATCAGCGCGACCTTCCGCCGGTCGTGCGCGTCGACGAGGGAACCGCCGTACAGCCCCAGGCCGACGAGCGGCACGAGCGCGAAGAGGCCGACCAGACCGACCGAGAACGTCGAGGAGGTCAGGGCGTAGACCTGCAACCCGACGGTGACGACGGTGAGCTGGGTGCCGATGCCGGCCAGCGACTGCCCGATCCACAACCACCGGAAGGCGGGGACCTCGCGCAGCGGGGTGGTGTCGGCGAGGAGGCGTCGGCGGGTGGCCGGGGCGGGACTCACGCCGTCGAGGATAGGTGGTTGTCCGGGACAACTTCTCTGGACGACTTCCCGGGACGAGTACGGGGACGAGTCACCCGGACAGGGGAAAGTCCCCGGGCACTTCCACCTCCGCCGGTCGGGCGACCGTGCGGGGGTGGGCCGGCTGGACGAGCCGGCACCCGGGGACCCGGTGACTGCCGTGGATTCGCCGCGCTGCGCGGGGCGACCAGAGCGGTCCGCGTCCTGTCACGCAGCTGCTAGCGGGCAGCCACCTCACGCGTCCGATGAGAAACCATGTGTCGGACCACCTCCTTCCCGTGTCCTTCGACGGTACGACCGGTGGGCCGGGGTTGTCACCCCGAATTACCGGGGAGTTCGCGGAGAGGTTCCCGCAGGGGTTCCCGGAGGTCGGCGGCGAGCACCGTGGCGACGTCGACGTCGACGTCGACGGCGCCGTCGAGGTCGTGGGGGCAGGGACGCCTCACCGGCCAGGGCGCTCGGGGAGGCGCGCTGCGCGGACCTCCTCGACCCGGGTGGGCACGGCCGCACCCCGCGCTCGCCGTAGCGTCACCGCGGTGAACGGGATCCTGGTGGTGGGGGCGTCGGGTGCGGTCGGGTCGCGGGTGGCCCGGGCGCTGGCGCCGGAGTTCGGCCGCGACGTGGTCCTGGTGGGCCGGCGCGAGGGCCCGCTGCGCGAGCTGGCCGCCCGGCTGGGCACCCGGTGGAGCGCGGCCGACCTCGACGACCCCGCGGCCGTGCGCCGCCTCGCGCGCGGGGTCCGGGTGGCGGTGCTGACCGTGGAGGGCCCGGTCGCCGCCGCGCGGGCGCTGCTGGAGGCCGGGGCCGGGTTCGTCGACGTCGGCGCCACGCCGGCCCACCTGGCGCGGCTGACCGGCCTGGACGCGACGGCGCGCGAGCACGGCGCGACCGGTGTCCTGTCGGTGGGCCTGGCCCCCGGGGCGAGCAACCTGCTGGCGCACGAGGCCGCGGCCGCGGTCGGGGGCGCCGCGCGCGTCGAGATCACCGTCCTGCTCGGCGCGGCCGAGCGCCACGGCCCGGCGGCGGTGCGCTGGACCGTGGACTCCCTGCTGGACCCCGCCCCGGGCGCCCCGGACGAGACCGTCCACCTGCCCGGCCCCGACGGGACCGTCCTCGTGCGCCGGGCGCGGGGGTTCCCGTTCGCCGACGCCCCGGTCGTCGCGGCGGCCCTGGGGGCGAGGACGACGAGCCGGCTGGCGTTCGACTCCCGGCCGGCCGGCGCGGCGCTGCGCGCCCTCGGGCTCCTGCGGCGCACCCCGTGGAGCGGGTCCGGGCGGGTGCGGTCGGCGCTGGCCCGGTCCCTGGGCCGGGTCCACCTCGGCGGGGACGTGTTCACCGTCCGCGCCGACGCCTGGTCGGCCTCCGGCGAGCACGCGGCGCGCGCGGTGACCGGGCACCGGCAGACGCGGGCGACGGCGGCCGTCACGGCGGAGGTGGCCCGGTCGCTGGTGCACGGGGAGGCTCCCGCCGGTGTCGTGCACCTGCCGGCGCTGCCGGTGGCGGCGGGGTTGCTCACCCGGCTCGACGCGGCGGGCACCTGGCAGCACCTGCGCCTGGGGGCGGCCGGCGGCTTGTGACGACGGGGGTCGTGGCCCTACAGTTCTCGGCGACCAGTTGTTGTCAGAACCACCTTTACTGATCCGGGGTCCTGGGTTCCCATGAGCACGTCCGAGCAGGCGATCCTCGTCGCGGTGTCGACGGTGATCTTCGCGCTGCTGCCCGACCGCGAGGGCGCCGTGCGCGTGCACCTGCCGCTCGTGCGCCGGACGCGGGACCCGTTCGGGGACCGGTGGGCGCTGCCCGGGGGGTGGGTGCGCACCGCCGAGAGCCTCAGCGACGCGGGACGGCGGACGCTGGCCGAGACGACCGGCCTGCGCCCCAGCTACCTGGAGCAGCTCTACACGTTCGGCCGCCCCGACCGCTCCCCCGGCCAGCGCGTCGTGTCGGTCGTGTACTCGGCCCTGGTCCGCAACCACGAGGCCGCCGCCGCCGTCGAGGGCGAGAACGTCCGCTGGACCTCCGCGGACGACTGCCACGGGCTGGCGTTCGACCACGACGAGATCGTGCAGTACGCCTTGTGGCGGCTGCGGACGAAGGTCCAGCACGCCCACGTCGCCCAGCACTTCCTCGACGAGCAGTTCTCCCTCGCGCAACTGCGCGAGGTGCACGAGGCCGTGCTCCAGCGCCCCCTCGACCCCGCGAACTTCCGCCGCCAGGTGGAGGGTTCGGGCACCGTGGTCGAGACGGGCGAACGCCAGACCGGCGGCCGGCACCGCCCGCCGAAGCTGTACCGGGCCGTGGTCCCCGAGGGGTCCGCCGGACCGCTGCGGTCCGCCGGTTCCCTGGCCTGAACCCCCGGGGACGCTCGCCCGGCACCTGAGCAGACCCCCCAGAAGAAACCCCCCGAGAGAAGGCTGCACGATGGCGTCCGTCCCCACCCAGATCGAGCTGCTCACCCGCGCCCCGGGTGGGGCGGACAGCACCTGCGACCCCGACCTGCCCACCGCCCCCTGGCAGTTCGACGCCGTCCCGGGCCTCCCGCTGCCGGCGCCCACCTACGGCGCGGGCGCCTCGCGGCAGGACCCCGTCCCGGCCGGATCGCCCGTCCAGCAGCAGATCCCGGCGCAGTACCGGCTGCTGCCGGCCGACGAGCTCGACCGCCGCATCCGCGCCGCCAAGGAGACCCTCGGCTCGCGCGTCACGATCCTCGGGCACGCCTACCAGCGCGACGAGATCGTCCGGTACGCCGACTTCGTGGGCGACTCCTTCCAGCTGGCCCAGCAGTCCCAGCGGCACCCCGAGGCCGAGTTCGTCGTGTTCTGCGGGGTCCACTTCATGGCCGAGACCGCGGACCTGCTCACCACCGCCGACCAGCCCGTCATCCTGCCCAACCTCGCCGCCGGGTGCTCGATGGCCGACATGGCCGACATCGACGCCGTGCAGGCGTGCTGGGAACAGCTCGAGGCGCTGTACGGCACCGAACCCGACGCCGAGGGCAAGGTCCCCGTGGTCCCCGTGACCTACATGAACTCCGCGGCGGACCTCAAGGGTTTCTGCGGCGAGCACGGCGGGATCGTCTGCACCAGCTCGAACGCCCGCGAGGTCCTGGAGTGGGCCTTCGAGCGCGGGCAGCGCGTCCTGTTCTTCCCCGACCAGCACCTGGGCCGGAACACCGCCAAGGCGATGGGCGTGCCCACCGACGTCATGCCTCTGTGGGACCCGCGCAAACCCCGCGGCGGGAACTCCGCCGAGGCCCTGCTCGACGCCCGCGTCGTCCTGTGGCGCGGGTGGTGCTCGGTGCACCAGCGGTTCACCGTCGACCAGATCGCGCAGGCCCGCGCGAAGAACCCCGACGTCCGGGTCGTCGTGCACCCCGAGTGCCCGATGGAGGTCGTCGACGCCGCCGACGAGGCCGGTTCCACCCGGTACATCCAGCTCGCCGTCGACGCCGCCCCCGCCGGGACGGCGTTCGCCATCGGCACCGAGATCAACATGGTCCGCCGGCTGGCCGACACCCGCCCCGACCTCACGATCGAGTGCCTGGACCCCGTCGTCTGCCCGTGCTCGACGATGTACCGCATCCACCCCGCCTACCTGGCCTGGGTGCTGGAGTCCCTCGTCGCCGGCCGCGTCGTGAACCGGGTCAGCGTCCCGGCCGCCGTCGCGACGCACGCGCGCACGGCGGTGGAGCGGATGCTGGCGGTGGGCGCGTGAAACCCCCACCGGCGCGGGAACCGCGGACCGACGTCCTCGTCGTCGGGGCCGGTGTCGCCGGGCTCACCGCGGCGCTGGAGGCCGCCCGCACCCGGCGCGTCGTCCTGGTCACCAAGACCGCCCTCGGCGACGGCAGCACCCCGCACGCCCAGGGCGGTGTCGCGGCCCCGACCGGCCGCGCCGACGTGCCCGCGCACGTCGCGGACACCCTGGCCGCCGGGGCCGGGCTGTCCTCCCCCGCGGCCGTGGAGGCGCTGTGCGCGGCGGGACCGGCCGCGGTGCGGGTCCTGGCCGAGCGCGGCGTCGACTTCGACCGCGGCCGCGACGGGGGCTGGGCTCTGGGGCTGGAGGCCGCGCACTCCACGGCCCGCGTCCTGCACGCCGGCGGGGACCGGACCGGGGCCGCGATCTCGCGGGCGCTGGCGGCCGCCGTCCGGCGCAGCGACGTGACCGTCCACGAGGACACGTTCCTGCTGGGGCTGCTCACCGACGGCGGCCCCGAGGGCGGCACCGTCACCGGCGCGGAGTTCCTCACCGGCGCGGGGGCCGCGCTGCGCGTCCACGCCGACGCCGTGGTCCTGGCGACCGGCGGCGCCGGCCAGCTGTTCAGCCGCACCACCAACCCCGCCGTCGCGACGGCCGACGGGCTGGCGGCGGCGTTCCGCGCCGGGGCCCTCGTCGCGGACCTGGAGTTCTTCCAGTTCCACCCCACCGTCGCCGCGACGGCCGAGCCGTTCCTCGTCTCCGAGGCCGTGCGCGGCGAGGGCGCGGTCCTGCTCGACGCGGCCGGGGACCGGTTCATGCCGGGGGTCGACCCGCGCGCCGAGCTCGCCCCGCGCGACGTGGTGGCCCGCGCCCTGGTGGGCGCGATGGCCGCCCACGGCGGCGCACCCGCGCTGCTCGACGCGCGCGGCGTCTCGGCCGCCCTCGGCCGCCCCTTCGCCGAGCGGTTCCCCTCGATCGCCCGGATGTGCGCCCGGGTGGGCCTGGACCCCGAGACCGACCCGATCCCGGTGACCCCGGCGGCGCACTACTGGATGGGTGGCGTCCGCACCGACGCCACCGGCCGCACCTCGCTGCCCGGGTTGTGGGCCGCGGGCGAGGTCGCCTGCTCCGGGGTCCACGGGGCGAACCGCCTCGCGTCGAACTCGCTGCTGGAGGCCCTCGTCGCCGGGGGCGCGGTCGCCGCCGACACCGCCGGCGGGCCGGGCCCGGCCACCTTCGACGACACCGTCCCCGAGACGGTGACCGACGTCGCCGCACCGGCCCCGCCCGTCGCCGCGCACGTGGGCCGCCGGGAACTGCAGGCCGCGCTGTGGGAGCACGCGGGGCTGGTCCGCGACGCGGCGGGCCTGGCCGTCGCCGAGAAGATCCTCACCCCGCAGGAGGACCCCGTCGACCTGCCGGCCACCGACCCCGGCGTCCCGCGCTCGGCCCGCGAGGACGCCAACCTCGTCCTGGCCGGGCGCCTGCTCGTCGCGGCCGCCACCGCCCGCCGCGAGAGCCTGGGCGCGCACTCCCGCTCCGACCACCCGACCACCCCGCACCGGCCCGTGCGCCGCAGCTTCCGGAGGACCGCGTGAGGAACGCCGCCGACGTCGTCGCGCTCGCCCTGGCTGAGGACGCCCCCTGGGGGGACGTGACCAGCGAGACCCTGCTGCCGCGCGACGCCCTCGCCGACGCCCGGCTCGTCGCCCGCGAACCCGGGGTCCTGGCCGGGACGGACGCGGCCCGGGAGGCGTTCGCGCAGGCCGCGCGCCTGACCGGCGGATCGCTGGACCTCCTCGACCTCGCCGCCGACGGCACCCGGTTCGCCGCCGGGGACGCCCTCGGCCGCGTCCGCGGCACGGCGCACGCGGTGCTGCGGGCCGAGCGCGTCGCGCTGAACCTGCTCCAGCACCTGTCCGGCGTCGCCACCACCACCGCCGCCTTCGTCGACGCCGTCGCCGGGACCGGCGCCCGGGTCGTCGACACCCGCAAGACGACGCCGGGGCTGCGCGCGCTCGAGCGCGCCGCGGTGCGCGCCGGCGGCGGGCACAACCACCGCTGGTCGCTGTCGGACGCCGTGCTCGTCAAGGACAACCACCTCGCCGTCCTGCTGGCGAGCGGGCTCGACGTCACCGCGGCGCTGCGCTCGGTGCGCGCGGCGGTGCCGCACACCACGGCGATCGAGGTGGAGGTCGACCGGCTCGACCAGCTCGGGGCCGTGCTCGACGCCGACGTGGACGTGGTGATGCTCGACAACTTCACCCTCGACGACCTCGCCGAGGGCGTGCGCACCGTCCGGGCCCGCTCCCGCGCCCTGGTGGAGGCCAGCGGCGGGGTGCGCCTGGACACCGTCCGCGCCATCGCCGCCACCGGCGTGGACCTCGTCTCGGTGGGGGCGCTGACCCAGAACTCCCGCACGCTCGACCTCGGGCTCGACACCACCGTGAACCCGTGATCTACCTCGACCACGCCGCGACGTCCCCACCCCACCGCGAGGTCCTGGAGGCGGTCTGGCCGTACCTGACGCAGGTCACCGGCAACCCCTCCAGCGCGCACGAGGCCGGCCGGGCCGCGAAGGCCGGGCTCGACGCGGCCCGCGGCGCGATCGCCGAGGTCCTCGGCGCCCGGCCCGGAGAGGTCGTGCTGACCTCCGGCGGCACCGAGGCGGACAACCTCGCGATCACCGGCATCGCCACCGCGAACCCGCGCGGACGGCACGTCGTCGTGTCCGCGATCGAGCACCCCGCCGTGCTGGAGACCGCGAACGCGCTGCGCGGCAACGGCTTCGCCGTCGACGTGGTGGGGGTGGACGCCGACGGGCTCCTGGACCTCGCCGCCCTGGACGCCGTGCTGCGCCCGGACACGACCCTGGTCTCGGTGATGCACGCGAACAACGAGATCGGCACGGTGCAGCCGCTGGCGGAGGTCTCGGCGCGCTGCCGCGCGCTGGGGGTCCCGTTCCACACCGACGCCGTGCAGGCCGCCGGGCACCTCGACCTCGACGTGACGAGGCTGGGGGTCGACGCGCTGTCGGTCTCGGCGCACAAGTTCGGCGGGCTGCGCGGGGCGGGTTTCCTGTGGGTCCGCGGCGCGGTGCCGCTGACCCCGCTGCTGCACGGCGGCGGCCAGGAACGGGGCCGCCGGTCCGGGACCACCGACGTGGCCTCCGCCGTCGGCACCGCCGTCGCCCTGCACCTGGCGGCCACCACCCGCGCCGTCGAGGTCCCGCGGCTGACCGCGCTGCGGGACCGGCTCGTCGAGGGGGTCCTGGCGACCGTCCCGGGAGCCCGCCTGACGGGGCACCGGACGCGGCGCCTGCCCGGGCACGCGTCGTTCTGCTTCGCCGGGGTCGGCGGCGAGACCGTCCTCCAGGAGCTGGAGGCGGCCGGGATCGTCTGCTCCAGCGGGTCGGCGTGCGCCGCCGGCTCCGACGACGCCTCGCACGTCCTGCTCGCCACGGGGCTGGACCCCGACCTGGCCCGCACCGCGGTCCGCTTCACGCTGGGGACCGGATCGGGCGGGTCCGACGTCGACGCGGTCCTCGCGGCGCTGCCCGCGGCCGTCGCGACGGCCCGCGGTGGCGGGGTGCGCTGACCGCCGCGGGTCAGGGGGTGTCCGCGGCCGGGGTCTCGAAGGCGAACTGCGCGAAGGGTTCCCACGGACCACCGCGGTAGCGGAACACCGCCAGCTCCCTCACCGTGAACCCCCGGGGCGCGAACCCGGCGGTGAGCTCGGCCACGGTGGCGCGGGCGGTGGCGGGGTCGACGAAGTTCTGGACGGTGACGTGCGGGCGGAAACCCTGCTCGTCCTGCCGGGTGAGCCGCCCGGCCAGGGCGCGGGCGATGCGGGTGCGCGCCGCGCCGAGCCCGGGGCACTCCACGACGAGGGCGGCGCCGCGGCCCAGGGACCGCACCGACACCACCTCACCGTGCGGGGCGGGGTGGCGGCAGGCGTCGCGGACGGCGTCGCACACCTCGCCGGCCGCGTCGCCGGGCAGGGCGTGGAACACCGTGAGGTGGGCGGCCAGCTGGTTCCGCTCGGGCGGGAAGTACCTGCGGCGCAAGGCGTCCCACGCCTCCTGCACCGGCTCGTCCACGACCGCGCTGACGATGAGCGGCGCGTCGTCGGGTCCGGGGGCGCTCACGCCCCGGCCGCCCGCAGGCCCACGACGGTCCCGAACACCCCCGAGGCCAGGCACAGCGCCGCCAGGGCGGTGGCCGCGGCCCACCAGCCGCGGTCGGGGTGCCCGCCGCGCAGCGCGCGCAGGCCCAGGACCAGGACGACGGCCCCGATCACGACCCCCACGGGGGCCAGCGCCAGCGAGACGACCAGACCGGCGACCGAGGCGACGACCCCGCCGAGGGCGCCGGTGTTCGTGGGCTGCGGTTTCCGCTGCGGGGCCTGCTGCACGGCCCCATGCTCGCACGGACGGGTCAGCCGACCGCGACGATCGTCCGCTCCTCGCCCTCGCCGTACCCGATCGTCCCGAGGTAGCGGGTGCCCGGCTTGAGCCCGGACCAGGACGCCGTGAACGTCGCCGGCCGGCCCTGGGTCAGCGGCAGCGGGTCGGGCTGGACGGAGAACCGCCCGCCGCGGGCCCCGTCGGGCACCACGAACCGGGTGAGGCGGTACCCGATGGAGGTGGCGCCCGGCGCCCCGGTGAACCCGACGACCTGCAGGACGTGCCGGCCCGGTTCGACGTACCCGTCGATCCGCTCGGTGGCCGTGGTGCTGGTGGAGGCGCCGACGAGTTCGCCGTACTCGGTGTACAGGTACAGGTCGAGGTCGGTCCCGGCGTCCCCGGTCAGGTCGAACCGGGTGAAGGTGGTGCCCTCGGGGATCGTCACGGGGAACTCCACGACCCGCTGGACGCCGACGCGGCCGGCGTTGGTGCGCCCGGCGACGAGCCCGGACGGGTGCAGGTCCAGGGCCCCGTCGGTGCCGGCCACGACGGTGCCCCGGACGCTGCCGGTCCCGGTGTTCGGGGCGGTGAGCTCGGCGGGGACCGGCCCGGTCGCGAGGGGTTTGAGGGCGACCGGGGACCGGACGGTCTGGTCCGCGCCGCCGGTCCAGGTCAGCGACCCCGGCGCCCACGTCCCCGGGGCGGCGGTGGTGCGGGTGAACGTCACCCGGAACTGCGCGCTCTGACCGGCCCGCAGGTTCAGCACGCTGGGCTGGACCTGGACGTCGAAGCCGGGGACGTCGGCGCGGGCGAGGTAGAACCCGGCGGTGGTGGCGGTGACGGTGCGGGTCACGGTGCGGGTCGCGACGAGGTCGGCGACGGCGATGGACGCCTGGTTGAGGTCGCTGGGGTCGACCGCGGGCACGCCGGTGCCGGTCGCGACCCCGGCGCCCTCGAGGTAGCTCAGCCACTGGGCCGGGGTGGCGTCGTAGACGAGGCCGGGGTCCAGCATCCGCGTCGGGTCGACGAACCCGGCGCCGCCGCCGAAGGTGTCGCGGTCGGGGCGGCCGTCGGCGGCCAGGAGCCCCCGGCTGGTCGTCATGAGCGCCGACTTGACCATCGCGGGCGTGAACTCGGGGTGGGCCGCGCCGTACAGGGCCGCGAGGCCGGCCACGTGCGGGGCCGACATCGACGTCCCGGACTCGGGGGCGAACAGGTCCCCGGTCGGGTCCCCGCCGCCGCGGCGGGCCACCGGGGAGTACCCGGCGACGATGCCGGACCCGGGGGCGGTGAGGTCGGGTTTGAGGACGTCGCCGTCCTGCACGATCGCCGGCCCGCGCGAGGAGAACGCCGACACCTGCGGGGTCACCGTCGGGGTGCCGGAGGTGTTGCCCGGCTGGAAGGAGGCGGTCGGGTTCCGGGTGGAGCGGAGGTGGGCGAGCACGGCCTCGCCCTGGGCGGTGTCGAGGTGCACGGTGGGCACCGCGTGCGCGTCGGGTTCCAGGGAGTTCGGGACCGGGTTGTAGATGATCATCCCGACGCCGCCGGCGCGGGCGACCTCGACGGACTTCGCGACGCGGGCGGTGAGGGCCCGCTCGCAGACCACGATTCTCCCCTTGGCCCGGGCCGGGTCCAGGGAGCCGTCGAGGCACTTGTCCGCGTCGTCGGCGGGCGCCTGGCGGATCCTCACCGCGGACCCGAGCACGACGGGCGCGGACGGCAGCGGTTCCTGCGCCAGCCGGGCGCCGACGAGCTTCGTGCCGTCGTCGAGGACCACGGTGCCCTCGCGCAGCACCGACGTCCCGGCGGCCACGGTGGTGACCCACGGGCTCTGGTGGTCGACGGTGGAGACGGCCGGTCCGGAGTTCCCGGCCGAGGCGGCCACGAAGATGCCGGCGGAGGCGGCGACGAGGAACGCGGCCTCCACCGGGTCGGCGGGGTCGGCGGACGGGTCGGTCCCGATCGAGTAGTTGATGACGTCGACGTTGTCCGCGACGGCCTGGTCGATGGCGGCGACGAGGTCGGACGTCTGGCAGCCGTTGACGCCCTGGTCGTCGGTCCAGCAGACCTTGTAGACGGCCAGCGAGGCCGCGGGGGCGATGCCGGTGACGTCGCCGTAGGACCGCCCGCCGATGGTGGCGGGGACGCCGGTGCGGCCGGCGACGGTGGTCGCGGTGTGGGTGCCGTGGCCGTCGCTGTCGCGGGCGGAGGCGAACTCGTCGTCGCCGAGGGTGTACACCGCGGTGTACCCGGTGTTGAAGGTGCGGGCGCCGACGACCTTCGTCGAGCAGTCCGCGGCGGTCCACTGCTCACCGGTCTCGCACACCCCGGTGTAGGTGCCGCCGTCGGCCTTGAGCATGCGGATCGTGGACCCGTCGCGGTGGGCGCGCAGCGGGTCGTCGGCGGGGGCCGCCGCGGGCAGCTTCGACCCGGCGACGGAGGGGTGCTGGGACCACAGGCCGGTGTCGAGGTCGGCGACGACGACGCCCTTGCCGGCGGCGCCGGGGCCGCCGAGCCGTTCCCAGACCCCGCCGGCCCCGGGCAGCCCGAGGTAGGCGGCGGTGGTGCGCGCGCGGGCGGGGGCGGCCAGGGTCGTCGCCGTGCCCGCGGTGGTCGCGGTGGTGGCGGTGTCGGTGGTGGCGGTGGTGGCGGTGCCGGTCGCGGTGGTGGTGTCCGCCGTCGCGAGGTGGCGCGTGGTGTCCGGGGTGACGGAGACGACCCCGGCGGTGCTGGCCAGCTTCGCGGCCTGCGCGGCGGTCAGCTCGGTGCTGAACCCGTTGAGCGCCACGGTGTACCGCTGCTCGACGGTCGCGCCGACGACCTCGGCGGCCTTCGTCTGGGCCTGCTCGAGCAGGTCGCGGTACCGCCGGGTCGCGGGGCGGGTGAGGTCGACGTCGCCGCCGGCCGACTTCAGCCGCGGGATGCCGGGCAGCGAGCCGTCGTACCGGGCGACGGGGTCCTGGGCGAGGGTGACGACGTAGCGGCCGTCGGCGTACGTCCCCGGGCCCGCGGTGGGCGCGGCGACGGGGACGGGTGCGGCGGTGGCCGGGAGGACGGGGACGACGGCGAGGAGGAGCCCTGCTCCCATCGCGAGCGCCGAGGTGGTGAGCGGACGACGGGCGACCACGGTGGCCTCCTGCTGGAGCAAGCACGGGCAACGACGAGAAGTGGAACGCCTGTGACTTTCGGTGACGCCCGACGACGGGGTGCAGCCAATCGGCTACCAGGCGTCGCGTCAAGCCGCGGGCGGGCCGTTGTGGCGACGACCCCCGGAACGCCCCGGGAACGCCCCCGGCGGCGCTCCGTACCCTGTGGGACGTGCCGACCGCCCTGCCGACCGCCCCGTCCCGCCCCGCCGCCCGCACCCGTCCCCGCACCCGCCGGGGGCACCGCACCACCGCCCTGGCGCTGGCCGGGGGCCTGCTGACCCTCGGCGCTCCGCTGCTCACCGCGACCCCCGCCGCGGCCCACGACCGCCTGCAGTCCACCGACCCCGCCGACGGCGCCGTGGTCGAGGTGGCCCCCGAGCAGGTGGTGCTGACGATGTCCGCCACCCCGGTCGCGCTCGGCACGCAGGTGCAGGTCACCGGCCCGGACGGGTCGGTCGTCTCCGCGGGCGACCCGCGGATCGTGGACACCGCGATCACCACGACCCTCACCGGGGACCGCCCCGCCGGCACCTACGAGGTGCAGTGGCGCGTGACGTCCTCCGACGGGCACCCGATCTCGGGCGGCTTCTCCTTCACCGCCTCGGCCGCGGCCACCCCCTCGGCCCCCGCGGCGACCGCGAGCCCGGAGGGCACCCCGTCGCAGGCCCCGTCGGAGGCCGCGTCGCAGGCCCCGTCGGAGGCCGCGTCCCCCGCGACGGTCGACCCGGCCACCGCGGTCGACTCCGAGGGCGACCGCACGCTCATCGCGGTGGGGGTCGCCGCCGTCCTCGTCGTCGGCGGGATCGGCGGCGTCATCGGCTACCGGCGGCGGCGGGGCTGAGCGGCCGCCCGGCCCGTTCCCGGCGCACGTCGAGCAGCCACACCAGGACCGTCAGCACCCCCAGCCCCGCCCCGGCGGCCGTCACGGCGGGCCAGCCGCCCGCGCCCCACGCGGCCGACCCGACGACCGAGCCCAGCGCGCCGCCGGCGAAGTACGTCGTCATGTAGACGGAGTTGATCCGGGCGCGGGCGTCCGGGCGCAGCGGGTAGACGACGTTCTGGTTGGAGACGTGCACGGCCTGCAGGAACATGTCGGCCAGGCCGAAGCCGAGGACGAACAGCAGCAGCGACGTCAGCCACGGCGAGCTCGACAGGCCCAGCAGCCCCCAGGTGAGCACGAGGCCGACGGCGCCCAGGCCGGTGGCCAGCTGCCCGCGCCCGGCGTCGGCCATCCGCCCGGCCAGCGTCGCCATCGACGCCCCCGCCACCCCGGCGAGGCCGACCAGCCCGATCGCCAGCTCGGACAGCCCGAAGGCGGGACCGGCGAGCAGGAACGTGGTCGTCGCGAACAGCACCGAGACCCCGGCGAACCCCAGCCCGCCGAGCAGGGCGCGGGTGCGCAGCCGCGGCAGCTCCCCCACCAGCCGGGCCGTGGAGGCCAGCGTCGCCCGGTACCCGCCCGCGGCGGTGGGCTCGCTGCGCGGCAGCCTGCGGCGCAGCACGAGAGCGATGACGAGCAGCCCGACGGCGACCAGGGCGTACGGGGCGTGCCAGTCCGCGACCTCGGCCAGGGCGCCGGAGACGCTGCGCGCCAGCAGCGCCCCGATGAGCAGACCGCTCATGACGGTGCCCACGGCGCGGCCCTCGCGGCCGGGCCCGGCCAGCTCGGCCGCGAACGGGACGAGGATCTGCGCGGCGACCGAGAACGTCCCCGCCACGGCGGTCCCGACCACGAGCGTCGGGTAGTTCGGCGCCAGCGCGCACACCGCGTGCCCGGCCGCGGCCAGCAGGGCCAGCGTCACCAGCAGCCGGCGCCGTTCGAGCAGGTCCCCCAGCGGCACGACGAGCAGCAGGCCCAGGCCGTAGGAGACCTGCGCGACCGTCACCAGCGCCGCGGCCGCGCCGTCCCCGACGCCGAGGTCGCCGGCGATGGTGTCCAGCAGCGGCTGGTTCACGTAGTTCCCGCCCACGGCGAGCCCGGTCGTGACGGCCATCAGCAGCAGCAGGGGTCGGGTCAGCACCCGGTCATCGTGACCGCCCGCGCCCGGACCTGTCCAAGCGATCGAACGCCCTCGATCGATCGCGCTCGGCGATTAGTGTCGGGGTCGTGACCCCGTTGCAGCTGCACTGCGTCCTCGCGGTCGCCGACGGCCTGCACTTCACCCGCGCCGCCGCCGACCTCGGCATCGCGCAGTCCGCCCTGAGCCACCAGGTCGCCACCCTCGAGGCCGAGCTCGGCACCCGGCTGTTCGACCGGACCAGCCGCCGCGTGCGGCTGACCCCCGCCGGGGCGGCGCTGCTGCCGCGGGCCCGCACGGTGCTGGCCGAGCTGGACCGGATGCGCACCGACGTCGTCGCCGCCGGCGGCGCCGTCGCCGGCCGGCTGCGGATCGGGACCATCCCCACGCTGCCGGACCTGCGGCTGCCCGACGTCCTGGCCGGGCTGCGGCGCCGCCACCCCGGGGTCCGCACGACGGTCAGCGTGCTCAGCAGCGACGTGACCCTGGCCGCCGTCGCCGACGGCTCCCTCGACGTCGGGTTCGCCGGGTTCGCGCTGACCGACCCCCCGACGGGGGTGGGGAGCCGGCTGCTGGCCGTCGAGCGGCACGTCGCGGTCGTCCCCGCCGGCGACCCGTGGTCGGCGCGGCGGCGGGTCCGGCTGCGGGACGTGGCCGCCCGCCCGTGCGTCGACTTCCCCGCCGGGACCGGCGGCCGGCGCCAGACCGACGAGGCGTTCTCGGCGGCCAGCCTCACCCGCGACGTCGTCGTCGAGACCGACGACCTCGCGCTGCTGCTGGACCTCGTGCGCGCCGGCGTGGGGACCGCGCTGCTGCCGGCCGCCGCGCTGGCCCGCGCCCGGGACCTGCACGCCCTGGCCGTCCCCGACGGCCCGGCCCGCCGCTCGTACGTGCTGCACGCCGGCGACGACGCGTCGGCCG
>NZ_JBJLSK010000023.1:0-63512 GCF_050871965.1 Kineococcus lubricus
GGGGGGGGGGGGGAGGTTGGCCCCCGGGGGGGGCGCGGGCCGCGGGGGCCCCCGCGACCTACGTGCCCGGGCCCCCGGCCCCCGTCGGCTGAGCGTCCCGGCTCAGCCCACCGGGTCCCCGGGCAGGTGACGGGCGAGGTGGTCCTGCGCCGCGTGCACGTCGTCGTCGGTCTCCGGCGCAGGGTCCTCGGCCAGGTGGCGGGGGGCCGGGGTGAGGGTGACCTCGACGTCGACGCGACCGGGCTCGGGGCTGGAGACCTCGCCGGTCACCTGCACCGGTTCGGGCCCGGGGACGTGGATCGTCACCTCGCGGCGGGGCACCTGCCAGGCCTCGGGGATCTCGAGGGTGGCCGAGAGCAGTTCCAGCTCGGTGGGGGCCGGCGCGACCGGCACCTCGACCGGGCTCTGGACCGGGGCGGGGGCCGGGGCGGGGGCCGGGACGGGGGCCGGGGCGGGAGGGGGTGCGGGCGCGGCGACCGGGCTCCGGACCGGGTCCGCCGGCGCGGGGGCCGGGACCCGCACCGGGTCCGGGTCCCGGCCGGCGCTCCGGGAGACGACCGTCTCCTGCGGCGCGTCGGGGACGGCGGGCGGCACGGGCGGCACGTCGGTGACGGCGGGGGGCGTCACCGCGACCGGGGTGGGCGCCGGGGCCGAGGGAGCCGGGATGGAGGGGGCGGCGACCGCGGTGCGCGAGGGGGCGGGCTGGGCCTGCCCCCGCTCGGGTCGCTCGCCGGTCCGCTCGGCCACCACGACGCCACCGACCACCGCGACCGAGACGGTCAGCCCGGCGGCGACGACGCGCGCGGGACGGCTGCCGAGCAGGCCCCCGGTCGAGTGCCGCGGACGGTGGGAACGCCCCGTCCGGGAGCGTCGGGGCGTCTGCACGGCGCAGAACCTAGCAGCAGCCGGACGGCCCACCCGCCCGCCGGACGAGCCCCGTCACTCCCCCGGACGCGACCGCAGCCGCCCCCGGGGACGGGAGCGGCTGCGGTCGGGACGGACGGTGGTCAGGCGGTGACCACGACCGGCACGATCATGGGCCGGCGGCGGTGGGTCTGCGCGACCCACGTCCCGACCGTCCGGCGCACGATCTGCTGCAGCTGGTAGGTGTCCACCGGCCCGGTGGACGCCTCGTTGAGGGCGTTCTCGACCCGCTTGCGCACCCCGGCGAAGCGGTCGTCGCCGTCGCCGATGAACCCGCGGGCGTTGAACTCCGGCCCGGAGACGACCTTGCCGGTCACCGAGTCGACCGCGACGAAGATGGAGATGAAGCCCTCCTCGCCGAGGATGCGCCGGTCCTTCAGGTCCGCCTCGGTGATCTCCCCGACGCTGGACCCGTCGACGTAGACGTACCCGACCGGCACCGCCCCGACGATCTTGGCGACCCCGTCGACGAGGTCCACCACGACACCGTCCTCGGCGATGACGACGCGCTCGCGGGGGACGCCCGTCTTGACGGCGAGGTCGCCGTTGGCGAGCAGGTGGCGGATCTCGCCGTGCACCGGCATGACGTTGCGCGGCTTGAGGATGTTGTAGCAGTAGAGCAGCTCCCCGGCGCTGGCGTGCCCGGAGACGTGGATCTTGGCGCTCTGCTGGTGCACGACCGTGGCCCCCAGGCGGGCGAGGCCGTTGACGACGCGGAACACCGAGTTCTCGTTGCCCGGGATGAGCGAGCTGGCGAGGATCACCGTGTCGCCGGCGTCGATCGAGATGCGGTGGTCCCGGTTGGCCATGCGCGACAGCGCCGCCATCGGCTCACCCTGCGACCCCGTGCACATGAGGACCACGCGGTCCTCGGGCAGGTCGTCGACCTGCTTGAGGTCGATGAGGATGCCCTTGGGCACCTGCAGGTACCCCAGGTCGGCCGCGATGCCCATGTTGCGCACCATCGAGCGCCCCACCAGGGCCACCTTGCGCCCGTGGGCGTCGGCGGCGTTGAGGACCTGCTGCACGCGGTGGACGTGCGAGGCGAACGAGGCGACGATGATGCGCTTCTCGGCCCGCCCGAACAGCTGCTCCAGCACCGGGCCGATGTCGCGCTCGGGCGCGGTGAAACCGGGTACCTCGGCGTTGGTGGAGTCGACGCAGAACAGGTCGACGCCCTCGTCCCCGAGCCGCGCGAACGCGTTGAGGTCGGTGATGCGGTCGTCCAGCGGCAGCTGGTCCATCTTGAAGTCGCCGGTGTGCAGGACGAGCCCGGCGCTGGTGCGGATCGCGACGGCGAGCGCGTCCGGGATCGAGTGGTTGACGGCGATGAACTCGCACTCGAACGGGCCGAGCTGCTCGGTCTGCCCCTCGCGCACCGCGTGGGTGTACGGCTTGATGCGGTGTTCCTTGAGCTTGGCCTCGATCAGCGCCAGGGTCAGCTGCGACCCCAGCAGCGGGATGTCGGACCGCAGCTTCAGCAGGTACGGCACCGCCCCGATGTGGTCCTCGTGCCCGTGGGTCAGGACGAGGGCGACGATGTCGTCGAGCCGGTCGGCGATGGGGCCGAAGTCGGGCAGGATCAGGTCGACGCCGGGCTGGTGGTCCTCGGGGAACAGCACGCCGCAGTCGACGACGAGCAGCTTGCCGTCGTGCTCGAAGACGGTCATGTTGCGCCCGACCTCGCCGAGGCCGCCGAGGCCGTAGACGCGCAGGGCGCCCTTCGGCAGCTTCGGCGGGCTCGTCAGCTCGGGGTGGGGGTGGCTCATGCGGCTCCTCCTGCGGCCTTCGGCGGCCGCGGACCGTGGGACGGGTTCTTCAGGCGTTGGCGGGGGCCGGCACGAGGCCGGCCAGGGCGAGGTCGGCGCCGATGGCGGCCACCTCCTCGGGGGTGGCCGGCAGCAGCGGCTGCCGGACGGTGCGGGTGGGCAGGACGCCGGTCAGCTCCAGGGCGGCCTTCACCGCGACGGCCCCCTGCGTGCGGCCCATGATCCCGCGGACGGCGGGCAGCAGCTGCGCGTGGACCGCGCGGGCCGTGCGCAGGTCCCCGGCGTCGACGGCGGCGATGAGGCGGGCGTACTCGCGGCCCGCGACGTGGCTGACGACCGAGACGATGCCCGACCCGCCCAGGCTCAGCAGCGGCAGGTTCAGCGCGTCCTCGCCGCTGTAGTAGGCCAGGTCGGTGCGGGCCAGCACCTGGGCGGAGGCGTGCAGGTCGCCCTTGGCGTCCTTGACCGCGACGATCCGGTCGTGCTCGCCCGCCCGCACGAGCGTCTCGGTCTCGATCGGCACCCCGGAGCGGCCCGGGATGTCGTAGAGCATGACCGGCAGGCCCGTCGCGTCCGCGACGGTCGTGAAGTGCGCCAGGACGGCGGCCTGCGGCGGCTTGTTGTAGTACGGCGTGACGACGAGCAGCCCGTGCGCGCCCGCCTTCTCCGCCGCCCGGGCCAGCTCGACGGTGTGCCGGGTGTCGTTGGTGCCCACCCCGGCCACCACGGTGGCGCGGTCGCCCACGGCCTCCAGGACGGCGCGCAGCAGCGCGTCCTTCTCCTCGTCCGAGGTCGTCGGGGACTCCCCCGTGGTGCCGCTGACGACCAGGCCGTCGTGGCCGGTGGCGACGAGGTGCTCGGCCAGCGCCGAGGCCGAGGCCAGGTCGAGGGAACCGTCCGCCCCGAAGGGGGTGACCACCGCGCTCAGCACCGTCCCGAACGGACGGGGGGGCGCTGCAGCGGTGGCGGTCGGCATACCGGGAGGTTACCGCGAGCGCGCGGTGGACCGGCTCACCAGACCCCGCCGGGCCGCCGGGGGCCCGGACGCCGCCCCGGACCGGGACCCGGACGTGCGGGGACCCGGTCGCTGCCCGCTCGGGGGTCCGGGCAGCGACCGGGTCCGAGCAGGTCATCGCCGCGACCCCGGGCGGTGTTACACCCCGGCGCTCAGCGGGCCGCGTCCCCGACCAGGCCCACCCGCAGGCCGTCCGGGCCCGGGGTGATCGCGACCTGCGAGAGCAGGGGCACCACGAG
Organism: Kineococcus lubricus; assembly: GCF_050871965.1. Classification (NCBI taxonomy): domain Bacteria; kingdom Bacillati; phylum Actinomycetota; class Actinomycetes; order Kineosporiales; family Kineosporiaceae; genus Kineococcus; species Kineococcus lubricus. Next base: position 3,948 of record NZ_JBJLSK010000023.1, read on the forward strand.
GTCGGCCTCCAGCGGCCCCTCGGGGTGCGTGGTGCGCACCGCGAGCGTGGCGCACCCGGCGGCGCGGGCGGCGGTCAGCCCCGCCGGGGCGTCCTCCACGACGAGGCAGTCGGCGGGGTCGACCCCGAGCCGGGACGCGCCCAGCAGGAAGCAGTCGGGGGCCGGCTTGCCGTGCTCCACGTCGTCGTAGGTGACGAGCGCGGCCGGTTCGGGCAGGCCCGCCGCGTGCCGCCGGGCGTCGGCCAGCGGGGCCGAGCAGGACGTCACGATCGCCCACGACCGCTCCGGCAGCCCCGCCAGCACCCGCGGCACCCCCGGCAGCTGCACGACGCCCTCGACGTCGGTGACCTCCAGCTCCAGGATGCGGGCGGCGGCCTGCTCCACCGTCCCGGCCGCCACCAGGTCGGCCACGATCTCCGGCGCCGGGCGGCCGTGACCGGCGGCCTGCGCCAGCTGCTCGGCGGTCACGCCGTGCTCGACCGCCCACGTCGTCCAGCACCGGGCGATGGCCGCCGTGGAGTCCACGAGGGTGCCGTCCATGTCGAACAGGACGGCGGCGAAGGGTCGGTCCAGCACGGGGTGGGAGGGGTGGGCGCTCACGGGCGCACCCTACGCGGGGCCCGACCGGCGCCCGCGTGCCAAGGTGGGCGGGTGCGGACCTCGATCGCGACCGTCAGCCTCGCCGGGACCCTCGCCGAGAAGCTGCGGGCCGCGGCGGCCGCGGGGTTCGACGCCGTCGAGGTCTTCGAGCCCGACCTGGTCACCTCCCCGCTGCCGCCCGCGCAGGTCCGGTCCCTGGCCGACGACCTCGGGGTGCGGATCGCGCTGTTCCAGCCGTTCCGCGACCCCGACGACACCGACCCGTCCGCGGTGGCCCGCACCCGGGAGCGGCTGCGCCGCAAGCTCCCCGTCGTCCGCGCCCTCGGCTGCGACCTCGTGCTGGTCTGCTCCTCGGTGCACCCCGGCGCCGTGCGCGACGACGACGAGCTCGCCGGGCAGCTGGCGGCGCTGGCCGACCTCGCGGCCGCCGAGGGCGTCCGGCTGGCGTACGAGGCGCTCGCCTGGGGCACCCACGTCGCCGACTACCGGCACGGGGCGCGCGTCGTCGCCCTGGCCGGCCACCCCGCGCTCGGGACGTGCGTCGACTCCTTCCACGTCCTGTCCCGCGGGGACGACCCGGACGACGTCGCGACGCTCGACAAGCTGTTCTTCTGCCAGGTCGCCGACGCCCCGCTGCTGGGGATGGACCTGCTGCCGTGGTCGCGCCACCACCGCCTGTTCCCCGGCCAGGGCGGTTTCGACCTCGCCCGCTTCCACCGGGCGGTGCTGGCGAACGGGTACGACGGGCCGGTCTCGCTGGAGGTCTTCAACGACCTGTACCGGCAGAGCGACCCGGGCCGCACGGCCGTCGACGGGCTGCGCTCGCTGCGCCACCTCGCCGACCGGGCCGAACCGGGGACGCTGCCGGCGGCCCCGGCCCCGGCCGGCTGGGCGTTCGTGGAGGTGGCCGCCTCGCCCGAGGGCGCGCCCGCCGTCGGGGCGCTGCTGGGGGCGCTGGGGCTGGCGCGCACCGGCACCCACCGGCGCGGTGACGTCGACCTGTGGACCGGCGGCGGCGTGAACGTCGTGGTGAACCGCCGCTCGGCCGACGAGCGGGCGCGGGTGTCCTCCCTGGGGCTGCGGGTGAGCCGGCCGCACGCGCTGGCCGACCGGGCCCGGGAGCTGCTCGCCCCGCTGGTGCACCGCCCCGTCGGTCCCGGGGAGGCGGAGATCCCCTCGCTGGTGGCCCCGGACGGGACGTGGGTGCAGTTCTGCGGCACGACGCCGGACTGGCTGGACGACTTCACCCCCACCGACGTCCCGGCGCCCGCGGCGGGGCCGGCGCTGACGGGTGTCGACCACGTCGCGCTGCCGCAGCCGTTCGCGGGGTTCGACTCCGCCGGGTTGTTCCTCACGGCCGTCCTGGGGCTGGAGGCCGGGGAGGTCGTGGAGGTCCCCGGCCCCGAGGGGCTGGTGCGCTCGCGCGCGCACACCTCCCCCGCCCGCACCCCCGACGCCACGGTGCGGATCGCGCTCAACGTCGGCCCGACGTCGGCGACGCTGCGGGGACGGCCGGTGGCGGCCGGGCACGTCGCGTTCGCCACCGCGGACCTGTTCGCCGTCGTCCGCGGCTTCACCGCCGCCGGCGGGGAACCCCTGCCGGTCCCCGACAACTACTACGACGACCTCGACGCCCGGTTCGGCCTGGACGCCGCGTTCCTGGCCGACCTGCGCCGGCACGGCGTCCTGTACGACCGCGACGGCACCGGCGGGGAGCTGCTGCAGTTCTTCACCCGGGCGGTCAGCCGGGAGTTCTTCGTCGAGGTGGTCGAGCGGCGCGGCGGGTACGCCGGGTACGGCGCCGCGAACACCCCCGTGCGGCTGGCGGCGCAGCGCGGGGTCCCGGCCGGGCTCAGGGCAGCAGGACGATCCGGCCCTGCCGGTGCGGCCGCTCGGCGGTGACGAAGGCCTCGACGACGTCGCTCAGCGCGAACGCCCCCGCGATCGGGACGTGCAGCCGGTCCGCGGCGACGAGCTCGACGAGCTCGGCGAGGATCTCGCCCCGGCGCGGCTCGGGGTCGCCGAACTCCAGGTCGGCCTCCAGCGGCAGCGTCGCCACGCACCGGTCCTCGGCGACCCCGAGGGCCTCGGCGAGGTGCCCGACGTCGGCGCCGGTCGTGTCGACGAGCACGTCGACCCCGCCGGCCGCGGCGTGCACGGCCCGGGCCAGGCTCCCCGCGTCCCCGGAGGCGACGGGCACGGCCCCGTGCGCGTGCAGCCACTCGTGGTGGACGGGGTCGGCGGCGCCGACGACCCTCGCCCCGCACAGCCGCGCGAGCTGGACGACCAGCGTCCCCGCGTCCGAGGCGGCGCCCACGACGAGGACCACGTCACCGTCGCGGACCTTCGTCGACTCCACGCACGTCCACGCCGTCACCCCGGCCACGTACAGCGCCCCGGCCACCTCCCAGGACACGGCGGCGGGTTTGGCGACCAGCGAGCGCTCGGGCACCACGACGACGTCGGCGTGCCCGCCGTGGTCGGGGCTCCAGCCGAGCACCTCGTCGCCGACGGCGAAGCGGCCGGTGCCCTCGCCGGCGGCGGTGACGACCCCGGCGAACTCCGAGCCGGTCGCGGCCGGGAAGGCCATCGGGTAGAGCTGCGCGAGCGCCCCCTCGCGCGCGGCGGACTCCCCGGCGGTCACCCCCGCGGCGCGCACGGTCACGGCGACCTCACCGGGACCGGGCTCCCGGGCGGGCACCTCGACGACCCGCAGGACGTCCGGGCCACCCCAGCGTTCGAACCGCACGATTCTGGCCATGGGGTGAGACTGTCCCGGCGGTGGGGCCGGGAGCAACCCGGGGTCGACCGCGGAGCGACCCCGCCCCCTCCGCGGCGGACCGGCCCGGCAACCGGACGTGCGCCCACCGCCGGATCGGGTGGGGCCGTGCACGGTCACCACCGACGAACCGCGGCGACCGGCCAGGGACGTCGACCACCCCGCCGGCCACGGCGACCCGGACCGCGTTCGACGTCCCTCCCCCCGGTCCCGAGGTTCGGTCCCGCTCGTGGGCAGGCGGTCCCTGCCGCAGGTGCTCGGACGACGGGGGCGGGAACCCGCGGGCCGTCGCGGCCGAGGAGGCCGGGTACGACTCCGTCGAGAGGGGTGACCACCACCCCTGCTCGACGGGCAGGGGCGCTCCGGTCCCACCGGGGGCGTCCGGGACGTGAGGAGCGGGGTCAGCGCCGCCGACGGCGCAACCGGCGGCTGACGACCACGAGGTCGACGGCTGCCAGCAGCGCCAGGACGGCCAGCGCCCACCCCGGGGCGGGCGTCCCCCCGGGTGGGGCGTCGACCGTGAACCAGACGATCGCGAGCGCGGTGCAGACGACGAGCCCGAAGAGCGCCAGGGCGAACCGGAGCCGCAGCGGGGACCGGGCCGTGCGCGCCTCGTCGCCCGTCCGGCCCGGGGGCTGGCCCGGGTCGATCCGTACCTCGGGGCCGGCGGGCCGGTCGGTGGGGTGTCGGGGTTCCACACCGGTTCCCTACCCCGCCCGGGGTGGTCCGATGCGGAGGGCGGCTGACGAGGTCCGGCACGGCGGCGTCGACGTGCCGGCTCCCCGGCCCCGCACGCCGTGCGCGGGGCCGGTGACGGTGGCGCCGGTTCCCCGGGGGACGCCCGAGGGGTGCTCCGGCCGGGCCGGGCGCTTCCCGGTCGTGGCGGGTTCAGCCCGCCGCGGGACGGGCGGCCCGCACGTCGTCGCGGATGCTGGCGAGGGTCTCCTCCGGCCACAGCGGGCCGACGCGGCGCAGCTCGGCCAGGCCCGCCGACACCAGCAGGGCCGCTCCACCGCCGTAGGCGAGGGTTCCCGCGAACGCGGCGGTGGTCGGCGGCAGGACCTTGCCGAACAACCGGACCGTGAAGGCCGCGGACGTCCCGGCGGCCAGCGCGCCCAGCGCGACCCCGCCGCCGAGGAGGGCGGCCGCCTTGGAGGCTTCCTTCGCCTTGGCCAGCAGTTCCCGCTGGCCGCGCCGCACCTCGGCCCGCACGAGCGCGGCGGTGTCGGAGGTGAGTTCGTCGACGAGTTCCCCCGCCGTCCGGTGGGTGTGATCGGTCATCGTGTTCCTCTCAGGGGTGGTGTGGTCGCTCCGGTGCGGCAGCGCCGGGGGCGTCGGGATCGATCCGCACGGCGCCCACCTCCCCCGGTCCGGGGTGCCGCACTCCCCGCGGCTCCCTCGCTCGGCGGGAAGGGTTCCTCGTCGCCGACCGGGACCGCCGTGTCGCCGGCCCCTGGATCGGCACTTCGCACGCGCGCGCCCTCCCGGAGCCGTCGTCGTGGCGCCTCGGGGCGTGCGGGGAACCGCCGGACCCCGGTCGCCGGAGGTCCCGACGCCGGTGTGCACCAGCACCGTGGGGACGTTACCCACGGCACCCGTCCCCCGCGCGGTGGAACCGTCGCCCCTCCCCCGCGACGCGGACGGGCGGCCCGCGACCGCACCGCCGGTTGAACGCGCGACCGCCCGTTCACGGGGTCACGATCGAGACCCACCACCCCACGACCAGGAGGTCGGAACGTGAAGGCCGTCGTCTACCAGGGTCCGAAGGACGTCGTGGTGAAGGAGGTCCCGGACGCCCGCGTCGAGGAACCCACCGACGCCGTCGTGCGCATCACCACCACCAACATCTGCGGTTCCGACCTGCACATGTACGAGGGCCGCACCGCCGTCGAGGAGGGCAAGGTCCTCGGCCACGAGAACACCGGGGTCGTCGAGGCCGTCGGCTCCGGGGTGAACCGGGTGAAGGTCGGCGACCGCGTGTCGGTGCCGTTCAACATCGCCTGCGGCACCTGCCGCAACTGCCTGCACGGCTGGACGTCGTTCTGCCTGCGGACGAACCCGACCGAGGGCATGGACGGCGCGGCCTACGGGTACGCCAACATGGGTCCCTACGACGGCGGGCAGGCCGAGTTCCTGCGGGTGCCGTACGCGGACTTCAACCTGCTCGAACTGCCCGCGGGCACCGAGCACGAGAACGACTTCACGATGCTGTCGGACATCTTCCCCACCGGCTGGCACGGCGTGGAACTGTCCGGCATGGTGCCCGGCGACGACGTGGCCGTGTTCGGCGCCGGCCCGGTCGGCCTGATGGCCGCGCACAGCGCGCTGCTCAAGGGCGCCGCCCGGGTGTTCGTCGTCGACCGGGAACAGGACCGGCTGGGCCTGGCCGCGAGCATCGGTGCGATCCCCGTCGACTTCTCCGCCGGCGACCCGGTCGAGCAGATCGCCGAGCAGACGCTGGGGCGCGGGGTGGACCGCGGGGTCGAGGCCGTCGGGTACCAGGCGCACGACCCCTCCGGGGACGAGCACCCCGAACTCGTGCTCGACAACCTGGTGAAGGTGGTCCGCAGCACCGGCGGGATCGGCGTCGTCGGCGTCTACGTGCCCCAGGACCCGGGCGCGGCCACCGACGGCGCGAAGGAGGGCCGGGTCGGCTGGGACTACGGCACGTTCTTCACCAAGGGCCAGTCGATGGGCACCGGGCAGGCGCCGGTCATGCGGTACAACCGGCAACTGCGCGACCTCATCGTCGCCGGCCGCGCGAAACCGTCGTTCATCGTCTCGCACGAGCTCCCGCTGGACCGGGCCCCGGAGGGTTACCGGAACTTCGACGACCGCGTCGACGGCTGGACCAAGGTGTTGCTGCACCCCTGACCTCCGCGGCGCGGACGCCCCGGCCGGTGGCGGGGGCGTCTCGTCGCGCACGAGACCGCCCGCGGGGCGAGGCTGGGGGCATGAGCGAGACGAACCCGCAGGACGCCGGCCCCGAGACCGGCACCGACCCCGACGGCGACCCCGGCCAGCTGAACCCGCGCGACCTGCGCGGGACCCCGACCGGTGACGACGTCGCGCAGGACGGCGCGGACGACGGGGCACCGGACGAGGACGCCGACCCGCGCAACCTCAACCCCCGGGACGCCGACCCCGAACCGTGAACCGCACCGGTCCGGGGGCCGGGCCCGCCCGACCTGCGGGTCCGGGGCCCGGCTCCTAGGGTCGGGAGCGTGCTGGGACTGCCTGACGACGTGACCGCGCTCCTGTTCGACCTCGACGGCGTGCTGACCGACACCGCCGCCGTGCACGACAAGGCCTGGACGAGCGCCTTCGACTCCTACCTGCGCGAGCACGCCGAGCGCACCGGGGCCCCGTTCCGCCCGTTCGACCCGGTCGAGGACTACCGCACCTTCGTCGACGGCAAACCCCGCGCCGACGGTGTCCGCGACTTCCTGGCCTCGCGCGGCATCACGCTGCCGGAGGGGTCGCCCGACGACCCCGGGGACCAGGCCTACGAGGACACCACCGTCGCGGGCCTGGGCAACCGCAAGAACGCGGACCTGCTGCGGCGCATCGCCTCCGACGGCGTGGAGGTGTACGAGGGGTCGCGGCGGTACCTGCGCGCCGCGCGCGACGCGGGTCTGCGGCGGGCGGTGGTCTCCTCCAGCGCGAACACCCGGCAGGTGCTGGAGGTGACCGGGCTGGCCGAGCTCGTGGAGGCGCGCGTCGACGGGGTGACGTTGCGGCAGGAGGGGTTGCGGGGCAAACCCGCTCCCGACAGCTTCCTGGCCGGGGCCCGCGCGCTCGGCGTCGACCCCGCGCACGCGGCCGTCTTCGAGGACGCCCTGGCCGGGGTGCAGGCCGGGCGTGCCGGGGGTTTCCGCGCCGTCGTCGGGGTGGACCGCGTCGGGCAGGCCGACGGGCTGCGCGAGCACGGGGCGACGGTCGTGGTGACCGACCTGGCGCAGCTGCTGGAGGGGGACGCGTGATCGCCCAGGACGCCTTCCCCGTCGAGCCGTGGCACGTCCGCGAGACCCGCCTGGACCTGCAGCTGCTGGGGTCGGCCGAATCGGTGTTCGCCCTGTCCAACGGGCACATCGGGTTCCGCGGCAACCTCGACGAGGGCGAACCGCACGGCCTGCCCGGCACCTACCTGAACTCGTTCTACGAGGAACGCCCGCTGCCCTACGCCGAGGCCGGGTACGGCTACCCGGAGGTCGGTCAGACGGTCGTCAACGTCACCGACGGCAAGATCGTGCGGTTGTTCGTCGACGACGAGCCGTTCGACGTCCGCTACGGCGAGCTCGTCGCCCACGAACGGGTCCTGGACCTGCGGGCCGGGACCCTCGTGCGCACCGCCGAGTGGGTCTCCCCGGCCGGCAAGCGGGTCCGCGTCCGCTCCACCCGGCTCGTCTCGTTCGTGCAGCGGGCCTGCGCGGCGATCGAGTACGTCGTGCAGGCCGTCGACGAGGGCGTGCGCGTCACCCTGCAGTCCGAGCTGGTCGCCAACGAGGCGCTGCCGGGGACGTCCGGGGACCCGCGGGTCGCGGCGGTGCTGAAGGCCCCGCTGGTCTCGGTGGAGCACGACAGCGGCCGGGCCGGCGCCACGCTGGTGCACCGGACCCGGGTCAGCGGGCTGCAGATGGCGGCCGGCATGGAGAACCACGTCGAGGCCCCCGGGCGCGTGGACGTCGAGACGCACGACGCGCAGGACTGGGCCCGCACCACGGTGGTGTGCGTGCTGGGACCGGGCGAGGAGGTGCGGCTGACGAAGTTCCTCGCCTACGGGTGGTCGGCGCTGCGGTCGCAGCCGGCGCTGCGCGACCAGGTCGCCGGGGCGCTGTCGGGGGCCCGGTTCACCGGGTTCGACGGGATGCTCGCCGAGCAGCGCGAGTACCTCGAGGAGTTTTGGGACGCCGCGGACGTCCAGGTGGAGGGGGACGCGGAGGTCCAGCAGGCCGTCCGGTTCGCGCTGTTCCACGTCCTGCAGGCCGGGGCGCGCGCCGAGCAGCGGGGCATCCCGGCCAAGGGGCTCACCGGGCCCGGGTACGACGGGCACACCTTCTGGGACACCGAGGCGTACGTCCTGCCGGTCCTGACGTACACGGCGCCGCGGGCCGCGGCGGACGCGCTGCGCTGGCGGGCCCGCACGATCGACGCCGCCCGGCAGCGGGCCGCCGAGCTCGGGCTGGCGGGAGCCGCGTTCCCGTGGCGGACCATCCGGGGCCGGGAGTCCAGCGGGTACTGGCCGGCGGGCACGGCCGCCTTCCACGTCAACGCCGACATCGCGGCGGCCGTCGAGCGGTACCGGGTCGCCACGGGCAGCGATGCGCTGGAGACCGACGGGGGGCTGCTCGTGCTCGTCGAGACCGCCCGGTTGTGGATGTCCCTGGGCCACCACGACGACGAGGGCCGCTGGCACGTCGCGGGCGTCACCGGACCGGACGAGTACACGGCCGTCGTCGTCGACAACCTCTTCACCAACCTGGCGGCGGCGCAGAACCTGCGCGCCGCGGCGGGGGCGTGCTCGCGGCACCCGGACCTGGCCCGGTCGCTGGGGGTCGATCTGGAGGAGCGGGCCGCCTGGCGCGACGCGGCGGACGCCGTCGCGGTCCCCTACGACGAGAAGCTGCGCGTCCACCAGCAGTGCGAGGGGTTCACCCGACGGCCCGAGTGGGACTTCGAGGCGCACGGGGAGTACCCGCTGCTGCTGCACGCGCCGTACTTCGACCTGTACCGCAGGCAGGTCGTCAAGCAGGCCGACCTGCAGATGGCGCTGTTCTGGTTCCCCGACGCGTTCACCGCCGAGGACAAGGCCCGCGCCGTGGACTACTACGAGCGCCGCACGGTGCGCGACTCGTCGTTGTCCGCTGCCGTGCAGGCGATCACGGCCGCCGAGGTGGGGCACCTGGAACTGGCCCACGACTACCTCTACGAGGCCGCCGGCGTCGACCTGCGCGACCTGCACCACAACACCGGCGACGGTCTGCACATGGCCTCCCTCGCCGGGACGTGGCTGGCGCTGGTGCACGGCCTGGGCGGGATGCGAGACAACGACGGCCTCCTGCGGTTCGACCCGCACCTGCCCGAGGGGTTGTCGCGGTTGCGGTTCACCGTCCACTGGCGCGAGGCGAAGCTCTGCGTGGACGTCACCCGCGACGACGTCACGTACACCGTGCGCGACCACGGGGCGGAGGTCGTCCTGCGGCACGCCGGGGAGGAGATCACGCTGCGGTCCGGTTCCCCCGCGACGCGGCCCCTGACGCCGGTGAGCCCGCTGCTCCCGCCGCCCCAGCAGCCGCCGGGCCGCGCGCCCGTGCAGCGCGGCGAACGCCGCTGACCCCTCGGCCGGGCAGGGTCAGGCGCGACGCAGGGACGCGAGCATCGCGGTGTGCCCCTCGCCGGTGGCGAGGGGCACGTTGTCCATCCGCAGCTCCAGCCCGTCCCCGGCCGCGCGCAGCGTGACCTCCCACCGCCACTGGCCCTCGACGTAGTCGTACCCGACCGTCACCGACGACCCGCCGGACGTGCCGAGCAGCACCCGGGCCTGCGGCGCCTGGTGCCAGGAGTCGCCCCACAGCGCCACGACGGAGCCCTCACCGTCCCCGGGCCCGAGGGTCAGCAGCCCGGCCTGGTCCCCGTCCTCGGGGTGGGCCCACGCGTACCCGACGGTCGTCATCGCCCCGGCGACCTGCACGACCGCCGTCGCGGGAGCGGTGTGCGGCGCGTCGGCCGGCAGGAGCCGGAAGGCGTTCTCACCGGCCCAGGCACCGGCCCAGGCGCCGGCGAGGTCCGCGAGGAGCGTCATGCGCCCAGGCTAGCGACGCGGGAGGGGGACCGTCAGCGCGCGCGGTGCAGCTTGACGGCGTGCCGGGCGGCGGCGCGGCCGCGGCGGCGGTCACCGGAGGCGTCGTACGCCATCGCCAGCCGGTACCAGGCGCCGGCGTCCTGCGGGCTGCGCTCCACCTCGCCCTTGGCCCGTTCCCAGGCCAGGGCCCCGGCGGCCCGGTCGATGCGCCCGGCGGCGGTGCGCTCGAGGTCGTCGACCGGCAGCTCACCGCGCTCGGCGAGCTCGCGCCCCAGCTTCTCCGTCGCCACCCCGAACAGCAGCTCGCGCACGACGGCCCACAGCCCGACCAGCGGCAGCAGGAACAGCGCGATCCCGAGCAGCACCCCGGCCCAGCTGCCGGTGCGGGCCAGCTGCACCCCGAGGTTGCCGAGGAACACGAAGTAGAACAGCAGCGCGGCGACGCTGACGGCGATGACGATCTTCGTGCGCACGCCCCTCACCCCAGGTCGAGGTAGTGCTCGAGGCCCACCGTGACGCCCGGGCGGGTGGCCACCTGACGGATCCCCACCAGCAGCCCCGGCATGTAGGCCGAACGGTCGTAGGTGTCGTCGCGCAGGGTGAGGGTCTCCCCCGGGCCGCCCAGGACGACCTCCTGGTGCGCCGTCATCCCCCGCACGCGGACCGCGTGCACGTGCACGCCGTCGACGACGGCCCCGCGGGCCCCGGGCAGCTCGGTCGTCGTCGCGTCGGGCGAGGGCCCCAGCCCCGCCTCGGCGCGCGCCCGCGCGATGAGCTGGGCGGTGCGGATCGCCGAGCCGCTGGGCGCGTCGACCTTGCCCGGGTGGTGCAGCTCGACGACCTCGACCGACTCGAAGAACCGCGCGGCCTTGGCGGCGAGCTGCATGACGAGCACCGCGCCGATCCCGAAGTTCGTCGCGATGAGCACGTTGCGACCGGCGGCCGCGGCCCACTCCTCGACCTGCGCGACCCGCTCGGGGGTGAACCCGGTGGTGCCGGTGACGACGTGCATCCCCTGCATCAGAGCGCGTTCGACGTTGCCCATGACCTGGTCGGGGACCGTGAGGTCGACCAGGACGTCCGAGCCGGCGGCCGCGGCCGGGTCGTCGCCGCGCCCGAGCGCGGCGACGAGCTCGAGGTCGGCCGCCGCCTCGATCGCGGCGACCGCCTCGCGGCCCATGCGCCCGCGCGCCCCGGCCACGGAGACCCGCAGGGTCACTGCACGACCCCCGTGAAGGCGCTGTCGTCGTCGAAGGGCCCCACGACCGTCACCGAGCGCGGCCGCGCCAGCAGGTCCACGGCCAGGGCCTGCACCTGCTCGGCGGTGACCGCGCGGATGCGGGCCAGGACGGTGTCGACGTCGAGGAACTGCCCGTGGGTGAGCTCGGACTTGCCGAGGCGGTTCATCCGCGAGCCGGAGTCCTCCAGGCCGAGCACCAGGCCGCCGGTCAGCTGCCCGACCCCGCGCGCCAGCTCCTCGGCTTCCAGCGGCGCGTCGCCCAGCGCGACCAGCTCGGCCAGCATGAGGTCGGTGACCTGCGCCGCCTTGGCCGGGGAGCAGCCCGCGTACAGCCCGACGTACCCGGAGTCGGCGTAGTTGGCGTTGAAGGAGTACACCGAGTACGCCAGGCCCCGCTTCTCGCGGACCTCCTGGAACAGCCGCGAGCTCATGCCGCCGCCCAGGACGGCGTTGAGCACCGACAGCGTGAAGCGGCGCGGGTCGGTCGCGGTGATGCCGGTCATCCCCAGCAGGACGTGCGCCTGCTCGGTCTGGCGGTCCACGACGAGCGCGCGGCCCTTCTCCAGACCGCCGGCGACCTGACCGCTGACCCGGCGCGGGCGCGGGGCGGCCTGCCCCAGGTCGCCCGCGGCGCGGTCCAGCTCGCGCTGCACGGTGGCGACGACTTCGTCGTGGTCGAGCCCGCCGGCCGCGGTGAACACCAGCGTGGACGGCTGGTAGTGCTCGCGGTAGTGGGCCCACACGTCGTCGCGGCCGACGGCGCGGATCGTGTCCGGGGTGCCGCCGATGGGCCGGGCCAGCGGGTGCTCACCGAGGACGAGCTCGGCGAAGCGCTCGTGCGCGACGTCGCCGGGGTCGTCGTCGTTCATCGCCAGCTCCTCGAGGATGACCTCGCGCTCGCTGGTGAAGTCGTCGTCGTCCAGGACGGCCGAGGTGACCATGTCGGTGACGACGTCGATGGCCATCGGCAGGTCGCTGTCGAGCACCCGCGCGTAGTACGTCGTGTGCTCCTTGCCGGTGGCGGCGTTCGCCTCGCCCCCGACGGCGTCGAACGCCGAGGCGATGTCCATCGCGTCGCGGCGCTCGGTGCCCTTGAACAGCAGGTGCTCGAGGAAGTGGGTGGAGCCGAAGTGGCCGCTGGTCTCGTCGCGCGAGCCGACCCCGACCCAGCACCCGATGCTGGCCGAGCGCTGACCGGGCATCGCCTCGGTCAGGACGCGCGCACCGCACGGCAGGACGGTGCGCTTGACCAGCGCGCCGTCGGCGTCGGACAGGACGGTGGTAGCGGGAACCCCGCCGGCCGCCACGGTGGGCAGCTCGACGGGGTTCCCGGGGAGGTTGGACGTCACGTCAGGCGTCGGCCTGCTCCGGCGCGGGGGCGTCGCCCTCGGCGGGCTCCTCCGCGACCACGGGGACCAGGGACAGCTTGCCGCGCGGGTCGATCTCGGCGATCTCGACCTGGACCTTCTGCCCGATCGAGACGACGTCCTCGACGTTGTCGACGCGCTTGCCGCCGGAGAGCTTGCGCAGCTGCGAGATGTGCAGCAGGCCGTCCTTGCCCGGCATGAGCGAGACGAACGCGCCGAAGGTCGTCGTCTTCACGACGGTGCCGAGGTAGCGCTCGCCGACCTCGGGCATCGTCGGGTTGGCGATGGCGTTGACCGCTGCGCGGGCCGCCTCCGCCGAGGGACCGTCGACGGCCCCGATGAACACCGTGCCGTCGTCCTCGATGGAGATGTCGGCGCCGGTGTCCTCCTGGATCTGGTTGATCATCTTGCCCTTGGGCCCGATGACCTCGCCGATCTTGTCCACGGGGACCTTGACGGTGATGATCCGCGGCGCGGTCGGCGACATCTCGTCCGGGGTGTCGATGGCCTCGGCCATGACGTCCAGGATGTGCAGGCGCGCGTCGCGGGCCTGGGTCAGCGCACCGGCGAGCACCGAGGCGGGGATCCCGTCGAGCTTGGTGTCGAGCTGGATCGCGGTGACGAACTCCTTGGTCCCGGCCACCTTGAAGTCCATGTCGCCGAAGGCGTCCTCGGCCCCGAGGATGTCGGTCAGCGCCGCGTAGCGGGTCTCACCCTCGACGGTGTCGGAGATCAGGCCCATGGCGATGCCGGCGACGGGGGCGCGCAGCGGGACACCGGCGTTGAGCAGCGACAGCGTCGAGGCGCACACCGAGCCCATCGAGGTGGAGCCGTTGGAGCCCAGCGCCTCGGAGACCTGGCGGATCGCGTAGGGGAACTCCTCGCGGGCCGGCAGCACCGGGACGATGGCGCGCTCGGCGAGGGCGCCGTGGCCGATCTCGCGGCGCTTGGGCGAACCCACGCGGCCGGTCTCACCGGTCGAGTACGGCGGGAAGTTGTAGTTGTGCATGTAGCGCTTGCGCGTCACCGGCGACAGCGTGTCGAGCTGCTGCTCCATGCGGAGCATGTTCAGCGTGGTGACGCCCAGGATCTGGGTCTCGCCGCGCTCGAACAGCGCCGAGCCGTGCACGCGGGGCAGCACCTCGACCTCGGCGGACAGCGTCCGGATGTCGGCCAGGCCGCGGCCGTCGATGCGGACCCCGTCCTTGAGGACGCGCTGGCGGATCAGCGCCTTCTGCACCGAGCGGTAGGCGGCGGAGATCTCCTTCTCGCGCCCGGCGTACGCCTCGGCGAGCTCGCCCTTGACGCGCTCCTTGATCTCGTCGATGCGCGTCTCGCGCTCCTGCTTGCCCGCGATGGCCAGCGCGGCGGCCAGCTCGGTCGCCGAGGCGTCGAAGACGGCCTGGTAGGCGTCCTCGGCGTAGTCGGGGAACAGCGGGAACTCCGCGGTGGGCTTGGCGGCCGCGGCGGCGACCTCGGCCTGCGCCTTGACCAGCTTGGCGATGTGCGGCTTGGCGGCCTCCAGGCCCTCGGCCACGACCTCCTCGGTCGGGGCGGTGGCGCCCTGCTCCTTGATGAGCTTCCAGGAGCCCTCGGTGGCCTCGGCCTCGACCATCATGATCGCGACGTCCTCGGTGCCGTCCGCGGCGGTCACGACGCGGCCGGCGACGACCATGTCGAAGACGGCGCGCTCGATCTCGGAGTAGCGCGGGAAGGCGACCCACTGGCCGTCGATGAGCGCGATGCGCACACCGCCGACGGGGCCGGAGAACGGCAGGCCGGACAGCTGGGTCGACATCGAGGCGGCGTTGATGGCCACCACGTCGTAGGCGTCGTCGGGGTGGATCGCCATGACGGACACGACGACCTGGACCTCGTTGCGCAGGCCCTTGACGAAGCTCGGGCGCAACGGGCGGTCGATCAGGCGGCAGGCCAGGATCGCCTCGGTGGAGGGGCGGCCCTCGCGGCGGAAGAACGACCCCGGGATCTTGCCGGCGGCGTAGGAGCGCTCCTCGACGTCGATCGTCAGGGGGAAGAAGTCGAACTGGTCCTTCGGGGACTTGCCGGCGGTCGTGGCGCTCAGCAGGAACGTCTCGCCGTCGAGGTAGACGCTCGCGGAACCGGCGGCCTGCTTGGCGAGGCGGCCGGTCTCGAAGCGGACGGTGCGGGTGCCGAACGAGCCGTTGTCGAGGACGGCTTCGGCGGCGGTGATCTCAGGACCCTCCAAGGGGTTCCTCCTCGGGTTGCGGTGCGGTGTGCAACACCCGCGCGCCCCCGGCCTTCGATCGAGGCCCACGGGCCCGGGGTCTCCCCACGGGTCCGGAAGCCACCACCGAGGACCGGCGCGACGCTGCGCGATGTCGCAGCTCGTCAGGATGAGTCTGCCGCGAGTGCGGCCGTGATGCGCAGCAGGGGTGGCCCCGTGTGTCGGGACCACCCCTGCTGCCAGGCCCCTGACCTAGGTCAGCGGCGGATGCCGAGACGCTCGATGATCGAGCGGTAGCGGTTGATGTCCTTCTTGGCCATGTACTTCAGCAGGTTGCGGCGCTGGCCGACGAGCAGCAGCAGGCCACGACGGCTGTGGTGGTCGTGCTGGTGCTGCTTGAGGTGCTCGGTGAGGTCGCGGATGCGCTGGGTCAGCATCGCGACCTGGACCTCCGGCGAGCCGGTGTCGCCCTCGCTGGTGGCGTACTCGGCCATGATCTGCTTCTTGACTGCGGCGTCGAGGGGCACTCGTCTCTCCTTGCACTCGTTGCGCGGTGCCTCGGGGCTGATCCACCCGGGCGCTCTGGGTCCGCGGCCGATCGAACGGCGAGGTCCAGCCTAGCAGCGGTCCTGTGACGCCCCGACCAGGGCGGTCAGGGGCGCCCGGGCCCCAGCAGGAGTTCGCGGCAGGTGGCGACGTCGCGCTCCATCTGCTCCACCAGCGCCTCGACCCCCTCGAAGCGCAGCGTGGGCCGCAGCCTCGCCACCAGGTCGAGGTCGACGCGCTCGCCGTACAGGTCCAGCCCCGGCCCCACGCCGGGCTGCCCGGACAGGCAGTACGCCTCCAGCTGGCGGCGCTCGCCGTCGAACGTCGGGTTGGTGCCGATGGAGACGGCCGCGGCCAGCCGCTGACCGGAGGCGCGGGTCAGCCAGCCGGCGTAGACGCCGTCGGCGGGCACCAGGCCCTGCGCGGTCGCGGTGTCCAGGTTGGCCGTGGGGTACCCCAGCTCCCGGCCGCGGTGGTCGCCGTGCACGACCGTGGAGGTGACCCGGTGCGGGTGCCCGAGCACCTGCGCGGCCCGCTCCACCTCCCCGTCGGCCAGCGCCGCGCGCACCGCCGTGGAGCTCCAGCGCTGCGGGGCGCCCCGGTCCCCGAGGTCGGTGAGCACCTCGACCTCGAAGCCCCAGCGCGACCCCAGCTCCCGCACGGTGCCCAGGTCCCCGGCGTTGCCCTGCCCGAACCGCACGTCGTGCCCGACGACGACGACCTGCGCGCGCAGCGCGGTGACGAACACGTCCCGCACGAAGCGCTCCGGGCTCCACGCGGCCAGCTCCCGGGTGAACGGCATCACCAGCACCGCGTCCAGGCCGGTGCCGGCCATCAGGTCCAGGCGGCGCTCCAGGCCGGTGATCAGCCCGGGCGCGCGCTCGGGGTGCAGGACCTGCAGGGGGTGGGGGTCGAAGGTGACCGCGACGCTGGACAGGCCGCGGGAACGGGCCAGGTCGACCACCGTCCCCAGGACGGCCGCGTGCCCGCGGTGGACGCCGTCGAAGTTGCCGATGGTGACCACCGACGGGCCGAACCCGGCTTCGACGTCTGACAGGTCTTCCCACCGTTGCACGCAGACACTGTGCCAGCAGCCGGTGGCGCGCTCCGAACGCGGGCTGACTACCGTTCGATCCATGAGCACAGGACCCGTCGATCCCACCACCACCCCCGCGTGGGCGTCGCTGGACGCGCACCGGGCCGCCACCACGCCCGACCTGGCCGCCTGGTTCGCCGCCGACCCCGCGCGCGCGGGCGAGCTGAGCTTCCCGGTCGCCGACCTGTTCGTGGACCTGTCCAAGAACCTCGTCACGTCCGAGACGGTCGGGCTGCTGCTGGAACTGGCCGAGCAGACCGGCGTCCTGGCCCGCCGCGACGCCATGTTCGCCGGTGAGCACATCAACGTCACCGAGGACCGCGCCGTCCTGCACACCGCGCTGCGCCGGCCGGCGGGGGCCTCCCCCGCGCTGGTCGTCGACGGCCAGGACGTCGACGCCGACGTGCAGGCGGAACTGGCGAAGGTGTTCGCCTTCGCCGACGCCGTCCGCAGCGGCGAGTGGAGGGGCGTCACCGGCGAGCGGATCACGCACGTCGTGAACATCGGCATCGGCGGGTCCGACCTGGGCCCGGTGATGGCCTACGAGGCGCTCAAGCCGTTCGCGCAGGACGGGCTGGAGCTGCGGTTCATCTCGAACATCGACCCCACCGACGTCGCCGAGACGACCAAGGACCTCGACCCGCGCACGACGCTGTTCATCGTGGCGTCCAAGACGTTCGGGACGCTGGAGACGCTGACCAACGCGCGGCTGGCCCGCGCCTGGCTGTGGGCGGGGCTGGCCGCGGCGGGCGCCCTGGCCGACGACGACGAGGCCCGCTCGGCCGCGGTCGCCAAGCACTTCGTCGCCGTCTCCACGGCGCTGGACAAGGTCGCCGCGTTCGGCATCGACCCGGCGAACGCGTTCGGGTTCTGGGACTGGGTGGGCGGCCGCTACTCGGTCGACTCCGCCATCGGCACCTCGCTGGCCGTCGCGATCGGCCCGGACGCGTTCCGCGAGTTCCTCGCCGGTTTCCACGCCGTCGACGAGCACTTCCGCACGACCGAGCCGGCGCGCAACGTCCCGCTGCTGATGGGTCTGCTCAACGTCTGGTACGTCAACTTCCTCGACGCGCACACCCACGCGGTCCTGCCGTACTCGCAGTACCTGCACCGGTTCGCGGCGTACCTGCAGCAGCTGACCATGGAGTCCAACGGCAAGTCGGTGCGCTACGACGGCGAACCGGTCACCACCGACACCGGCGAGGTGTTCTGGGGCGAGCCCGGCACCAACGGCCAGCACGCGTTCTACCAGCTCATCCACCAGGGGACCCGGGTCATCCCGGCGGACTTCATCGCCTTCGCCACCCCGGCCCACCCGCTGGTCGACGAGGCGGCGGGCGGGGCCGACGTGCACGCCCTGTTCATGGCGAACTTCTTCGCCCAGACCAAGGCGCTGGCGTTCGGCAAGTCCGCCGAGGAGGTCCGCGCCGAGGGCACCGCCGAGGAGGTCGTCTCGGCCCGGGTGTTCACCGGGAACCGGCCGACCACCTCGATCATGGCGCCCGCGCTGACCCCGTCGGTGCTCGGTCAGCTCATCGCCCTCTACGAGCACATCACGTTCGTCGAGGGTTCGGTCTGGGGCATCGACAGCTTCGACCAGTGGGGGGTGGAACTGGGCAAGAAGCTGGCGCTGGAGATCGCACCCGCGCTCACCGGCGACACCGCCGCCCTCGAGGCGCAGGACCCCTCGACGGCCTCGCTGATCCGGTACTACCTGGACAACCGCGCGAACTGAGCCGGTCCCGGGCCGGGGGTGGTGGTCCCCCGGCCCGGTGCGCTCACCACCCCTCGTCGAGGACGCGCTCGAGGGCGTCGGCGAAGAAGTCCGCCGACTCCCGCGCCAGGCACAGCGGCGGTTTGACCTTCAGGACGTTCTGGTGGTCGCCCGTGGGCTGCATGACGACCCCCAGCTCCAGCAGACGGTCGCAGATCGCGGCCGTCTCCTCCGTCGCCGGCTCCAGGGTGGCCCGGTCGCGGACGAACTCCACGCCCAGGTACAGCCCGTCGCCGTGCACGGCGCCGACGAGCCCGTGGCGGCCGGCGATCTCGCGCAGCCGTCCCCGCAGGTGGTCACCGACGACGGTGGCGTTCTCCTGCAGGCGTTCCCCGACGACGACGTCGAGGACGGCCGACCCGACGACGCTGGACAGCGGGCTGCCCCCGGTGGAGGAGAAGAAGTACCCCTGGGTCCGGTAGCGGTCGGCCACGGCCCGGCGCGTGACGACGGCCCCCACGGGGAACCCGTTGCCCACCGACTTCGCGACGGCCACCACGTCCGGCACGACGCCCTGCTGCTCGAACCCCCAGAACCAGCGCCCCAGCCGGCCGTACCCGACCTGCACCTCGTCGGCCACGGCCAGCCCACCGGCCTCGCGCACCGCGGCGTAGACGGCCCGCAGGTACCCCGGTGGCAGCGCGACGCCCCCGGCGTTGCCGAAGTACGTCTCGGCCACGAACCCGGCCAGGTCGACGCGGGAGGCCAGGTCGCGGATCGTCGCGACGGCCTCGGGGGCGTACCTGTGGGCCTGCGGACCGCGGTGCCGGCCGCGGTAGGGGTTCGCCGCGTCGACGGTGTGCACCCAGTCCGGGCGGGTGGTGAGCGCGGCCGGGTTGTCGGCGACCGACGTCGACACGGCGTCGCTGGCGAACGTCCACCCGTGGTACGCCTCGCGCATGGCCACGACGTGCCGGCGCCCGGTGGCGGCCATCGCGATCCGCAGCGCCAGGTCCACGGCCTCGGACCCGGAGTTGACGAGGAACACCGTGTCCAGCTCGTCGGGCAGCGTGGCGGCGATCTTCTCCGCGAACTCGGCGACGGCCGCGTAGTGGAACCGGGAGTTCGTGTTCAGCAGCCGCAGCTGCCGGTGCGCGGCCTGCTCGACCCGCGGGTGCGCGTGCCCGATCGAGGTCACGTTGTTCACCATGTCCAGGTACACCCGCCCGTCGACGTCGGCGAGGTGCTCGCGCCAGCCGCGCTCGATCTGCGGGGGTTCGGCGTAGTAGTGCTCCTGGACCCCCGCCAGCACCCGTTCGCGCCGGTGCAGCACCTCGGCGGCCGGGACGGCGACCGCCGGGGTCAGCCCCAGCAGCGGGGCGGGGTCGTGGACCTGCGCGAGCCAGCCGGGGGCGTGCGCGGCCCGCACCCGGGCCGGGACGTCGAGGGCGCCGTCGCGCACGAGCTGCACGTGCACGGCGCTGCGGGCCGGGACGGTGGCGAACCCCTGCCCGGCCCGCACCGGCCCGCCCCCGGTGCCCGGGGCGGGCACCGACAGGCGCAGGACGGCGCCCTCGCCCACGAGCTCGACGCCGCCGGCCCCGGCCCGGACGTGCCCGGCGAAGGGGGCGAGCGCGGTGGACGCGCGGGCCGCCCACAGGGTCGCCCCCGTGGGGACGGTCGCGGGCGGTTCGGCGCTCAGCGCGGGCGAGCCGGTCAGGACGGGCACCGCGTGCGGCAGGACGACGACGTCGGCCGCCCCCAGCCGGCGCAGCGCCTCCCGCTCCAGCGTCCCCGCGTCCGTCCAGGCGCCCAGGTCGTTGACCTCCGAGCGCGTCCCGGCGTCCAGCACGTCGACCGTCGTGCCCGGCGGCAGCAGCGGCCCGGCGGCCGGGGCCGGGGCCGGGCGCGCGCGCCCCAGCGCGTGCCGGACGAGGGCCGTCACCACCGGGATCGGCAGCTCGGTGGCCACCTCCAGGATGCGCCGCTCGCGGTCCAGCCCGTCCTGGGCGTAGGCGTTGCCGGGGTCCAGGACGGCCTGGTCGCGGCCGCTGAGGACCAGCACCGCCCCGCGCAGGACCACCAGCGGCCACAGCGCCTCGACCTCGTCGTCGGTGAGGGACCGCGCGGCGTCGAAGGCGCGGACGGCGGGCAGCGTGCTGTGCGCGTCGGCGCCGGCGTGGTGCAGGACGGAGGAGATCGTGACCGCCAGCTCCCCCACCCGCCAGGAGCGCAGGACGTCCCCGAAGTCGACGATCCCGTCCGGCAGGCGCCCGCCGGGCGGGACGACGACGTTGTCGTCGGTGAGGTCGAAGTGCCCCAGCTGCGCGGGCAGCCGCCCCGCCAGGGGTTCGAGGACCGCGAGCGCCGCGGTCGCGGCGGTGACGACGCGCTCGCGCACCGCGGTGTCCGGTTCGCGGGGGGCCAGCAGCTCGACGACCCGCCGGGCGTGCTGCAGGTCCCACTGCAGGACGCGGTCCTGGGCGGGGTGCTCGACGTGCTCCAGGGCGCGGCTCACCGCGGCGGCCAGGACGCCCAGCCGTTCGACGACGGCCGGGGCCAGGTACCCGGAGCCGTGCAGGGTCCGGCCGTGGACGACGCTGAGCAGCCGGGCGTGCAGGCGGCCGCGGGAGGTGTCGAACCAGCCCCGCAGGTCCCGGCCGTCGCGGCGCAGCACGTGCGCGACGCGCAGGTCGGGCAGTTCCCGGGCCAGCAGCGCGGCGACGTGGTCCTGCAGGTCGACCTCGGCGGCGCTGAAGGCCGGGTTGCTGAGCTTGAGCACGGCCACGGGCTCGTCGTCGGCGACGGCGTGCGCCATGAGGTTCTGGTCCTGCTGGCTGCCCAGGGAGCGCAGCCGGACGTCGAGGCCGAACTCGCGGGCGACGAGCCCGGTGAGCTCGTCGGCGGGCACGTCGGGGGCGGGCAGGGCGGGCTGGGCGAAGAAGTCGAACAGGGGTGCCCCGTCGGCGGGGTGCGACACGTCAGCTCCGATCGTCGGCCTGACGCGGAGCCTAGGGCGCGGGCCCGGCCGGGGGCCGGGAGGGGACCCCGGGGAGCCCCCTCCCGGCGCGTTCAGACGCCGCGCAGGTCCAGCGGCAGGACCGCGGGGGCGCCGGCGACCAGCCGGACGGGGATCCCCCAGTCCTGCTGGTACAGGTGGCAGGCGGCGAACTCGGGGACCTCCCCGGTGTCGGGGTCGCCGTCGCACGCCGCGGCCTGCACGCTGACGTGCAGGACGCCGCCGTCGAACCCGTCGGCCAGGCGCAGCGTCCGGCGCAGCCCCTCCTGCGCCCCGGCCCCCTCGGCCAGCAGCCCCGGCGGCGTGGAGGCGACGACCAGCCGCGTCGGGTCGCCCCAGCGGTCGTCGAGCTTCTGGCCCGTGGGCGGGGTGAAAGCCACGACCAGTTCCACGACGCCCGGGGCCAGGTCCGTCGGCGGCCGCTGCACGCGGTGCGCGCCGGCGTCGACCCGCAGGTTCGCCGGGGTCAGTTCCCGGGTGAGGCGGTGCGCGGCGCTCTCCACCACGACGAGCGTGTCGCCGTCGACGAGGACGTCGGCGGGTTCGGCGAGGTCGCGCAGGACCGTGGAGACCTCGCCGGTCGCCGGGTCGAAGCGCCGGACGGCGCCGTTGTAGGTGTCGGCCACGAGGATCGAGCCGTCGGCGGCCACGGCCAGCCCGAGCGGGTGCTGCAGCAGCGCCTGCGCGGCCGGGCCGTCGCGGAACCCGAAGTCGAACAGGCCCTGCCCGACGTGGGTGGTGACCGCGTACCCGGCGCCGGCGACGGGGGCGACGTTGGCCATCCGGGCGTCGTCGACGGGTTTGACCTCGCGGTCGGGTTCGGCGTCGGGGCTGCGGCGCAGGCTGCGCAGCGCGGAGGTCTCGGCGTCGACGAACCACAGCACCTGCTCGCCGTCGGCGTCCTGCACGGCCAGGCCCGAGGTCTGCGCGAACCACGCCTGCTCGGCCGGCCCGTCGTTGATCCCCTCGGCCGTCGTGCCCGCCAGGACCCGCACGACCCCGGCGACGGGGTCGAACGCCCACAGCTGGTGGACCCCGGCCATGGCGACGACGACCTGCCCGTCGAACCAGGCCACGTCCCACGGGGTGGACAGGTCCTGCTCCAGCGCCGGGCCGCCACCTTCCCTGCGGCGCAGCTGCTCCCCGGTCCCGGCGACGGTGCGCACCGCACCGTCGGACAGGCGCAGGCCGCGCAGGGCGTGGTTGACGCTGTCGGCGACGACGACGTCGTACCCGACCCGTTCGGCCACGTCGGCGGGCAGCAGCGCGGCGCCCTGCGGCTCGGCGAACGTGGCCGGCTCGTCGGTGGACCCGCGCTCGCCGGTGCCGAACCGGCGGCGCTCGGTCACCAGGTCCGGTTCGAGCTCGACGAGCTGGTGGTGGGCGGTGTCGGCGACCAGCACGGCCCCGTCGGGCAGCCGGACGGCGCGCGCGGGGAACCGCAGGGCCGACCCGGCCGGCGGGGCCGGGACGTAGGGGCCCGTCCCGCGGTGCAGGGTCCCCTTGGCCTCGTGCTCGGTGACGAGCTCGGAGACGAGGACGTCCAGGCCGTGGGCGTGCCCCTCCCCCGACATCGAGGCCACCACGTACCCCTCGGGGTCCACGACGACGAGGGTCGGCCAGGCCCGGGCCGCGTACGCCTGCCAGGTCGCGAGCTCGGGGTCGTCGAGCACGGGGTGGTGCACGGCGTAGCGGTCGACGGCGGCGTCCAGGGTGGCCGGTTCGGCCTCGTGGGCGAACTTCGGCGAGTGCACCCCGACGGTCACCAGGACGTCGGAGAACTTCTCCTCCAGCGGGCGCAGCTCGTCCAGGACGTGCAGGCAGTTGACGCAGCAGCTGGTCCAGAAGTCGAGCAGGACGACCTTGCCGCGCAGGTCGGTCAGGGAGAGGTCGCCGGCGGTGTTCAGCCACCGCCGTCCGGTCAGCTGCGGGGCGCGGACGCGAGCACGGTTCACCGCAGCATCATCGCCCGGTGCGCTCCGTGCGAGCGCACCGGGCGACCGGCGGGGTCAGGCGGTGAGGAACTGCGCGTAGAACTCGCGCGGGTCCTTGGCGAGCGAGGCCTTGACCATCGCGCTCCAGTCGTCGACGACGACCTCCAGGTCGCCGGCGTCGACGCCGTCCAGGACCGTCTTCGCCACGGTCGCCGGGTCGGTCTTGGGCCCGTCGACGCCGGCGGCCATGTCGGTGTCGGCCAGGCCGAGGTGGACGGAGGTCACGAGCGTGCCCTGGCCGGCCAGTTCGAGGCGCAGCGCGTTGGACATGTTCCAGTTCGCGGCCTTGGAGACGGAGTAGCCGCCGGTGCCGGGGAAGGCGAACCAGGACAGCGCGGAGGAGACGTTGACGACCGCGCCGCCGTCGTTGGCGGCCAGGACCGGGGCGAAGGCGCGCACCATCGACAGGGTCCCCCAGAAGTTGACGTCCATCTCGGCGCGGACGGCGTCGAGGTCGCCGAGCAGGGACGCGCCGGTGGAGATCCCGGCGTTGTTGACGAGCAGGTCGACGTCGCGGGCGAGGTCGGCGGCGGCGGCGACGGCCGCGGGGTCGGTGATGTCGAGGGCGATCGCCTCGACCCCGGGCAGGTCGATGGACTCGGGTCGGCGGGCGGCGGCGTAGACCTTCGCCCCGCGGGCGAGCAGTTCGGCGGCGAGGTGGCGGCCGATGCCGCGGTTGGCTCCGGTGACGAGCGCGGTGGCTCCAGCGGTGTTCATGGGGGTACCGTAGAACCTGACGTTGACGTCAGGGTCAAGTCCTTCGGCGTGAGGAGCGGGATGCGCATCGGCGAGGTCGCGCAGCGGGCGGGGGTCAGCGTCCGCGCGCTGCGGTACTACGAGGAACAGGGCCTGCTGACGTCCGAGCGCAGCACCAGCGGGCAGCGGCGGTACCCCGACTCCGCGGTCGACCGGGTGAGGTTCATCCAGAACCTCTACGCGGCCGGGCTCGGCAGCAAGGCCGTCCTGCGGATCCTGCCGTGCATGGAGCACGGCGTGCTGACCGACGAGATGCACGCCCGCCTGCTCGCCGAGCGGGCACGCGTCCAGGCCCAGCTCGAGGAGCTGACCGCGACGCGGGACAAGCTCGACGCCGTCATCGCCCACGGCGAGGCCTACCGGGCCGACCCGGCGAGCTGCGCGGGGGCGTCGTGAGCGAGGAGCGGTTCGCGCAGCTGCGGCGCCTGGCCGGCCGCAAGGGCTGGACGCTCCAGGCGCCGACGCAGCGGCACCCCGGCTACCTGCTGACCAGCGGCAAGCCCGGTGCGAAGGACGCCCGCATCGCGTTCGGGGCGAACGGCCCGGTGCTCACCCTGGCCGAGGTCGAGCAGTGGCTGGCGGACCTGCCCGGCGGGTGAGCCCCCGGCGCGCCGGGAGCCGGCCGGTCAGGGCGCGCGGCGCAGCAGCCGGCGCGCGAGGTGGACGTCGGTGACCAGGGAGTTCAGCAGGCCGGCGCGCAGGAGAGCGTGCACGGCCGTGGTCTTGCCCCGCCCGCCGCCGACCCCGATGACGTCGGGCACGGCGCGCAGCTGCGACTCGGTGATCGCGACGCGGCGGGCGTCCAGCCCCGGGACGCGCCGGCCCCCGGCGTCCACGAGCAGCGCCCCCGTCTCGGCGACCACCCCGGCACCGGCGAGCCGGGTGAACTCCTCCTCCCCCAGCAGGGCGGGGATCTGCGACAGCTCCGGCGTCCAGGCCCCGATCGCGACGACGGCCTTGGTGACCCGCCCGTAGGCCGCGAACGTCGGGCGGAAGGCGCGGTGGGTGCGCATCGCCTCGGCGGTCCGGGCGTCGGCGACGACGAGGGGGGCGAACAGCGCGAACACCCGGCCGCCGCTGGCCTCGCTGACGACGCGGGTGACGTCCGTGGCGGTGTCGCCCAGCTGCCCGCCCATGCCGGTGATCTGCACGACGTCGCACCCCGCGATGCCGTCGAGGTGCCCGGCCATCGCGCGCAGCGTCCGGCCGCAGTCGATGCCCAGGACGTCCTCGGCGGTGACGATCTCGCGCAGCAGGTCCCCGGCGACCTGGCCGAGGGGCTCGCGCACGCGCGTCTCGTCGGCGGTCTGCACGGCCAGGGCCCGGCGCAGCCCGTACCGGGTCCGCAGGTCCTCGGACAGCCCGTAGTCGATGCCCGCCGGGGCGCGGACCTCGATCCGGACGATCCCGGCCTCCCGCGCCGCCTGCAGGATCCGGCCCACCTTGAACCGGGACAGCCCTCGCTCGGCGGCGATGTCGACGCGCGAGGCGCCGTCGACGTAGTGGCGGCGGGCGATCGCCACGAGCTCGGTCAGTTCTTCCGGCCCCATCCGCTCATCGGAGCAGACCCCGGCTCGACCGCGCACGTCCGGTGCTCATGTGAGCAGGGGTGTTGACCGTGCGAGCGGTCCCGCGCAGCATTCGACGTCGCAGGGGGACGACCGGCAGCGGTGCCGGGGACCGGCCCCCGCCCGCCGCCGGGCCCGGCGGAGCCGCCCGACCAGGAGGACGCCATGAGCACCGCACCCACCACCGGACCCACCACCGAGCCGGCCGCCGAACCGACCGACGAGTCCGTCGACCTGTCCTTCCGCCTCGACGGGCGCACCGCCCTGATCACCGGCGCCGCCTCCGGCATCGGCAGCGCCATCGCCGGCGCGTTCGCCGACGCCGGGGCGCGGGTCGTGGTCGTGGACCTGCACGCCGACGCCGCCCGCGACCGGGCCGATGCCCTGGGCCGCAGCACCGGCCGCGAGCACCTGGCCCTGGCCGGCGACGTCGCCGACCCCGACTCGGTCGCGGCGTTCGCGGCGGCCGCCGGTCCCGTCGACGTCCTGGTCACCTGCGCCGGGATCGTCGACCTCGCCCCGGCCGAGGACCTGGACCCGGCGGTGTTCGCCCGCACCCTGGCCATCAACCTCACCGGCACGTTCCTCACCGCCCAGGCCGTGGGCCGGGGCATGCTCGAGCGCGGGCGGGGGAAGGTCATCACCATGGCGTCCCAGGCCGCCACGGTGGCCCTGGACGGGCACGCCGCCTACTGCGCCTCCAAGGCCGGGGTCGTCGGGCTCACCAAGGTCCTGGCGGCGGAGTGGGCCGGGCGCGGGGTGACCGCGAACTCGATCTCCCCGACGGTCGTCCTCACCGACCTGGGCCGCAAGGCGTGGGCGGGGCCGAAGGGCGAGGCCGCCAAGGCGCAGATCCCGACCGGGCGCTTCGCCCTGCCCCGCGAGATCGCCGGGGCGGCGCTGTTCCTGGCCTCCGGCGCCTCGGACATGGTCAACGGCGCCGACCTCGTCGTGGACGGCGGGTACACCATCCGCTGAGCCGCTGCTCACCTGAGCGGCGCGATTGACACCTGAGCCCCGCCTCGGGAACCTGGCCGCTCCGTGCACGGCAGCACGGCAGCACCGCAGCACGGCCTCCCCCACCACGTCCTCCCGCTCTCGACTGGAGCACCCCCATGACCCGTGCGGTCCGGCGGGTCGTCGCGCAAACCCCCGGCGACCCGCGGCTCGAAACCCACCCCTCCCCCGTCCCGGCCGGTGAGGCCGCGTGAGCACGCAGACCGGGACCGCCGTCCTGGAGTGCCGGGACCTGCGCAAGTCCTTCGGCGGGGTCCCCGTCCTCAAGGGCGTCTCCCTCAGCCTGGAACTGGGCACGGTCACCGCGCTGGCCGGGGAGAACGGCGCCGGCAAGTCGACCATGATGAAGATCGCCGCCGGGCAGTACCGCGCGGACGAGGGCAGCGTCCTGGTCCGCGGCGAGGAACTGGCCGCGGGCAGCATCCGCGACTCCCACCGCCTCGGCGTCGCGATCGTCCCGCAGGAACTCGCCTCGATCGCGCACATGACGGTCTACGAGAACCTCTTCGTCGGCCGCGAGCTGAAGACCAGGCTCGGGACCCTCGACCGGCGGCGCATGGCCGCCGAGGCGTCCACCCTGCTGGAGGTGTTCGGCGTCGCGATCGACCCCGGCGCCCGGATGGGGACCCTGCCCGTCGGCATGCAGCAGATCGTCGAGATCGTCAAGAACTCCTCCCGCGGCGCGCAGGTCGTGCTTCTGGACGAACCGAGCTCGGCGATCTCCGAGCGCGAGGTCGAGGGCCTCTACCGGGTCGTGCGGCGGCTGCGCGACTCCGGGGTCGCCCTCATGTTCACCACCCACAAGATGGCCGAGATCCGCGACCTCGCCGACCGCGTCGTCGTGCTCCGCGACGGCGGCCTCGTCCTCGACGAGGCGATGGCCGACGTCTCCGACGACGACATCGTCACCGCCATGATCGGCCGCGAGCTGGAGGACCTGTTCCCGCCCGTTCGGACGGTGCCCGCCGACGCCGACGTCGTCCTGGACGTCGCGGGCCTCGCCGTGGCCGGGCAACCCGGGACGGTGGACCTGCAGGTCCGCCGCGGGGAGATCCTCGGCCTGGCCGGGCTGGTCGGCGCCGGGCGCACCGAACTCCTCGAAGGGGTGTTCGGCGTGCGGGCCACCACCGCCGGGCGCATCACCGTGGCCGGGCGCGACGTCAGGCGCAAGAACCCCGCGGCCGCCATCACCGCCGGCATGGCCCTCGTCCCCGAGGACCGCAAGCACGCCGGCGCCGTCATGGGCCTGTCCGTGCTGGACAACGGGACCCTGCCGCGGCTGGGGAGGTTCTCGGTCGCCGGCTGGCTCAAGGGCGCCTCGCGCACCCGCGCCGTCGGGCAGGCCATGGACTCGGTCCGGCTGCGCAGCCGCGGCCTGTCCCAGGACGTGGGGACCCTCTCGGGCGGGAACCAGCAGAAGGTCGTCCTGGCCCGCTGGCTGACCGAGCACGTCGACGTCCTGCTGCTGGACGAACCCACCCGCGGCGTCGACGTCGGTGCCCGCTCGGAGATCTACCGCATCATCGCCGAGCTGGCCGCGGCCGGGATGGCCGTCGTCATGGCCTCCTCGGACATGACCGAGGTCCTCGGCCTCTCGCACCGGGCGCTGGTCCTGCGCGACGGCGGGATCGTCGGCGAACTCGACCGCGCGCAGCTCGACGCCCCCGACGTGCAGGAGACCATCTTCCGGCTCAGCTCCGGGCTCTCCCTGCGAACCGACACGAAGGAACCCTGATGGCCACGACCCAGCTCGAGAAGACGGCGGTCCCCGCCGAGAGGCGGCGGTTCTCCCGCGAGTGGATCGTCGCCCAGCTCATCCGCCGCGCCATGCTCATCGTGATGCTGCTGGTCATCGCGTTCTTCTCCTACCGCTCGCTGCGGTTCACCTCCCCGGAGAACCTGCAGAACATCCTCATCGCGGCGGCCCCGTTCGCCCTCATCGCCCTCGGCCAGACCCTCGTCATCCTCACCGGCGGCATCGACCTGTCCGTGGGCTCGGTCATCGCCGTGTCGGCCATGACGGCCGCCGCGGTCGCCAAGGCCAACCCCGGCCAGGTCTGGCTGACCGTCCTGTCGGCCATGGCCGTCGGGCTGCTGGCCGGGACGGTGAACGGCGTCCTCGTCTCCCGGGTCGACGTCCCACCGTTCATCGCCACCCTGGGGATGCTCACCGCGGGTTCGGGGATCGCGTACGTCATCGGCGGCGGCGCCCCCATCAACGGCCTGCCGCCGGAGTTCGGGACCATCGCCAACACCAAGGTCCTGGGGCTGCAGATCCCCGTCATCGTGATGATCGTCGGCATCGTCGTGCTCGGGATCGTCATGCGCCGCACCAGCTACGGCATGCGCGTCTACGCCGTCGGGGGCAACCGCGTCGCGGCCGAGATCGCCGGCGTCAACGCCCGCCGCACCCTGTTCAGCGTCTACGCGCTCTCCGGCGTCCTCGCCGGGCTGTCGGGGGTCATGCTCGCCTCGCGCGTCATCTCCGGCCCGCCGAACCTGGGCCAGGGGTACGAGCTCGACGCCATCGCCGCCGTCGTCATCGGCGGCGCCTCCCTCATGGGCGGCCGCGGCACCGTCTGGGGCACCGCCCTGGGCCTGCTGCTCATCCAGACCCTCAACAACGGCCTGGACCTGCTGCTGGTCCCGGCCTACTGGCAGGACGTCATCAAGGGCGTCCTCATCGTCGCCGCCGTCGCCGTCGACGTGTGGTCCACCAGGCGCCGGGCCTGACCACGCCCCCGGCACCCCCACCCCTCCCGAGGAGTTCCACGATGTCCGAAGAGCACACCCTGAACCGCCGCACCCTGCTCACCGGTTCCTTCGGGATCGGCGCCCTGACGCTGGCCCTGGCCGCCTGCGGCGCCGGTGACCCGACCGCGAACCAGGACTCCGGTTCCGGCGACGACGCCTCCGAGGACGCGAAGTCCCTGCGCATCGGCGTGAGCGTGTACGACATGAGCTCGTTCATCACCGCCGGCAAGGAGGGGATGGACGCGTACGCGGAGGCGGAGGGCATCGAACTGCTCTGGAACTCCGCGAACCTGGACGTCAACACCCAGGCCTCCCAGGTCGACCAGTACGTCAACGCCGGCGTCGACGCCATCATCGTCGTCCCCGTGCAGGCCGACTCCCTGCAGCCGCAGGTCGCCGCGGCCAAGGCCGCCGGCATCCCCCTCGTCGCGGTCAACGCCGAGCTGAACTCCACCGACATCGCCGGCAACGTCCAGCCCGACGACGTCGCGGCCGGCGCCGCCGAGATGCAGATGATGGCCGACGCCCTCGGCGGCAAGGGCAAGATCGTCGTCCTGCAGGGCCCGCTGGGCCAGTCCGGGGAGATCAACCGGACCAAGGGCATCAAGCAGGTGCTGGCGAACTACCCCGGCATCGAGGTGCTCGCCATGGACACCGCGAACTGGAAGCGCGACGAGGCCGTCAACAAGGTCAAGAACTGGATCTCCGCGTTCGGCGACGACCTGAACGGCGTCGTGTCCGAGAACGACGACATGGGCCTGGGTGCGCTGCAGGCGCTCAAGGAGGCCGGCAAGACGATCCCCGTCGTCGGGATCGACGGCATCGAGGACGGCCTGAACGCCGTCAAGAGCGGGGAGTTCATCGGGACGATGCTGCAGAACGGCACCGTCGAGCTGTCCGCCGGGCTGGCCGTCGCGGCCGCCATCGCGGCCGGGACCGAGGTGAACACCGAACCCGTCTACAACATGCCGAAGATCACCAAGGAGAACGTCGACGTCGCCATCGAGCACGTCGTCACCGACCGCGCCGCGTTCCTGGCGAAGCTGCCCGAGCTGACCGAGCAGAACCTGGCCACCGGCGACATCGCGAACGAGGGGATCCCGGGGCAGTGACGAGCACCCCGGCCGACCCGGGCTCGCGGGTCGCCCTGGTGACCGGCGGGGCCAGCGGCATCGGCGCGGCGATCGTCGCCGCGTTCGAGGCCGAGGGCACCCGGGTCGCCGTGCTCGACCGCGACGAGGACTCGCTCGCCGCGGCCGGCGGGCGGTTCCACGTCGCCGCCGACGTCACCGACCCCGCCGCGGTGTCCGCGGCCGTCGACGAGGTCGTCGGCCGGGCCGGCCGGCTCGACGTCCTGGTGAACTGCGCGGGCACCGCCACGATCGCCCCGGCGCTGGAGATCGACCTGGCGGGCTGGTCGCGCACCGTCGCGGTCAACCTCACCGGCAGCTTCGTCGTCGCCCAGGCCGTCGCGCGCCACCTCGCGGCGCGCGGCGGCGGGCGGATCGTCACGATCGCCTCCCAGGCCGCCACGGTCGGGCTCGACGGCCACGTCGCCTACGCCGCGTCCAAGGCGGGGCTGCTCGGCATGACCCGCACCCTGGCCCTGGAGTGGGGGCCGCTGGGCATCACCGTGAACACCGTCTCCCCCACCGTCGTCCTCACCCCGCTGGCCCGGCCGAACTGGGACAACCCGAAGGGGGACGCGCTCAGGGCGCAGATCCCCGTCGGGCGGTTCGCCGAACCCGGCGAGGTCGCCGACGCCGTCCTGTTCCTGGCCGGGCCGTCCGCGGCGATGGTCAACGGCCACGACCTCGTCGTGGACGGCGGCTACACGATCCGCTGAGCCACCGGCCGCGGCACCCGCCACCGGACCGGGCACCCTGGGACCCGTCCCACCCGAAACCCCCGAGGAGAGTCGCAGATGACCACCGGAACGATCCCCCGCACCATGCGGGCCAGCGTCCTGCTGAAGCAGGGCGTCATCGAGATGCAGGAACGCCCGGTGCCCACCCCCGGCGACGGCGAGGTGCTCGTGCGGGTGGGTTCGGTCGGCGTCTGCGGCTCCGACGTCCACTACTACCAGCACGGCCGCATCGGCGACATGGTCGTCACCGCCCCGATCGTCCTGGGCCACGAGGTCTCCGGGACGGTCGTGGGCGTGGGCCGCGGGGTCCCCGAGGACCGCGTCGGCGACCGCGTCGCCCTCGACCCGCAGGTCCCGTGCCGGCAGTGCCGCCAGTGCAAGACGGGCCGGTCGAACCTGTGCCCGTTCATGGAGTTCTACGCGACGCCGCCGTTCGACGGGACGTTCTGCGACTACGTCACCGCCCCCGCCGACCAGGCGCACACGGTGCCCGACAGCCTGTCCGACGAGTCCGCCGCCCTGCTCGAACCCCTGAGCGTGGGCCTGTGGGCCGCGCACAAGGCGGACGTCGGGCCCGGCGACCAGGTCCTCATCGCCGGCGCCGGCCCCATCGGGGCGATGTGCGCGCAGGCCGTCCGGGCCCGGGGCGCCACCGACGTCGTCGTCACCGACTTCGTCGACTCCCGCCGCGAGCGCATCACGTCCTTCGGCGCGACCCGCGCGCTGCACCCGGTCACCGACGCCGAGGAGATCGCCGCCCTGCGCGCCGACGCGTTCATCGACTGCTCGGGCGCGACGCCGGCGGTCCTGTCCGGCATCGCCAGCACCCGTGGCGGGGGGACCGTCGTCCTCGTGGGTCTGGGCGCGGAGGAGATGCCGCTGCCGGTGCAGCTCATCGCCACCCGCGAGATCAACGTCACCGGCGTGTTCCGCTACGTCGACACCTGGCCGCGCGGCATCGCCCTCACCACCTCCGGCGCCGTGCACCTGGACGACATGGTCACCGCGCGGTACCCGCTGGAGCAGGTCGAGGAGGCCCTCAACGCCGACTCCGACCCGCTGAGCATGAAGGCCGTCGTCGTCGTGAACCCGGCCGGGGCCTGACGTGGGCGTCCTGGACCGCTTCTCCCTCGAGGGCCGCGTCGCCCTCGTCACCGGCGGCTACAAGGGGCTGGGCCGGGGGTTCGCCCAGGCCCTCGCCGAGGCCGGCGCCGACGTGGCCGTCGCCGCCCGCGACGAGGACGCCTGCGTCGCCGCGGCCGCCGAGATCGCCGCCTCGACCGGCCGCCGCACCCTGGGCCTGCGCCTGGACGTCACCTCCCGCCCCGAGGTGGAGGCGGCGGTCGCCCGGGTCACCGGGCACCTCGGCCGCCTCGACGTGCTCGTGAACAACGCCGGGACCTGCGTGCACCGCCCGGCGCTGGAGGTGACCGACGAGGAGTACGACGACGTCATCACCACCAACCTCAAGGGCGTGTGGCTGCCCAGCGTCGTGGCCGCCCGCTGGATGGCCGACCACGGCGGCGGGAACATCGTCAACGTCGGCTCGATCAGCGCGCACATCGTCAACCGCCCCCAGCTGCAGCCGGTCTACAACGCCTCCAAGGCCGCCGTGCACCAGCTCACCAAGTCGCTCGCGGCGGAGTGGGCGCCGCTGGGCATCCGGGTCAACGCGATCGCCCCCGGGTACGTGAAGACGGAGATGGCCCCGGTCGACCGGCCCGAGTTCCGCCGGATGTGGATCGAGGACGCCCCCATGCAGCGGTACTCCACGCCCGAGGAGATCGCCGCGACGGTGGTGTACCTCGCCTCGGGGGCCTCCAGCTTCTCCACCGGGGCGGTCGTCGTCACCGACGGCGGCTACACGCTCTTCTGAGGGGCGGGTGCGCCAGACTGACCGCGTGCTGCGATCACGTCTGGCCGCCCTGCCCCTGGCGCTGGGGCTGCTCGTGCCCGGCGCGCTGCTCGTGGACGCCGCGCCCGCCGCGGCGGCCGAACCGTTCCGGCTCGCCGGCCAGGTCACCGACCGGGTCGGCGCGCTGGACGGGCGCGAGCAGGAGGTCGACGCGGCGCTGGAGGACCTGCGGGCCGGCACCGACGTCCAGCTGTGGGTCGTCTACGTCGACACCTTCGACGGCCGGGACGGCCGGACCTGGGCCGACGAGACCGCCCGCACCTCCGGGCTCGGGCTGGACGACGTCCTGCTGGCCGTCGCCACGCAGGACCGCGCCTACGCCTACTCCACCGACGACGCCTCCCCCCTCTCGCAGGGCGACCTGGACGCGGTCGCCCGGGACACCGAGGCCGAGCTGGCGCAGGAGGACTGGGCCGGGGCCGTCGTCACCGGCGCGCGGTCCCTGGAGGACGAGCTGCGCCCCTCCCACGCGCTGTGGTGGGTGATCGGCGCCCTCGCCGTCGCCGGGTTCGCGGTCATCGCCGTCGTGTCCCTGGTGCACCGGCACCGGAACCGCCCCGAGGCCACCGGCCCCACCCCCGAGTTCGCCGGGCGCCCGACCGGGGAACTGCGGACGCTGGCCGACACGCTGCTCGTGCAGGCCGACGACGCGGTCCGCTCCGCGGGGCAGGAGCTGCAGTTCGCGACCGCGGAGTTCGGGACGGACCGGACCGCGGAGTTCGCCGCCGTGCTCGACCGCGCCCGCACCGCCCTGCAGCAGGCGTTCACCGCCCGGCAGTCCCTCGACGACGACGTCCCCGAGACCGAGGAGCAGCGGCGCCGGGTCCTCGCCGAGGTCGTCGCCTCCTGCCGCGCCACCGGCGGCACCCTCGAGGAGGTCGCGGCGTCGGTGGACGCGCTGCGCGACCTCGTGCGCCGGGCCCCGACGGTGCTGGACCGGATCGAGGCGGCGCTGCCGGGGCTGCGCGCGCAGGTGGACCCGGCGCGGGACCTGCTGTCCCGGCTGCGCGCCGAGTTCGGCGACCCCGCGCTGGCGCCGGTCGCCGACGCCGTCGCCCAGGCCCGCGACCGGATCGGGACGGCGCAAACCTCGTGCGCCGCGGCGCGGGCGGCGCTGCCCGACCCGAGCCGGTCCGGTGAGGTCGTCGACGCCGTGCGCGCCGCCGAGGCGGCCGCCGCCCAGGCCGCGCAGCTGCTGGCGGGCGTCTCGCGCACCGAGGCGGACCTGCGCCGGGCCGTGGTCGAGGTGCCCGTGGCGCTCGCGCGGCTGCGGGCCGCGGCGGCCGAGCCCGTCGAGAGCGCCCCGGGGGTGCCGACCGCCGGGTTCGCCACCGCGGCGGCCGCGGCCCGGGCCGTCGCCGACCAGGCCGCCACGACCGCCGGGCCGGACCCGCTGGGCACCCTGCACCGCGTCGTGGAGGCCGAGCGCGCCCTGGACGCCGCCCGCGACCGCGTCGAGGAGGCCGCCGGGGCCCGCCGCGCCGTGCAGGACGCGCTGGAGCAGACCCTGGTGGCGGCCCGCGCCGAGATCGCCGCCGCGGACGAGTTCATCGCACTGCGCCGCGGTGCCGTCGGCCCGGCCGCGCGCACCCACCTCGGGGAGGCGCAGCGGTCCCTGACCCGGGCCGTGCAGCTGGCGGAGTCGGACCCGGCCGCGGCCCTCGAGCACGCCCGCCGCGCCGACGCCCTCGCCGAGCGGGCGGGGACGCGGGCGCGCTCGGACGTGGAGTCGTGGCAGACGTCCCGGACCGGGGGCGGGGACGACCTCGGCGCCGTCCTCGGCGGGATCCTGTGGGAGACCGGCGGTCCGGCCTCGCGGCGCCGGTCGGGCTGGGGCGGCGGGTTCGGCGGCGGGTTCGGCGGCGGGTTCGGCGGTGGATTCGGCGGTGGATTCGGCGGTGGATTCGGCGGTGGGTCGCCGTCCGGGCGGCGCTCCTCCGGTCCGCGACGCTCCTCCGGAGGTGGCCGGCGCGGTTCCGGCGGCCGGTTCTGACTCAGCCCGCGAGCGCCTCGACGACCGGGCAGGCGGCGCCGGGGTCCAGGCACCGGGCGGCCAGCAACCCGGCGATCGCCTCGCGAGTGCGGACGAGGTCGGCGATGCGGGCGTCGATCTCGGCGAGCTTGGCGAAGGCCTGCTCCGCCACGTCGGCGGCCACGACACCGGTGGCGCGGGTCTGCGCCGACACGGCGCTGAACGTCGACAGCTCGGCGAGGGTGAAGCCGAGCTCCTGACCGCGGCGCAGGAAGCGGACGGTCCGCACGTCCTCCTCGGTCCAGGACCGGTACCCGTTCGGGTCCCGCCCCGGCGCGGGCAGGACCCCCCTGCGTTCGTAGAAGCGGAGGGTGGAGACGGGGATCGCAGCCGCGCGGGCGAGCTCAGACGTGCGCACGCCGGGACCCTACGAGCACCGCCGCCTGCACGACCGCCCAGGCGACCTCCAGCACGAGCACCCCCCCGACCAGGGGTGAGGCTCCGCGGGTGAGGGCGGCGGCCATGCCGAGCGCGAAGAACGCTCGTGCCGCGACGTCGGCCGCACCGGCCGCGGCGCCGGGACGCAGCAGCCGGAACACCGCCCACACCACCACGAGCCCACCCATCAGGTTGGCGAACATCACCGTGAACGGGTCGGGGTGCGGGACGGCACCGGCGAGCCCGAGGCTCTCGTGCGCCCGTCCGGCGACGGCGAGGACGGCGGGGGCGGTGACGGGCAGGGCGAACCCGGCCGTGACGAGCAGGTCGTAGCCGGCGGAGGCCCGCACGACGCGACGCACGGACGGAGCAGGGGTGGTGGGGGTCACGGGACGACGATCGACCCTGCACCGCGGTGCGGGGTCAAGTCGACGCCGCGGGCGCCGGGCCGGGGCGTGCGGCAGGATCGCGGACGGCACACCCCGACGAGAGCGGAGGACTCCGGTGGCGGAGAAGCAGACGATCCTGGGCCGCATCGCCCAGCTGGCGCGCGCGAACGTCAACGCGCTGCTGGACGAGGCCGAGGACCCCGAGAAGATGCTCGACCAGATGGTCCGCGACTACACGGCCAACATCACCGAGGCCGAGGCGGCGATCGCGCAGACCATCGGGAACCTGCGGCTGGCCGAGGCCGACCGCGACGACGACGTCGCCGCGGTGCGGGAGTGGGGCGCCAAGGCCGCGGCGGCCTCGGCCAAGGCCGACAGCTTGCGCGCCGCCGGGCAGAACGCCGAGGCGGACCGCTTCGACGAGCTGGCCAAGGTGGCCCTCAAGCGGCAGATCTCCTTCGAGCAGGAGGTGAGCGCCGCCGAACCGCAGATCGCCGCGCAGACCGAGGTGGTCGCCAAGCTCAAGGCCGGCCTGGCGGCCATGAAGGAGAAGCTGACCGCGCTGAGGACCCGGCGCGACCAGCTGGTCGCCCGCGCGAAGGCCGCCCAGGCCCAGGCGCAGGTGCAGTCCGCGATCGGGTCGCTGAACGTGCTCGACCCGACGTCGGAGCTGCACCGCTTCGAGGAACGGGTCCGCCGCGAGGAGGCCCGCGTCGCCGGTCGGGCCGAGCTGCAGGCCGACTCGATCGAGGCGCAGTTCGCCTCGCTGGAGGACGCCGCCACCGACCTCGACGTCGAGGCGCGGCTGGCCGCGCTGAAGTCGCGGGGCTGACCGGGAACAAGCCCCGCCACGCCGTGGTTGGGCCCTGCGGCATGGACACTGGATGGGACCTCACCGAACGCCTGCACATCGACCTGCAGCGGACGGCGAGCGCGCGGTAGCGGGACGAGCGAACACCCCGTCCCGCCACCCCCTCGTCCCCTGGAGTCCCCGTGCTCGCCCGCGTGAAACGGACGCCGTTCGGCGTCCAGGTCCTCATCGGCCTCGTCCTCGGCATCGTCCTCGGCGCCCTCGCCCGCTCCCTCGGCGGGACCAGCGAGGACCCGAACTGGCTGACGACGACGCTCAGCACCATCGGCTCGATCTTCGTCACCCTGCTGCGGGCGCTCGTACCGCCGCTGGTGCTGCTGGCCGTCGTCACCTCGATCGCCAACCTGCGGCAGGTCACCAACGCCGCCCGCCTGGCCTGGCAGACGCTGCTCTGGTTCGCCCTCACCGCGCTCGTCGCCGTCGCGATCGGCATCGGCATCGGCGTCCTGACCGACCCCGGCGCGCGGTCCTCCGTCGACGCCTCGGCCGCGGAGGAGCCCGGCTCCACGGGGTCCTGGCTGGACTTCCTGCAGGGCATCGTGCCCGGCAACACGTTCGCGCTGGAGGGTTCGGCCTCCGACGACGGCAGCGTCTCGCTGAACTTCAACGTGCTGCAGCTGCTCGTCATCGCCGTCGTCCTGGGCATCGCCGTCCTGAAGGTCGGCGAGAAGGCCGACCCGGTGCTGAACGTCGCCCGCTCCGGCCTGGCCGTCGTGCAGACCGTCCTGTGGTGGGTCATCCGGCTCGCCCCGATCGGCACCGTCGGTCTGCTCGGCAAGGCGGTGGCGACCTACGGCTGGGACGCGCTGAGCCCGCTGGGCGTCTTCGTCGTCGACGTCTACGTCGGCCTCGCCCTGGTGATCTTCGTGGTCTACCCGGTCCTGCTGCGCGCCCACGGCCTGAGCGTCCGCAGCTTCTTCTCCGGGGTGTGGCCCGCGACGCAGCTCGCCTTCGTCTCGCGCTCGTCCATCGGCACCCTGCCGGTGACCCAGCGCGTCACCGAGGACCTCGGGGTGCCGCAGTCCTACGCCTCCTTCGCCGTCCCGCTGGGCGCGACGACCAAGATGGACGGCTGCGCCGCGATCTACCCGGCGCTGGCGGCGATCTTCGTGGCCGGGTTCTTCGGCGTCGACCTGTCGATCACCGACTACCTGCTCATCGCGTTCGTCTCCGTCGTCGGCTCGGCGGCCACCGCCGGCCTGACCGGCGCCACGGTCATGCTGACGCTGACCCTGTCGACGCTGGGCCTGCCGCTGGCCGGGGTCGGGCTGCTGCTGGCCATCGACCCGATCCTGGACATGGGCCGCACGGCCGTGAACGTCACCGGTCAGGCGCTCGTGCCGGCCATCGTCGCCAAGCGCGAGGGCATCCTGGACCTGGACCGGTACCGCCGGCGCCACGCGGTCCGCGAGACCGTGGACGCCTGAGGCCGACTCCGCTCGGAGCACCGTTCGGGCCCCGCACGCTCGGCGTGCGGGGCCCGAACCGCGTCCAGGGGCGCTTTCCCCGAGGCGGACCGCGGGGTCAGCCCGCGGCGGCCAGGACCAGCAGGGGCTTGGCCCCGCGCGCGGTGTCGCCGATGAGCGCCACCAGGGTGCCGTCCGGCGCGAACGCCCCCACCGGCCCCGGGGTCCCGGACGCCGTGAGGAAACCGCCGTGACCCAGGTTCGCCGCCTCCCGCTCGTCGACCTCGCGGACGGGGAACAGCCGGCGCGCGACCGCGGCCAGCGGCTCCACGCGCGGCGCGGCCTCCAGCTCCTCCAGGGTGAGCGCCTCGTCGAGGGTGAAGGGGCCCGAACGGGTGCGCCGCAACGCGGTCAGGTGGCCCCCCACCCCCAGGGCGCGGCCGAGGTCGCGGGCCAGCGCCCGCACGTACGTGCCGCTGGAGACCTCCACGACGACGTCGAGGTCCAGGAACGGCCCCTCGACCCGGCGGTCGGTGACCTCGAACCGCGAGACCGTCACCGGGCGCGCCGGCAGCTCCACGTCCTCACCACCGCGCACCCGCGCGTAGCTGCGCCGGCCGTCGACCTTGATGGCGCTCACCGAGCTCGGCACCTGCTGGATCGGGCCCGTCAGCGCCGCGACCGCGTGCGCCACCGCCTCCGGCGGCACCGCCGAGGCGTCCACGGGCTCGCCGAGCGCCTCGCCCTCGGCGTCGTCGGTGACGGTCGCGACGCCGAGCCGGACCGTCGCCGTGTACGCCTTGTCGTGGGCGACGAGGTGGGTCAGGAACTTCGTCCCGCGGTTCGCGCCGAGCACGAGGACGCCGGTCGCGGCCGGGTCCAGCGTCCCGGCGTGCCCGACGCGGCGGGTCGACAGCAGGCGGCGGCAGCGGCCGACGACGTCGTGGCTGGTCCAGCCGAGGGGCTTGTCCACGACGACGACGCCGTCACCGACCCCGGGCGCGGTCACCGGCCCACCCCCGTCCGGTCGGCGGCTGGGGCCGCGGGAGAGGGTCCCCCGCCCGGGGCGGGGTGGGCTGGGGCGTCCGTGGTGAGCAACACGGTGAGAAGCATGCCGTGCCCGCAGGGCCGGGCCGTCCCCCGCCGCTGCGCGGGTCAGAACACCGACGCCACGAAGCGCGCCATCACCGCGACGACGGCGAGGAAGACGAGACCGAACACCGCGAGCGCGACACCGCTGAACCCGCGGCCGAGGAGGGAGCCGCCCTCGGCCCGCACGTGCGCGCGGTCGGGGTCGGACGGGTCGTAGACGACCTGCGCGGGCCGGCCGGTGACGAAGGACCGGTTCCAGACCTGGTCCCCGACCACCGTGACGTCCCGGCCGTCCACGGCGAACCGGACGACCGGGGAGAACGTCATGCGCTGCTCGCGGTGGCTGGTGATGCGGTTGTCGACGACGGTCCCGGTGGTCGAGACGCCGTCGGCGCGCAGCCGCAGCGCCTCCCGGGAGCGGGAACGGGCGCGCAGCGCCATCCGCAGGCCACCGGCGACGACACCCACGCCCAGCAGGGCGGTCAGCACGAGGATCACGACGAAGGGGGTGGGGACGCCGTCGCCCCCACCGACCACCGCGTCGACACCGAGGCCGCGCAGGCCCGGCAACTGCGGTTCCATGCTCACCACAGTGCCACGAGGCGTCAGATCCGGTCGGGTTCTCCGGGAACCTCGTCGTCCTCGTCGAGGTCGTCGTCGAGGTCCTCGTCGGAGTCCTCGTCGAGGTCGTCGTCGTCGGCGTGCTCGACGGGTTTCCTGTACGGGTCGACGTCGCCGGCGGGCTTGGCGCCCTGGGCGAGCGCGGCGACGCGGGCGTCCTGCTCGGCCGCCTTCGACAGCAGCTCGGTGATCTGCTGGGCGGTCTCGGGGACCTCGTCGGCGGTGAACGTCAGGGTCGGCGTCAGGCGGATCCCGGTGCGCTTGCCGACCTCCGAGCGCAGCACGCCCTTGGCCGACTCCAGCGCGGCCCGGGTGCCGGCCTTCTCCTCCTCGCTGCCGAGGACGGTGTAGTAGAGGGTCGCGTGCTGCAGGTCGTTCGTCACCCGGGCGTCGGTGATCGTGACGAACCCCAGGCGGGGGTCCTTGACGCGCTTGTCCAGGGCGTCGGCGACGACGACCTTGATGCGGTCGGCGAGCTTGCGGGCGCGGGTGGGGTCCGCCACGGGAACTCCTGAGGATCGGTCGGGATCAGTCGTCCGACGACAGGAACTGCCGCCGGGCGGAGAGGATCTGGAACTCGGGGTGCGCCGCGACGAGGCGTTCGCACCGGTCGAGCACGTCGACGCAGCGGGCGGCGTCGGCGGCCACCACGGCGACCGCGACCTCGGCCCGCCGGTGCAGGTCGAGGTGGCCGGTCTCGGCCGCGGCGACCTCGAAGGAACGGCGCAGCTCGGCGACCAGCGGCCGCACGATGCTGCGCTTGCCCTTGAGGGAGTGGACGTCGCCCAGCAGCAGGTCGACGGTCAGCGTTGCAGTGAACATGGTGTCCGCTGGTTCTCAGCGCGGTGGCAGCCGGGGCGGGACCGTGCGGTCCCGCCCCGGCCACCGGGTCAGGGCGTCAGCCGATCAGCTGCGCGTCTTCTCCTGCATCTCGAACGTCTCGATGACGTCGTCGATCTGGAGGTCGTTGTACGACCCGAGGCCGATACCGCACTCGTAGCCCTCGCGGACCTCGGTGGCGTCGTCCTTGAAGCGTCGCAACGACTCGATGGTGAGGTTGTCCCCGTGCACGACACCCCTGCGCAGCACGCGCGCCTTGGTGTTGCGCCGGATGAGACCCGACCGGACGAGGCAGCCGGCGATGTTGCCGAACTTGGACGAGCGGAAGATCTCACGGACCTCCGCCGTACCGAGCTGCACCTCTTCGAACTCCGGCTTGAGCATGCCCTTGAGCGATGCCTCGACGTCCTCGATCGCCTGGTAGATGACCGAGTAGAACCGGATGTCGACGCCCTCGCGGTCGGCGTACTCCTTGGTCTGCTGCTCCGGGCGCACGTTGAACCCGATGATGATCGCGTTCGAGGCGACGGCGAGGTTGACGTTGTTCTTCGTCACCGCACCGACACCGCGGTCGATCACGCGCAACTCGACCTCGTCGCCGACGTCGATCTTGTACAGCGCGTCCTCGAGGGCCTCGACCGACCCCGCACCGTCACCCTTGAGGATGAGGTTGAGGGTCTCGACCTTGCCCTGCTCCAGCGCCTTGGTGAAGTCCTCCAGCGAGATGCGCTTGCGCGCCTTCGCCAGGGCCGCGTTGCGCTCCTGCGCCTCGCGCTTCTCCGCGATCTGCCGGGCGGTCCGGTCGTCCGGAGCCGCGAGGAAGGTGTCGCCGGCGCCGGGCACCGAGGTCAGGCCGAGCACCTGGACCGGACGCGACGGGGTCGCCGCCTCCACGTTGTCGCCGTTCTCGTCGAGCATCGCGCGGACGCGGCCGTAGCCGGTGCCCGCGACGATCGCGTCGCCGACGCGCAGGGTCCCCGACTGCACCAGGACGGTGGCCACGGGGCCGCGGCCCTTGTCGAGGTTGCCCTCGATCGCGACACCGCGGGCGTCCTTGTCGGGGTTGGCCCGCAGGTCCAGCGAGGCGTCGGCGGTGAGCAGGACGGCCTCGAGGAGGTCGTCCAGGCCCATGCCCTGCTTCGCCGAGACGTTGACGAACATCGTGTCGCCGCCGTACTCCTCGGCCACCAGGTTGTACTCGGTCAGCTGCTGCCGGACCTTGTCCGGGTTCGCGCCTTCCTTGTCGACCTTGTTGACCGCGACGACGATCGGGACGTCGGCCGCCTGGGCGTGGTTGAGCGCCTCGATGGTCTGGGGCATCACGCCGTCGTCGGCCGCCACCACGAGGATCGCGATGTCGGTGACCTTCGCACCGCGGGCACGCATGGCCGTGAAGGCCTCGTGACCGGGGGTGTCGATGAAGGTGATCGGCCGCTCGGTGCCCTCGTGCTCCTTGACGACCTGGTAGGCGCCGATGTGCTGGGTGATGCCACCGGCCTCCTTCGCCACGACGTCGGAGGAGCGGATGGCGTCGAGCAGCTTCGTCTTCCCGTGGTCGACGTGACCCATGACGGTCACGACCGGCGGACGGGCCTCCAGCTCGTCGTCGCCCTCGGCCTCCAGCTCGGCGTCGAGGTCGATGGAGAAGCCCGCGAGCAGCTCGCGCTCCTCGTCCTCGGGCGAGACGACCTCGATGACGTAGCCGAGCTCCTGCCCGAGCACCTGGAAGGTGTCCTCGTCCAGGGAGGCGGTCGCGGTGACCATCTCGCCCAGGTGGAAGAGGATCGTGACCAGGGCCGCGGGGTCGGCGTCGATGCGCTCGGCGAAGTCGCTCACCGACGCGCCGCGCCGGATGCGGATGACGGTCGAGCCGTCCCCGCGCCGGACCTGCACGCCGCCGACCGACGGCGCCGCCATCGACTCGAACTCCTGGCGCTTGGCGCGCTTGGACTTGCGGCCGCGGGCGGGCTTGCCGCCCGCACGGCCGAACGCACCCTGGGTGCCGCCGCGACCGCCGCGCGGACCGCCGCCACCGCCACCGGGACGACCGGCGAAGCCGCCGCCACCGCCGGCACCGGGACCACCGGGACGGCCGGCGAAACCGCCGCCGGCCCCACGGCCGCCACCGGGACCACCACGACCCGGGGCGCCGGGACGACCGGCGCCGGCACCCGGACGGCCGACCGTCGGGCGCGCGGGCATCATGCCCGGGTTGGGGCGAGGACCACCCGGACGGGGGCCACCGGGGCCGGGCGCACCGCCCGGACGGGGACCGCCCTGCGGACGGGGCATGCCCTGGTTGGCCGCGAACGGGTTGTTGCCCGGACGCGGCGCACCACCCTCGCGCTGCGGCCGGGGCATGCCCTGGCTCGTCGCGAAGGGGTTGTTGCCCGGACGCGGCGCACCGCCACCGGGACGGGGGGCACCACCGGGGGCACCGGCACCACCGGGACGGCCCTGGCGGTCGCCCTGCGGGCGGTCGCCACGGGGACGGTCGCCACCGGGGCGGTCACCGCGCTCGGGACGGTCGCCGGGGCGGCCACCGCGCTCGGGACGCCCGGGGGCGCCACCCTGACCGGGCGCACCCGGACGGGCGCCGGGGCCACCGGGGCCGGGACGGGCGCCCGGACGCGGGCCCTGACCCGGACCGCCGGAGGCCGGCGGGGTGGACGGACGCGCACCCGGCGTGGGGCGCTGACCCGGAGCCGCCGGACGCTGCGCAGCGGGACGCTCGACCGGACGGTCGGCGGGGGTGCTGGGCGGGGCCTGGAAGGCCGGACCGGTCGCCGCCGGAGCGGGAGCCGCCGGAGCGGGA
Source organism: Kineococcus lubricus (assembly GCF_050871965.1). Taxonomy (NCBI): domain Bacteria; kingdom Bacillati; phylum Actinomycetota; class Actinomycetes; order Kineosporiales; family Kineosporiaceae; genus Kineococcus; species Kineococcus lubricus. Next base: position 47,632 of record NZ_JBJLSK010000023.1, read on the forward strand.
GCCGCGGGGGCGGGTGCCGACGGCGCGGGGGCCGCCGGAGCCGGTGCCGGAGCCGGCGGGGTCGGCGCAGCCGGGGTGGGACCACCCGCGGGGGCCGCCGGACGCGCGGGCGCCGGAGCCGCCGGACGGGCGGCGGGAGCCGGACCCGGACGGGCACCGGGGGGGACGCGCGGACCCGGCTTCACCGCCGGACCCGGGCGGGCGGCGCTGGCGCCGCCCTCGTTCGGGAACTTGTCCTTCAGCCGCCGGATGACCGGCGGTTCGACGGTCGAGCTCGCAGACCGCACGAACTCGCCCATCTCCTTGAGCGTGGCCAGCACGACCTTGCTCTCGACTCCGAACTCCTTGGCGAGCTCGTAGACCCGGACCTTTGCCACATCTCTCCTGTCTCGGTCCGGGCTCGTCTCTACCGGGCGCGGACCGTCATCAGTCGGGGGGATTCATCGCTGGAAGCTCATCGGGTGCTCATCAGCTGTTCGACCCGTTCTCATCGGTGGTGGTGGACACGACGGCCTCGTGCGGCGACGAGTCCAGGAAGGACCGTACGCCCGAGGGGTCGAGGGGAGCTGCGCGGCGCAGCGCGCGGGGCCAGGCCCTGCGCTTGTCCGCCAGCTCCAGACACGCGGGGCTGTGGTGCAGCCACGCGCCCCTGCCCGGGAGGCTGCGCCGCACGTCGACGAGGAGGACTCCCGCCTCGTCCGGTGCGACGACGACTCTCAGCAGCGACGACCGGCCGTCGCGGCGACGGCACCCCACGCACGTGCGCTCCGGTTCGGAGGCAGGCACGGGGGACCGCCGGTCGCGGGGACCGGTCGCAGGCAGTGTAACGATGACGGACAGTCTAGCCTTCCCGCTCAGCCTTCGCCCGCGGGTGCCTCCGCCGCCGGGGTGTCGGGCCGGATGTCGATGCGCCAGCCGGTCAGCTTCGCGGCGAGGCGGGCGTTCTGCCCCTCCTTGCCGATGGCCAGGGACAGCTGGTAGTCGGGCACCACGACCCGCGCGGACCGCGCCGCGAGGTCGACGACCTCGACGGAGTTCACCCGCGCCGGCGACAGCGCGTTGGCGACGAAGCGCGCCGGGTCCTCGTGGAAGTCGACGATGTCGATCTTCTCGCCGCGCAGCTCGGCCATCACCGCCCGCACGCGCTGACCCATCGGCCCGATGCAGGCGCCCTTGGCGTTGACCCCCGACCGGGTGGCGCGCACGGCCATCTTCGAGCGGTGCCCCGCCTCCCGGGACAGCGCCGTGATCTGCACCGTCCCGTCGGCGATCTCGGGGACCTCCAGGGCGAACAGCTTGCGCACCAGCTGCGGGTGGGAGCGGCTGAGCACCACCTGCGGGCCCTTGGGGCCCTTCTTCACGCTCACCACGAAGCAGCGGATGCGCGAGCCGTGCTCGTACCGCTCCCCCGGCACCTGCTCGGCCGGCGGCAGCACGCCCTCCAGGGCCCCCAGGTCGACCTGGACCACCTTCGGGTCCCGGCCCTGCTGGACGATCCCGGAGACGATCTCGCCCTCGGTCTCGGCGAACTCGCCGAGCACGGCGTCGTCCTCGGCGTCGCGCAGGCGCTGCAGGATGACCTGCCGGGCCGTGCCCGCCGCGATGCGCCCGAACCCGGTGGGGGTGTCGTCGAACTCGCCGACGACCACGCCCTGCTCGTCGCGCTCCTTCGCCCAGACCCGGACCTCCCCGCTGCTGCGGTCCAGCTCGACGCGGGCGTCCGGGTGCGCCTTGTGGTCGGTGTGCTCGGTGCGGTGGTAGGCCACGAGCAGCGCCTGCTCGATGGCCCGCACCAGCGTCTCGAACGGGATCTCCCGATCGCGCTCGAGCATCCGCAGGGCGGCCATGTCGATGTTCACTGCTCGTCCTCGTCCTCGTCGTCCAGCTCGTGCTCGTCCGCCACGAGGTCCTCGATGTCCGCGCCCGCGCGGCGGAACTCCACCTGCACCTCACCGCGCACCAGGTCGGCCCAGGGCAGGTCGTGCGGGGCCCCCACGTCCTTGGCCCGCGGGGGCTTGCCCTTCACCATCTGCGGTTCACCCGTCCCGTGGACCCCGGCCTCGTCGACCGAGACCACGCGCACCAGGACCGCCGAACCGTCGGCCAGCACCGCGCGCACCAGCCGCCCGCGCGCCCGCGCCCAGTGCCGCGGCGTCGTCAGCGGCCGGTCCACGCCCGGGGAGGTGACCTCGAGGGTGTACGGGGTCTCCCCCAGCACCCCCGCGTCGTCGAGCGCCTGCGAGACGGCGGCCGAGGCCGCGGCGACCGCGTCCAGGTCGATGTCGGACGGTTCGTCCCCCGCGCCGTCGACGACGACGCGCACGACGTGCCGGCGGCCGGCGGTGCTGACGTCGACGTCGTCCAGGACCAGGGAGTCCCCGAGCTCGGAGCCGGGGGCGAACACCGGGGCCAGAGCCCCTCTGACGGTCTCCTCGAGCGTCGACACGACCGCCCCTCCCTGCTCTCGAGTTGTCCTGACGGCCACGCACCGGAACCGGCGCGGGCACGACGGGACAGCTTAGTCGGTGTCCGGCCCTGCCCGGTCCGGCGTGCGGGCCTGGCACGATCGGTGCCCGTGCCCACCGCCCCCGCGGCCCCGCGCCGCCGCACCCTGCTCGGATCGCTCCTGCTCGCCGGTGCCGGGCTCAGCGGGTGCGGGGTGCGCTGGGTGAGCGGGCCGGAGCCGACTCCCACCGCCGATCCGGGACCCGACGACCTCGCGCGCGGAGCCGCCGTCGCCGGGACCCGGTCGCTGCTGGACCTGCTCGTGCCCGCCGCGTCGGGACCGGCGCCCCTGCGGGCCGCCGCCGAGGAGGGGGTGCGGGTCTGCCGGGCGCACCTGGTGGCGCTCGGGGCGGACGGGACACCGGCCCCGTCCCCCACCAGCCCGTCCGCCGCCCCGGACGCCGCCTCGGACGCCGCCCCGGACGCGCAGACCGTCGTGGACCGCCTGACGGCCGGGGCCACGTCCGCGCTCGCGGCGGCCGCCGCGTCCCCGGGGGCGGTCTCGGGCGGCCTGGCCCGCCTGCTCGCCTCGATCGCCGCCTCCCGGGCGGTGCTCGCCGACGCCGTGGCGACGGCCACCGGCTCGGCCGCCGGGCCGGTGGGGCTGCCGCCGGTCGCGGCGGCCGTCGCGTCACCGACCGCCACTGGACCGGCCGACCCGGCCGCCGACGAGCCCGCCGACGAGTCCACCGTCGGCCCCCTGCAGGCCGCGCTGGCCGGCGAGCACGCCGCCGTCTTCGCCTTCGGCCTCGTCGTGGCCCGCCTGGCCGGACCGCGGCGCACCGAGGCCGCCGGGGACCTCGCCGCCCACCGCGTCGCGCGCGACGACCTCGTCGACCGGATCACCGCGGCCGGCGCGACGCCCGTCCGCTCCGCCCCCGGGTACGACGTGGACGCCCCGACCGCCGAGGCGGCGCTCGCCCTGGCGGCCTCCGTGCAGGAGCGGCTGACGGCGCTGTACGCCGCCGTGGCCGCCGGGCCCACCACCGAGCGCGCGCTGGGCGCCGCCGCCGTGGTGACCGCCGCGCGGGGCGCCCGTCGCTGGGGTTCGACGGTCGCGGCCTTCCCCGGCCTGCCCGGGCTCACCGAGGACGGCTCCCCCGCGCCCACCGCGACCCCCTGAGCCCGCGGCCGGGGCCGCCCTGGGAGACTGCGCGGGCGATGAGCACCACACCCCACACCCCCGAGCCGGCCGGACCGCCGCTGCGCGTCATGACGTGGAACGTCTGGTGGCGCTTCGGGGACTGGCGGGCGCGGCGCGAGGCGATCCTGGCGGTGCTGCGCGAGCAGGCCCCCGACGTCGTGGGGCTGCAGGAGGTCTGGGCGGACGCCGAGGGCAACCTCGCGCGCTGGCTCGCCGCGCAGCTGGGGATGCACGTCGCGTGGTCGCCCTCCCCCGCGCCCGAGCGCTGGCGGCGGCGGCTGCTGCACCAGGGTCAGGACCCCGTGCTGGTGGACTCCCTCGAGTTCGGCAACGCCGTGCTGAGCCGCTGGCCGCTGCTGTCCACCGAGGTCCTCGACCTGCCCGGCGGCGGTCACGAGGACGAGGGCCGGACCGCGCTGCAGGTGTTCGTGGACGCACCCCGACGCCCCCTGCCCTTCACGACGACGCACCTGAACTCCTCACCGGCCGAGTCCGCCGTGCGGGTGGCCCAGGTCCGCGAGCTGGTGCCGTTCGTCGCGCGGGGCCGCCGGCGCGGCGAGCACTACCCGCCGGTCCTGACCGGGGACTTCAACGCCGTCGCCGAGTCCGACGAGCTGCGGTTGTGCCAGGGCTACCTGACGGCCGGGCCGGTGGACGGCTTCGTCCTCGTCGACTCCTGGCGCTTCGCCGACCCGGCGGACCCGGGCTTCACCTGGGACCGGCGCAACCCCTTCGTCGCGCGCGTCCACCAGCCCAGCGCGCGCATCGACCACGTCCTGGTCGGTCTGGCGCCGTTCACCGGCGAGGGGTCGGTGCGCGACGTCCGGCGGGTCGCGGTCGACCCGGTCGACGGGGTGTGGGCCAGCGACCACGCCGCCGTCGTGGTGGACCTCGAGCCCTAGGCTCCCCGCCGGCCCCGCCGCTTCACCGCGTACATCGCCGCGTCGGCGCGGCGCAGCACCCCGGCCACGCCCGCCGCCTCGCACCCCGGCGCGACGAGCGGGGCAACCCCGACGCTCACGCCGACGCTCACCACCGCGTCCTCCAGGACGACGGGGCGCCGCACGGCGTCGTCCAGCCTGCGGGCCAGCGCCGCGGCCTGCTCGGGGGTGGCGTGCGGGAGCAGGACCGCGAACTCGTCGCCGCCCAGCCGGGCCGCCAGGTCCCCGGCCCGGACCTCCTGCCGCAGCCGGCGGGCCACCTCGCACAGCAGCTCGTCCCCGACGTGGTGGCCGAAGCCGTCGTTGACCTGCTTGAAGCCGTCGAGGTCCAGCAGGAGCAGGGCCCCGCGCCGCGCGGGCAGCACGGCGGCGACCTCGCGCTGCAGCCGGCGGCGGTTCGCCAGCCCGGTGAGCGGGTCGTGGTCGGCCCGGTGCCGCAGGTCCTCCAGGTGGGCCTGCTCGGCCTGCCGCAGGCGGGCGCTGTCCACCACGAGAGCACCCTGCATCGCCAGCTGCTGCGCCACCCGGCGTTCGCGCTCGGTCCAGACCCGGGTGCCGCGGACGTCACCGCAGACGACCATCCCGACCGTGCCGGCCGAGGACATCAGCGGCATCGCCACGTACGAGCGCAGCCGCATCGTCTCGACGAACCCGCCGGGCCGGCCGGGGTGGGCGCCGGCGTCGTCGGCCAGCACCGGCCCGCCCTCCCGCCGGGCCTGCTGCCACACCGGGGAGTCCGAGGCGCGCCGGCCCACGACCATGTCCCGCAGCGCCCGGGCGACGTCAGCGGGCACGCCCACGTCGAGGACGTCGTGCACGCGGCCCTCGGCGTCGGTCAGGTGCACCGCGACCCGTTCGGCGCCCATCACCTCGGCGGTGACCCGGGCCAGCACCTCCCCCGCGGCCCGGACGCTGGCCGCCCGGGTCCCCTCCTCGAACAGCCGGCGGACGGCCTGCGCCACGGCCGCGTCGAGGTCGCGCTCCCGGCGGTTCGCCGACGCCTTCACGGCCACCGCGGTCACGTGGGCGAGCGTGCGGGTCGCCTCGGCGCACAGCTCCCCGGGCTGCACGCCCGCCAGGACGAGCCGGCCCAGGTCCTCGCCGAACAGGCGCAGCGGCAGGACGAGGCCGTCCTCCTCACCCGCGGGCGCCGGACGGTCGACGCGGGCCTCGACGGGCTCCCCGCAGGCCCGCGATACCAGGGCCGCCACCCGGCCGAGCACCGCGTCCAGCCCGATCCGCTCGTCGGAGACGACGTCGAGGAGCTCGCCCACCAGGCGGGTCCGGGGATCGACCGGCGCGGGGGCCGGGACGGGCGCGGCGTTCACGCTGAGGGGTATCGGCCGGTACCGGCGCCGGCTGGACCGGTCCGGCGGCAGCTCACACCGCCCCGGGCTGCGCCGCACCCGGGCAGCCCGCACCATCGGGGCATGAACGGCGACGCGCTGCCCACCACCGGTTCCGGCACCGGCACCCGCGACGGCGCCCGGCAGGCGGTGGTCGTGGCCAGCGCGGTCCTCGGGATCGCGGGGGCCGCGGTGGGGTCCGGGGCGTTCGGGGGGACCCCCATCGCCTCGGCGGCCGGCGGCGCCCTGGCCGCCGACGCGACGCTGGTCGCCCCCGCCGGACCGGCGTTCGCGGTCTGGTCGGTGGTCTACACCGGGCTGGTCGGGCTGGCCGTGTGGCAGGCGCTGCCGGCGCAGCGGGAGGACGCGCGCCAGCGCGCGACGGGCTGGTGGACGGCGGCCTCGCTGCTGCTGAACGCCGTCTGGATCGGGACCGTGCAGGCCGGCCGCGTGTGGCTGTCCGTCGCCGTCATCGCCGTGCTGCTCGTGGTCCTGGTCCGCACGTTCACCCTGCTCCTGGCGCAGCGCCCCGCCTCGCGGGTGGAGGCCCTGCTGGTCGACGGCACGGTCGGGCTCTACCTGGGCTGGGTGTCCATCGCGACGGTCGCCAACACGGCGGCGGCGTTGCGCGCCGGCGGGTTCACCGCGGGCGAACCCGGCTGGGCCGTCGGCGTGCTCGGGGTGGCCACCGCCGTCGGGGTCTTCACGGCCGTCCGCTCCCGGGGCCGGCTGGCGTTCGGCGCGGGGCTGGCCTGGGGCCTGGGCTGGGTGTCCGCGGCGCGCGCGGGCACGGAGGCGAACCCGTCGACGACGGTGGCCGTCGCCGCGGGGGCCGCGGCCGCGGTGGTCGCGGGGACCACCGTGGCCGTGCGGGTCCTCAGCCGCGGACGACGCCGAGCACGCGGCTGACCGCGTCCTGCACCGGCACCTGCTCGGCCTCGCCGCTGCGACGGTCCTTCAGCTCGACGGTGCCCTCGGCCAGCCCCTTGCCGACGACGAGGATCGTCGGGACGCCCACGAGCTCGGCGTCCTTGAACTTCACCCCGGGCGACACCTTCGGGCGGTCGTCGTAGAGGACCTCGACGCCCTGCGCGGACAGCTCGGCGGCGATCCGCTCCGCCGTCTCGAAGACGGCGGCGTCCTTGCCGGTCGCGACGACGTGGACGTCGGCCGGGGCCAGCTGCCGCGGCCACACCAGGCCCTTGTCGTCGTGGTTGCCCTCGGCGACGCAGGCCAGCGCGCGGGTGACGCCGACCCCGTAGGACCCCATGGTCACGACGACCTGCTTGCCGTTCTCGTCGAGCACCTTCAGGTCCAGGGCCTGCGCGAAGCGGCGGCCCAGGGCGAAGATGTGCGCGATCTCGATGCCGCGGGCCAGCTCCAGCGGGCCGGAACCGTCGGGCGCGGGGTCACCGGCCTTGACCTCGGCGGCCTCGACGAAGCCGTCGGGGGTGAAGTCGCGGCCGGCCACCAGGTCGTACACGTGCCGGCCGGGGGCGTCCGCGCCGGTCACCCAGGCGGTGCCGTCGACGACGCGGGGGTCGACGAGGTAGCGGATGCCGCTGGCGCTGCCCTCCCCCAGCACCCCGGGACCGATGTACCCCTTGACCAGCGCCGGGTGCCGGGCGAAGTCGGCGGCCTCGAACGGCTCGACCTCGGCCGGGGACAGCGCCGCCTCCAGCCGCTTGGCGTCGACCTCACGGTCGCCGGGGACGCCGACGGCCAGCGGCTCGCGGGTGCCGTCGGGGTGGCGCAGGACGACGAGGACGTTCTTCAGGGTGTCCGCGGCCGTCCACGGGCGGTCCGCCCTCGGGTGCAGCTCGTTGGACACCGCGACGAGGGTCTCGATGGTGGGGGTGTCGGGGGTGTCCTCGACGTGCGCGGCGGGCAGCCCGTCGAAGGGGATCGGCGGCGGCGCCAGCGTGGTGACGGCCTCGGCGTTCGCGGCGTACCCACCGGGGGAACGGACGAACGTGTCCTCCCCGATGGGCGTGGGGTGCAGGAACTCCTCGCTGCGCGAGCCGCCCATCGCCCCCGACACCGCCGAGACGATGACGAAGTCCAGGCCCAGCCGCTCGAAGATGCGGATGTAGGCCTGCCGGTGCAGCTCGTACGACTTCTCCAGCCCGGCGTCGTCGACGTCGAAGCTGTAGGAGTCTTTCATGGTGAACTCGCGGCCCCGGATGATCCCGGCGCGCGGGCGGGCCTCGTCGCGGTACTTCGTCTGGATCTGGTAGATCGACAGCGGCAGGTCCTTGTACGAGGAGTACAGGTCCTTCACCAGGAGCGTGAACATCTCCTCGTGGGTGGGGGCCAGCAGGTAGTCGGCGCCCTTGCGGTCCTTCAGCTTGAAGATGCCGTCGCCGTAGTCGCTCCAGCGGTTCGTCGCCTCGTAGGGCTCGCGGGGCAGCAGCGCCGGGAAGTGGACCTCCTGGGCGCCGGCGGCGTCCATCTCCTCGCGCACGACCTGCTCGACCTTGCGCAGCACCTTCAGCCCCAGCGGCAGCCACGTGTAGATCCCCGGTGCGGCGCGCCGGATGTACCCGGCCCGCACGAGGAGCTTGTGGCTGTCGACCTCGGCCTCGACCGGGTCCTCCCGCAGGGTCCGCAGGAACAGGGTCGACATCCGCATCAGCACCCGGACAGGCTACCGGCGCGCACCGGGCCGCCCCACGTCGCCGTCGCCGGACCGGGCGCCCCGCCCTGGCGCCGCCTGTATCAAAGTGATATCACTTAACGCACGACGTCGGACCGAGCCAGGGAGCCCGCCATGAGCAGTCAGCCGGACACCGCGCTGCAGGACCCCGCCGGGGAACCGGCCCCGCCCGCGAGCACCCCCGTCGGCCACGAGGGGACCCGCGTCGACGTCGAGGAGTTCGGCGCCACGTTCCTGCACGGCGCGAGCGCCCTGCTCGTCACCGCGCTGCCGCTGGTGCTCGCCCTCGCCGCCGTCGGGCTCACCGCCGCCCTCCCCGGCCACCCCGCCGGGTGGGCCGTGGTCGCGGTCGTCCTGGGCGTGGTCGCGCTCGTGCTCGCGACGTCGCTGCGCACCGTGCAGCCCGGCCAGACCCGCGTCGTGCAGTTCTTCGGCCGCTACACCGGCACGATCCGCCGGCCCGGCCTGGTCCTGCTCGTGCCGTTCTCGACCAGCACGGCCGTCTCCGTCCGGGTGCGCAACTTCGAGACCGGACGCCTGAAGGTCAACGACGCCACGGGTTCGCCCGTCGAGGTCGCGGCCATCGTCGTGTGGCAGGTCGCCGACACCGCGCGCTCCACGTTCGCCGTCGAGGACTACTCCGAGTTCGTCGAGATGCAGAGCGAGTCGGCGTTGCGGCACGTGGTCACCACGCACCCGTACGACGACCCGTCCGGTGCGGGCACGTCCCTGCGCGGCTCGACCGACGTGGTGGCCGACGAACTGGCCCACGAGGTCGCCGCCCGGGTCGTCGTCGCGGGCGTCGAGGTCGTCGAGGTCCGCATCACGCACCTGGCGTACGCGGCCGAGATCGCCCAGGCCATGCTCCAGCGCCAGCAGGCGTCGGCGATCGTCGCCGCCCGCGAGGAGATCGTCAACGGCGCCGTCGGCATGGTGGAACTCGCGCTGGCACGCCTGCAGGAGGAGAACGTCGTCGACCTCGACGAGGAGCGCAAGGCCGCGATGGTCTCCAACCTGCTCGTGGTCCTGTGCGGCGACGGGCGGGCCACGCCGGTCGTGAACACCGGAACCCTCTACGGCTGACGGCCGTGGCTCCGCCGGACGCCGCCCCCGGGAAGCGGGCCCGCAAGCAGGTGCTCGTGCGGCTCGACCCGGCCGTGCACGACGCCCTGGCCCGCTGGGCGGCGGACGAGCTGCGCAGCGTCAACGCCCAGCTCGAGTTCGTCCTGCGCGACGCCCTCCGGCGGCAGGGGCGGATGCCCGGCGACGCGGACGACGTGCCCCGTCGGGGCCGGCCCCGCAAGGAGCCCCCACCCGCCCCGCCCGGGCCCTGAGCTCAGAACAGGACGGTCGCGAAGGACCCGACCTCGCGGAACCCGACCCGGCGGTAGGCCGCGAGCGCCCGGGCGTTGTAGTCGTTGACGTAGAGGGAGACGTGCTGGACGCCGTCGGCGCGGGCGGCCTCCACGACGGCGGCCATCCCCGGTTCGGACAGCCCCTCGCCGCGCCGGTGCGGCGGGACCCAGACGCCCTGGACCTGGACGACCTTGGGCGTGACGGCGCCGAGCTCGGCCTTGAAGACGACCTCGGGGCCGGCCGGGCCGGCGTCGATGCGCACGAAGGAGCGGCCGGTGGAGACCAGCTCGGCGATGCGCGCGCGGTAGGCGCCGCCGCCGTCGGGCGGGGCGGGGGCGTACCCGATCTCCTCGGTGAACATGGCGACGCAGGCGGGCACGACGAGGTCGAGCTCGCGCAGGGTGGCGCGCCGCACGGCCGGGTCGGGGCGGACGGCGGGTTCGGTGTCGCACACCATGAGCGGCTGGTGCGCCCGCACCTCCCGGACCCCGCGCCAGGACGGTTCGAGGCGGCGCCACAGGGCGAGCACCGACTCCGCGGGCCCGACCAGCGACGAGCAGCGGCGCCCCTCGGCGCGGGCCTGGGCGGCGAAGGCGTCCAGCGCGGCGGGGGTGGCCTCGACGGGGACGAGGTTGGCCCCGGCCCAGCAGGCCGAGACGAGCCGGCCGTCCTCGAACCAGCCCCAGACCTGACCGCCGAGGTCGGTGCCGGGGCGGGCCAGGAGCCCGAGCAGGCGCGCGGAGACGAAGAGGTTGGCGACCGGGTCGCGTTCGCACAGGCGCAGCAGGGCGGGGGCGTCGGCGCCGCCGAGCACGCGCAGGGTCCCCGCGGTGGCCGAGCCTCGCGCAGCGGAGTTGGTCAGGGACACCCCGGCATCCTGCCCGCTGAACCGCGCCCGGTCGAGGCGAGCCGGCGGTGAGTCGCGCTCGACGGGCGGGTCGGCGGCCCGGTCAGCCGACGGTGACGACGGGGGCGCCCGCGGCGGCGTCGTCGGCCGGCTCGCCCATCTCGGCGGCCAGCCGGTTGGCCTCCTCGATGAGCGTCTCGACGATGGCGTGCTCGGGGACGGTCTTGATGACCTCGCCCTTGACGAAGATCTGGCCCTTGCCGTTGCCGCTGGCGACCCCGAGGTCGGCCTCGCGGGCCTCGCCGGGGCCGTTGACGACGCAGCCCATGACGGCCACCCGCAGCGGGACCGTCAGGCCCTCCAGGCCCTCGGTGACGGCGTCGGCCAGGGAGTAGACGTCGACCTGGGCGCGGCCGCAGGAGGGGCAGGAGACGATCTCCAGCTTGCGCGGGCGCAGGTTCAGCGACTGCAGGATCTGCAGGCCGACCTTGACCTCCTCGGCCGGCGGCGCGGACAGCGAGACGCGGATGGTGTCGCCGATGCCCTTGGACAGCAGGGCCCCGAACGCGGTCGCGGACTTGATGGTGCCCTGGAACGCCGGGCCGGCCTCGGTGACGCCGAGGTGCAGCGGCCAGTCGCCGCGCTCGGCGAGCAGCTCGTAGGCGCGGACCATGACGACGGGGTCGTTGTGCTTGACCGAGATCTTGAAGTCGTGGAAGTCGTGCTCCTCGAACAGCGACGCCTCCCACACGGCGGACTCGACGAGCGCCTCGGGGGTGGCCTTGCCGTACTTCTGCATCAGCCGCGGGTCCAGGGACCCGGCGTTGACGCCGATGCGGATCGAGACGCCGTGGTCCTTGGCGGCCTGGGCGATGTCCTTGACCTGGTCGTCGAACTTGCGGATGTTGCCCGGGTTCACGCGCACCGCGCCGCAGCCGGCCTCGATGGCCGCGAAGACGTACTTGGGCTGGAAGTGGATGTCGGCGATGACCGGGATCTGCGACTTCCTCGCGATGATCGGCAGCGCCTCGGCGTCGTCGGCGCTGGGGCAGGCGACGCGGACGATGTCGCAGCCGGTCGCGGTCAGCTCGGCGATCTGCTGCAGCGTGGCGTTGATGTTCGTCGTCGGCGTGGTCGTCATCGACTGCACCGAGACGGGGTGGTCGCTGCCGACGCCGACGCGGCCCACCTGGATCTGCCGGGTCTTGCGGCGGGGGGCCAGGACGGGCGGCGGGAGGGCGGGGAGACCGAGGCTGACGCTCACGGGGTCAAGTATCAACCCGCCGCCGCCGGCCGACGACCAGGGGCGGTGCTCTTCACGGGGAGTTCACCGGTCCAGCGTGACGGGCCGCACGATGTCGGCGTACAGCAGCAGCACGCTCATCCCCACGAGCAGGATCGAGACGCCGTAGGCCACCGGCATCGCCTTGGCGACGTCCACGGGCCCGGGGTCGGGGCGGCGGCGCAGCCGGAACACGCCCTTCTTGACGACCTCCCACAGGCCGCCGGCGATGTGGCCGCCGTCGAAGGGCAGCAGCGGGACCATGTTGAAGACGAACAGCGCGACGTTGAGCCCGGCGAGCAGCGAGACCAGCCGGGAGGTGCGCTCGGCCAGCTCGTCGCCGGGGATGACCGCCGGCTGCGCGTTGAGCTCCCCGGCGAGCCGGCCGATGCCGACGACGCCGATGGGCCCGTCGGGGTCGCGCGGGGCCGAGCCGAACGCGGCCTGCGCGACGTCGTAGAGCCGCTGCGGCAGCCGGAGCACGATGCCGGCGACCTGGCCGACCTGCTGCCCGACGACGGCCGGGACCTCGGTGAGGTCGGTGCGGACGACGGCGATGGAGGGCGAGACGCCGAGGAACCCGACCTCGCGGGTCTGCCCGGTGGGCTCGCCGCGGGCGTCGAGGACGGCGCGCTGGGTCAGGACGGGGGTGACGGTCAGCGGGACCCGCTGCCCGTCGCGCAGGACGACGAGGTCGACGGCCTGCCCACCGCGCTCGCGGATGGCGGCCGACAGCGACTCCCAGTCCCGCACGGGCGCACCGTCGAACTCGACGACCTCGTCGCCGGGGCGCAGGCCGGCCGCGGCGCCGGGAGCGGCCGGGTCGGCGTCGGTGCAGGTGGTGGCCGTGCTGGTCGCCGGCAGGACGCACTGCGAGACCGCCGACAGCGTCGGCACGTACCCCGGCCGCCCGATGGCGCTGACCGCGACGGCGGTCAGGACCAGGGCCAGCACGAGGTTGACGAGGGGGCCGCCGAACATGACGAGGAGCCGCTTCCACACGGCCTGCCGGTAGAAGGCGCGGTGCTCCTCCCCCGGCTCGACCTCCACGGCGCTCGCCTGCCGGGCCTCCTCGGCCATCAGCGCCCAGCGGCCGGTGGAGCTGGCCCGCAGCCGGCCGTCGGGGCCCGGCGGGAACATCCCGACCATCCGGATGTAGCCGCCGAGCGGGACCGCCTTGACGCCGTACTCGGTCTCCCCGCGGCGCCGGGACCACAACGTGGGGCCGAAACCGACCATGTACTGGGTGACCTTCACGCCGAACCGCTTGGCGGGCAGCAGGTGCCCGACCTCGTGCAGGGCGATGGAGACGGCCACCCCGACCGCGGCGGCGAGGATGCCGACGACCCACAGCAGGACCTCGCTCATGCGGCGAGCTCGTTCGCGCGGGCGCGGGCCCACTCCTCGGCGGCCAGGACGTCCTCGACGTCGCGGGGGTCCCCGGCGGGTTCGTGCTCGGCGACGACCCGGGCGACGGTGTCGACGATGCCGAGGAACGGCAGCCGGCCCTCGTGGAAGGCGGCGACGCACTCCTCGTTGGCGGCGTTGAACACGGCCGGGACGGTCGACCCGCGCCGGCCGGCCTCGCGGGCGAGGTCGAGGGCGGGGAACGCCTTGGTGTCGACGGGCTCGAACGTCCAGCTCGCGGCGCGGGTCCAGTCGACGGCCGCGGTGGCGCCGGGGACCCGCGCGGGCCAGGACATCCCCAGGGCGATGGGCAGCCGCATGTCCGGCGGGGAGCACTGGGCGAGGGTGGAGCCGTCGGTGAACTCGACCATGGAGTGCACGACCGACTGCGGGTGGACCACGACGTCGATGCGGTCGTAGCCGAACCCGAACAGCAGCGCGGCCTCGATGACCTCCAGCCCCTTGTTGACCAGCGTGGCGGAGTTCGTCGTGACGACCGGGCCCATCGACCAGGTGGGGTGCGCGAGGGCCTGCTGGGGGGTGACGCCGGCCAGCTGCGCGCGGGTGCGGCCGCGGAACGGGCCGCCGCTGGCGGTCAGGACCAGCCGGGCGACCTCCTGCGCACGGCCGCCGCGCAGGCACTGGGCCAGGGCGGAGTGCTCGGAGTCGACGGGGACGATCTGCCCGGCGGCGGCGGCGCGGGTGACCAGCGGGCCCCCGGCGACCAGGGACTCCTTGTTGGCCAGGGCGAGGGTGCGGCCGGTGGCCAGGGCGGCGAGGGTGGGCCGCAGCCCGACCGAGCCGGTCATGCCGTTGAGCACGACGTCGCAGGGGTGCGCGGCGACCTCGGTCGCGGCGTCGGGGCCGGCGACGACGCGCGGCAGCGGCCGGCCGGCGGCGTGCTCGCGCAAGGCCTCGCGCAAGGGGGCCTCGGCGTCGGCGCGGGCGACCCCGACGAGCGCGACGCCGTGGTCCAGCGCCTGCCGGGCGAGCGCCACCACGTCGGCCCCGCCGGCGGCGAGCGCGACGACCCGGAAGGCGCCCGGCGCGGCGGCGACGACGTCGAGGGCCTGGGTGCCGATCGATCCGGTGCTGCCCAGCAGCACGACCTCGCGGGGGTCGGGAGAACTCACGCGGCCATCATGTCCTGCGCCCCGGACCGCGACGCCCCGTGACCGGCCGGTGGCGACGGATCTGCACCGGATCGGCAAGGATGACCCCAGCAGCACGCGAACTCGGAGGGACACCCGCCATGCGCCAGCACCTCACGCGGAGCCTGATCGCCGCGTCATCGGCCGCCGTCGTCACGTTCGGCGGCGTCGCCGCCGCCTCGTCCGCGGCGGCGGCCCCCGTCGGGGAGTCCGGCGCGGCGGTCTCGCTGCTGTCCGCGGTGGACGAGGCGACCCAGCAGCAGGCGCTCGACTACTGGACGCCGGAGCGGATCGCCGAGGCGACCCCGCTGGACCGGTCGATCGCCGCGACCGGTGACGCCGGTGACGCCTCTGACGCGGCCGGGGCGGTCCCGGCTCCGGCGGACCCCTCCGCCTCCCCGACGCGTTCGACGCTGGCGACCGCCCAGCCCCCGACGCTGGCCCGCTCGGCCCGGACGGCGTCCGGAGTGGTCACCGGGGACGCGGTGAGCACGGCCACGGACTGGGCCGGGGCCACGCAGTCGCGGGTCGGCCGGCTGTACTTCACCCAGGGCGCCGGGAAGTACGAGTGCACGGCCAGCAGCGTCGACTCCCCGAAGGGGAACGTCGTCGTCACGGCGGGGCACTGCCTCACCGAGAACGGGAAGGCGTCGACGAACGTGGTGTTCGTGCCGGGGCTGGACGGGACCGTCGAACCCCTCGGCCGGTTCTCGATCGGCAAGATGTTCACGACGACGCAGTGGCAGACCCAGGACCAGTCCTCGGCGGCGGCCCTGAACTTCGACATCGGTTTCGCGGTGGCCTCGCCGCGGGACGGCAGGTCGCTGAAGGACGCCGTCGGCGCGTACGGCATCGACTTCACCGACACGCTCTCGCGCGTCACCGTGCTGGGGTACCCGGGCAAGACGCTGAACCCCGACGGTTCGGTGGAGGTCGACGGCTCCACCCTGCAGTACTGCGCGGGCTGGGAGTTCACCGACTCCGGGCCGGGGTCGACGACGGACCGCGCCACGCTGTGCGACCTCGCCGGCGGGTCCAGCGGCGGGCCGTGGCTGCGCGACTTCGACCCCGCCACGGGCGCCGGGACGGTGACGTCGGTGGTGAGCTTCAGCTACGACAACAACTCCAGCGTGCTGTACGGGCCGCTGCTGGGCGAGGCCGCGAAGGCGGTCTACACCGAGGCCAGCACCGCCTGATCCCCGCACGGTCCGGGGACGACGCGGGGGCCCCGCCGCGGTGCGGCGGG